>JABHAX010000241.1 GCA_018674095.1 Fidelibacterota bacterium
GATGAATATGATACGTGCTTTGATCAAAAACGCAGAATTCAAATTATTCAAGAAATTGATGGTA
Organism: Fidelibacterota bacterium; assembly: GCA_018674095.1. Classification (GTDB taxonomy): domain Bacteria; phylum Fidelibacterota; class Marinisomatia; order Marinisomatales; family UBA1611. Next base: position 65 of record JABHAX010000241.1, read on the forward strand.
TTGTAGCAGATGTACACCCAACGGCTTGGAGTACGGTTCGAAACTATATTAGAACAATGTGGTGGGATAAATTTGATTATCCTGAATGGATGTTGTCTCGTTATGTAGGTGAGCATTGGGATATTCTTTATTATTGGTGGATTGACGATACTAAAGCATCCAGTCTTGAAGATGCCATGGCTAATGGTGAACAATTAGAAATATTGCCATTGGATACTGAATATTGGCCAGAATATTTAAAGAATAATAAATAACCTGATTTGGCAACTTATTTTTTAAGACGAATCCTGCTCATGGTCCCAACATTCTTGGGGTCAACCATTCTAGTATTTACTATTCTCCAATTGGCACCCGGCGGTCCTTTAGAGCAAACAATCTTACAACTTCAAATGGGTGGATTGGCCGGAGGTGGAGAAGGTGGCGGTGGATCTGCTGCAGGGATTGATGGTGGTAGTATTCTCCCTGAATCTGCTCTGAAAGAATTGAAACGGTTTTATGGATTTGATAAACCCATTTATCAACGCTATCTCATTTGGTTGGGTATTTGGCCCAGAGAAATTAAACATCGAGATTTTGAAATTCCTGTCGGCGAGACTCTCACAGAAAAACGTGTCGGGAAACGTGATGGCCAAATTTGGCGCATTGATGTAAAATCCTTGGACGGAAATAATTTATCCGTTTTTGATAAAGATGGAACCCCAAGTCCGGTTTGGCATGCTTCCATCGATGAAATCAAAGACGATGGCACTCGTGAAGCAGTCATATTTCAACAGGAATATTCTGGAATTTTGACAGGGAATTTGGGGAAATCCTATACCTATCTAAAGCCTGTAACCGAGGTCATGAAACCCAGATTCAAGATCTCCCTGTTTTTTGGACTCACAGGTATCTTTCTATCCTATTTAATTTGTATTCCATTGGGAATAAAAAAAGCTCTTAACCATGGCTCTGTATTTGATTTTGGGTCCAGTGTTGCCATTTTTATGGCATATTCTATTCCCGGTTGGGCATTGGGTGGCGTTCTCCTTGTTTTATTCGGTGGTGGTAGTTTTTGGGACTTTTTCCCTTTAGGTGGATTCCATAGCCCTATCGAAATTTGGGAAGAAATGACACTTCTGGAAAAAGTGGTGGATCAAGTACATCATATGATATTGCCGGTTATTGCATGGTCTATCGGCAGTTTTGCCACCATGACGGTTTTAATGAAAAATAGTTTGTTGGAAAATTTAAGCCAGGATTATATAAGAACTGCGTTTGCAAAAGGTTTAAATGAAAAACGAGTGGTTTGGCTCCATGCTATGAGAAATAGTGTAATCCCTATAGCATCAGGGATTGGGCATATCTTGGGGGTGGTTATTGCAGGATCCTATTTTATTGAGCGCGTATTCAATATTGACGGTTTTGGCCGCTTGGCATATGAAGCTATTTTATCACGGGATTATCCTATCACATTAGGATTTTTAGTGGTGGTTGTATTACTTCGTTTAATAGGGAATATTATTTCAGATCTTGCTTTGGCTACAGTAGATCCAAGAATTAGGTTCAAGTAATGGTTGAAAAGAATAAAGTAGAAGAACAGCACTTATCCATCCTTCAGAAAAGATGGTTGAAGTTTAAGACCTTAAAGCGCGGTTATTATGCATTGGTGATTATAACAACTTTATACGGAATCTCCTTTTTATTGCCAATCTTGATCAATAACAGAGCGCTGATTGTCAGTTACGAAAATGAATTATATTTCCCGATAATTAAGGGATATGTATCCGGACAAACATTTGGGCAGGATGTTCCCGGCGAAGCAAAATATAGGGAATTGAGAAAAAGTTTTAAAGAAGATAATACAGGAAATTGGGTGCTGATGCCGCCTTATCCTTATTCCCCATTTGAAGATATTACAACAGATGGGAATAAAATGTACGAATCTCCTTCAGGAAAACACTGGCTGGGGACAGATAATACCGGCCGGGATGTATTTGCTCGACTCTGTTACGCTTTCAATATTTCAATCTCATTTGCATTGATCTTAACCATCATAAATTATTTTTTAGGGATTTTCATTGGCGGATCCATGGGATATTTTGGCGGAAAATTCGATCTTTTTTTTCAGAGACTAATCGAGATATGGGCTAGTCTTCCCATGCTATTTGTTATTATTATTATTTCGTCCATTGTAAAACCATCATTTTTTCTGCTTATTGGTATCTATACTCTGGTAAACTGGATTGGTATGACCTATCTAATCCGAGCCGAATTTTACCGCGAAAAAGCAAAAGATTATGTGGCGGCTGCTTTGAGTATGGGGCAGTCGGACGTAAAAGTTATGTTTAAACATATTCTACCTAATTCACTGGTTCCAATTATTACGTATTTCCCATTTTCCGTTGTAGCTGGAATTTCCGCCTTGGTTGGATTAGATTATCTTGGATTTGGCTTGGCGCCACCCACACCATCTTGGGGACAAATGTTAGATGTTGGGCTCCAGAATGTGAGTAAATGGTGGATGGTCTTTTCTCCTGTAGCGGCACAATTCTTAACCTTGCTATCCATTGTTTTTATTGGAGAAGGTGTTCGGGAAGCCTTTGATCCAAAAGTGTATTCGAGATTGCGATGAGCAGCGAAAAATTACTGGAAGTTAAAGGTCTCAAAACCCGTTTCAAGATCGGGAATGAATGGGCTACCGCAGTGAATGGCATCGACTTTGATATATTCAAGGGAGAAACGCTTGGTATCGTTGGGGAATCCGGTTCCGGGAAATCTGTTTCTGTTTTATCTTTAATTCAATTGATTCCCAATCCACCCGGAGAAGTGAGTGAAGGATCTATCAAATTCAAAGATGAATTGCTTTTTGATGGTCACGATCTTGATGGCATTAACAAACTACCTGAATTCAAATATTTCCCTGAGTTAACCGGACCAAAAAGGCCCTGGTTAACGCGATTATTTTTTCTCGGGTGGATCGCACTTCATATTACATTACCGATCCCTGGGATCATTGCATTTATCATATCATTTATTGCTGATATTGTCATTACTAGCCACGTTTTTTTAAAGTCACCTAAAAAAGAAGCTTACAATAATTTTAGAGAGAATCTTTACCAAAAAATGCGAGAATATCGCGGACGTGAAATAGCCATGATATTCCAGGAGCCCATGACGTCTCTAAATCCTGTTTTTACAATTGGATTGCAAGTTACAGAAGCAATTTATCCAAAAACATTGTTGGAGTATTTCAAGGATGGTGTTCTATCAATTGCTTCTACCCTTAAGGATGTGCCTAGCCCATTAAGAATGAAATTGTCTTTTGTTGTGGGTTCAATTCTTGTCATTATTTCACAATTGATATTTGGATGGACATTTTATTGGAAAGATGTAGCATTGGCATTTTTATTAGGAACCTTATTTCCAACAATGGTGGCCTATACGGTGTTGGGAATAAAAGGATTAATTTCCAGGGAATATCAAAAACATTTTGAAGACTTATTTTCTGAAGCAACTGATTTGTTGAGACGAGTAGGTATTCCCGATCCTGAAAAACGAATGCACGAATATCCTCATCAATTTTCCGGTGGCATGCGCCAGAGGGTTATGATAGCCATGGCACTTGCGAAAAATCCATCTCTGCTAATCGCAGACGAACCCACAACAGCATTAGATGTGACCATTCAAGCCCAAATTCTTGATTTGATGTTAGAATTGAAAGATGAGAATCAAGATGCTGCCGTGGTTCTCATTACACACGATATGGCTGTTGTGGCTGAAACGTGCGATCGTGTGATTGTGATGTACGGAGGCATGATACAGGAAGTGTCTGGAATAGAATCATTATTCGAGAATCCGCTTCATCCTTATACGAAAGGACTCTTGAATTCCATTCCACATCCGGATGAGCATAATCCTGCAGAAAGATTAGAAACGATTAAAGGGATGGTTCCAAATATTTTAGATATGCCCGTGGGATGTAAATTTTGTACTCGATGTGATCTTGTTGAAGATCGCTGTCATACGGAAGAACCGGAATTGGTAGAAATGGCAGATGGGCATTTTGTGCGTTGCCACGTTGTGGCGGATGGAGCAACGGTATGAGCCAAAAACCTTTAGTCGAAGTAAAAAACCTTACTGTCAGTTTCCCTGTCTCAGGTGGAATTATGGGACGGAAAGTTGCTGAAGTAAAAGCGGTTGATGGGATTTCATTCTCCATAGGACGTAGTGAAATTGTCGGATTAGTTGGAGAATCGGGTTGTGGTAAAACCACAGTGGGTCGTGCCATGATCAATATTTTAAAATACATTGCACCCGATGTAGAAGTAGGTGGTGAAATATTATATCATTTTGATGGCGAAGATGTGGATTTTAATAAACTTCATCCAAGACGAATGCGTAAATATCGTTCCCGTGTGCAAATGATATTCCAGGATCCTTACGCATCTTTGAACCCTCGGATGACTGTGGCACAAATTGTGGAAGAACCAATAAAAATTCATTTGAACCTTTCTGACGAAGAAAGGCGAAATCGTGCATTAGAGTTATTAGAAAAAGTGGGTTTAAGAAAAGATCAATCTGGACGTTTCCCACATGAATTTTCTGGTGGACAAAGACAGAGGGTTGGCATAGCACGTGCCTTGGCTACAAATCCCGATTTAATTATTTGCGACGAGCCTGTTTCCGCATTAGATGTGTCTATCCAAGCCCAAGTGATCAATTTGATGATGGATATCCAAAAAGAGTTTGATGTCTCTTTCTTATTCATCGCTCATGATTTATCTGTTGTGGAGCATATTTCGGATAAAATTGCTGTCATGTATCTTGGGAATTTGATGGAATTTGGTGATGCGAGTCAGGTGTATCATCATCCGAAACATCCTTATAGCAAGGCGTTGCTTTCAGCAGTTCCAATCCCAAATCCTAAAGAAAAAAATAGAAACCGGATTGTATTGAAGGGTGATGTGCCAACACCTATGAATAAACCGTCAGGGTGCAGTTTTCGGACTCGATGTCCGATTGCTGAAGATTCTTGCTCTGAAGAAGTTCCAAAATTTGAATTATATGCACCTAACCATTGGCTTGCATGTCCTATTGTAAAAGATAACTAAAACTGTAAAACAGAGAGAGAAAAAATGAAATACAACGATTTCCCATATAAACGACTTGATATAGAAACCCAAAAAGAATTGATGGCTGGTTGGCTGACACGTTTTGAAAATGCTGAAACTGCATCTGAACAGATTACTGTCTTAAAAGAAGTGGATGAGTCAAGCAGGGAATATTCGTCCTACCAGTCCATCGCTAGTTTGAATTTCAGCCGAAATATTAATGATGAAGCTGCGAAATCTGAGAGAGATTATTATGATTCTATAGGACCTGATATCCAAGAAGTATACAATAAACTTGATCAGGCCGTGGACGCATCTAGATTCAAAGCTGATCTAACTGAGAAATGGGGTGCTACATTCTTAAAAAAAATTGAAATGGATTTAAAAACATTCGATCCGAAAATCATGAATATGCTTCGCAAGGAAACAGACCTTCGAAATGAGTACACAAAACTCACAGCCGGGGCCATGATAGAGTTTGATGGGAAAAGTTATAATCTGGCCGGTTTAGGCCCCTTCCATACTCATGAAGACCGAGACCTTCGCAAACGATCTTATGCAGCTCGGTTTCAATGGTTTGAAGAGAATGCTGATGAATTTGATGATTTGTATGATAAACTTGTCAAACTACGCCATAAAATTGCTACAACTCTGGGGTATAATAACTTTGTTGAACTGGGCTATTTGCGTATGGGGAGGTCTGACTATGGTCCGGATGAAGTTGCGAATTTCAGAAAACAGATTGTGGATCATGTTGTCCCAATAGTGACCCAACTACTAGAACAGAAAAAGGCTATCCTAGGCCTGGATCACTTATACTTTTATGATGGCATCAATTTTAAGGAAGGTGACCCAAAGCCTAAAGGAACTCCCGAAGAGTTAGTGTCCGGTGCTCAGGACATGTATCATGAATTATCTCCAGAGACGGGGGAATTTTTTGACATTATGGTAAATGAAGAGTTGATGGATCTGGTGAATCGCGAAGGGAAACGGCCAGGAGGATTCTGTACATCATTTCCTAAATATGATCGACCCTACATTTTTTCAAATTTCAATGGTACAGATCACGATATAACGGTATTAACCCATGAAGCTGGACATGCCTTTCAGAGTTATTCCAGTCGGAACCAACCTCTCGTGAGTTATCTATGGCCAACCATGGAAGCAGCGGAAATACATTCCATGAGTATGGAATTTTTTACCTGGCCCTGGATGGAGCGATTTTTTAAGGAAGAAACAGACCGCTTCAAATACAAGCATATTGCAGGCAGTTTATCCTTTTTGCCCTATGGTGCCTGTGTAGATCATTTTCAGCACTGGGTCTATGAGAATCCTGAAGCAACGCCCAAAGACAGAAAAAATAAGTGGCTGGAACTGGAATCCATTTATCTGCCAAATCGAGACTATGATGATATTGAATTCCCAAAATCCGGTGGAATATGGCAAGGGCAACTTCACATTTATCAAATGCCGTTTTACTATATTGATTATACTTTAGCGCAAATTTGCGCATTTCAATTTTGGATTAAAAGTGAAGAAAATCGTGAAAAAGCATGGGAAGATTATTATCGACTTTGTCAAGCAGGTGGTAGTTTGCCATTTACAGGTCTCGTTGAACTTGCTGGATTGAAACTACCATTCGATGATGGATGTTTAGAATCCGTTGTAGAAAAAGTATCAAATTGGCTTGATGGAGTCGATGTAGCAGCCTTATAATTTCACCATGATAAAAATTGGATTTATCTTACTTTTTTCAATCCTGTATTCAACAGAACCCAAGTCATTAGATGAATTCGTTGAAAACCATCTTTTATTAACGAAAAGTAAAATGGCTGTTGGTCCTACTATATGGATGGATATAAAAGAAGGGTATCTTAGAAATAAAGCAATCCATTATGCGAATGTATTGATGGATAGTTTAGATAATGGTAGTTCATCATTAGAGATTGCAAAAACTCATTTTCCAATCATTGATGAATTAAGACGAGACGTATATGAAGGAAAAGATTTTGAATACAAAATTAAGAAAACTTCAATTCCCAATTCAAATATAAATTATTTTTCATCATCTAAAGATTGATTTGGTTTATCATCCAATTCTTTGAAAATCATTTTAGATATTTCATTTGCAGCATCATCTTGTTTAAAACCATCTTTAATTAATGCTTCCCATGCAGTCTCTAAAACGAGTATATCTTTCTCTTCTGAGAAAATATCATCTAAAATAGATGCAGGCACTTTGAAATCCCTAAGACGTTTGTAGATATTTAATCTGTGTACATTCATAGTTAAAACTACCATTATTTTCTTTCCAATTAATGAAAAAAGGTGAATTGGAAGACAGAAATCCAAGCTTAAATTCCCCCGCTAATTTTCAGTAAATTGATAAAATAATTGGCTTGTGCTCCCGAAAGTCGAGACTCACGGTCGCAGTTTGCTCTCATACAATTATTATGGCGTCGTACCCAAGTGGCTCAAGGGAGCAGTTTGCAAAACTGTCATTCGCCGGTTCGAATCCGGCCGACGCCTCATTAACTTAAGCCCGGGTGGTGGAATTGGTAGACACTATGGACTTAAAATCCATTGCTCGTAAGGGCGTGCCGGTTCGAGTCCGGCTCCGGGTACATATCTTTTCCCGCTTTTTTGCGGGAAAAGATTAATTGATTAAAATTTGTAAAATAACAAAAAGGATAAAAGTCAAAATGGGAAATTTAAAAAAAATATTAGCCGTGTTATTATTGAGTATCATTGTATCTGTAAATTTGATTGGATGCGATAAAAAAGATCAAAAATATTCTGCATCCAAACCACAAAAAGAAAACGTTCAAAACGAACATCCATCTGATGATAAAGCTTCAAGTGAACATCCGGAGCATCCTTCTAAAGAGCACGGAAAAAGTGAGCATCCAGAACATCCATCTAAAGAAAATGAGAAAAGCGAACATCCAGAACATCCTTCAGACGATTAATTGTCTTAAACCTACCATTTATTCAATTTGAAATAATTGGTAAACACACATCAATTATCAAATGAGATTTTTGCCTAAACTAATATTTATTATCCTTTTTGTCGGATGTAACTCAAATAACAAAGACAAAAATTCATTGGTTGATTTCACAGCTGAAATTCAACTTGGCATTGAAAACCATATTGAAAAACAATCTCTGATTGGCCATGGGTTTTTCAAATTAGAGTTTGAAGAAAAAGAGCTCAACCTTAAACTGGTTAAGGTTCATACAGAGTATCTTGCAAATTTGGGACCCCAAGAACATTTTGCTTGTGTAGATCTTGCCAGCACGAATGGGTTTGTATATGATGTTGACTTTTTTTTGTCTGGAAATCCTGGTGAAATGATTGTGACAGAAACCACGGTTCATAAAATCAATGGACAGCCTCTTTATCTTTGGGAACAGAATAGCGATAAAACATGGCATCGAGTTCCTGCAGAAAATGCATCACCAGAGCTTTTGGGCGTAATTAAAGAAAAGGATCGGTTCGAGTTCACCTACCGTGCCACTTTACCCGAGATGAACAAAACGAGTCGAATTTGGATTCCCGTACCTGTTTCAGATGAATTCCAGGAAATTGAATTGAAATCATTCAAATCGCCTGTCGCTTATGAAATTTTGGATGAGAACAATCATGGAAATAAAGTGTATTTCATGGAATTGAATTCGGAAAATAGCGGACAAATAATAGAAATAAATTATTTAGTCAATAGACTTGAAAAGGGTGTTTATGAAAATAAGTTTGGTGATCCATTAGATTATTTACGTCCAAACCGATTGGTTCCAACAAATGAAGATTTTAATAAAATAGCCAAAAAAGTTGTAGATGGTAAATTGGGTAGCCTTGCTCAAGCTCGTGCTTTATATGATCATACCATTGACCGAATGAAATATATTAAAACCGGTGATGGTTGGGGGAAGGGCGATGCTGTTTATGCCTGTGATTTAAAAACGGGAAACTGTACAGACTTCCATTCTTATTTTATTGCTTTAGCTCGTTCTGTAGATATTCCGGCACGGTTTGCAATTGGGGCATCCATTACATCTTCTCGTAATGAGGGTGGTATTGATGGATATCATTGTTGGGCAGAATTTTATACAAATGGCAAATGGTGGCCTATTGACATTAGTGAGGGAGATAAGTGTTCAGCACTTTCAACTTATTATTTTGGACATAATCCGGCGAATAGAATAGAATTTAGCCATGGACGTGATCTCGTGGTAGAACCTGGCCCCGAATCTGGCCCTATCAATTTTTTAGCTTATCCTGTTTTAGAAATCGGCGGAGTGCTTGCCAAGGCAAAAGTTGAATTCACTTTTAACCGGATCCCATTTACTTCATATTAAAATCGTTTTCAAAGTAATTTAATTTTTTTACTGTTCCAATCCCACTTTCTTAGGGGGATATTTTGGCGATGTATTGAGCAAAGTTGAAATGGGGTTATAAAGAAAGAGAAATAATAAAAATTACTTGTTAGTCAAAATAGGACACAGGCAATGACAAGTCATTTATAGATCAATCCCGTATTTGTTATTACGATGTTTCGGTAGAAACCGCGGTAATCTAGAATGTTTAAATAACGAATTGAGATAGCCACACTTCGTTCGAAATGACAGGAAAAAATATACAATCTTAGCTTTTATTTTATTTGCGTACCCTAATTTCAATCTCAATATTTCGTAATATTTTAACACATTTAACAAAATGAAAATCTACAATTTTAGTCCAGGACCCGCCTGTTTATCCAACTCCGCTTTAAATGCTGCTGGAGAAGCAGCGAAAGAATATAATAATTCTGGAATGAGTATTCTAGAAATGAGCCACAGATCAAAAGAAGTTGTTTCTCTTTTTGAAGAAGGAACTGCCAATATTAAATCCTTACTTTCAGTTCCAGACAATTATCATATCTTGTGGCTTCAGGGTGGCGCATCAACCCAATTTGCCATGATTCCCATGAATTTAATTCCAAAGGGTGGAAGTGCTGATTATATAGAAACAGGGGCGTGGTCATCTAAAGCAATTAAAGAATGTGCTAAAGTCTCAAATGTGAATGTGATTGGCAGTTCGAAAGAATCTATTTATAATTATATTCCTAAGAATTTTGAACAAAATATTGATTCATCTTATATGCATATAACCAGCAATAATACAATTTATGGCACGCAATATAAAAAATACCCCAAAGTAAATAATCCGGATGGTTTTCTTGTAGCGGATATGTCATCGGATATTTTATCCAAACCTATTAATGTGTCAGATTTTGGATTGATTTATGCGGGAGCACAAAAAAATATGGGACCGGCGGGCGTTACCTTGGTAATCATCCGCGATGATCTCGTGGGGAAAAATTACAGTGAAATACCAACCATGTTGAATTATGAGACGCATGTGAAAAAAAAATCTATGTTTAATACGCCACCGGTTTTTTCTGTCTTTGTAGTGAATGAAACTTTAAAATGGCTTCAAAGCTTAGGCGGATTAAGTGAAATGGAAAAAATGAATGAAAGAAAAGCACAAAAACTTTATTATGAAATTGAAAGAAACTCTCTTTTTAAATCTCCTATTGCTGAAGAAGATAGGTCTCTGATGAATGTGCCATTTATCTTTACTGATTCATCTTTGAATGATGCGGACTTTTTACAATTCTGTGATGATCGTGGACTCAAAACACTGAAAGGTCATCGGTCGGTGGGTGGATTTCGTGCTTCTATTTATAATGCAATGCCAGAGGTAGGCGTAGATACCTTAATTGCGACTATGCAGGATTATGAAACGCATTAGTCAATAATTCCCAGTTTTTCCAATTTGTCCAATTTCGGTTTAATCACGAATTGACAATAGGGTTGATTTGGGTTTTCATTGTAATAATTATCGTGATAGTCTTCAGCATCGGTATATGAATTAATCTCTGTGATTTCTGTTTGGATAGGATTGGGCCAATATTTTGATTCATTTGCTGATTTTATTGATTTTTCCGCAACCGCTTTTTGTTCTTCAGAATGATAGAAAATAACAGAGCGATATTGAGTTCCAATATCAGCGCCTTGTTTGTTTAGTGTTGTTGGATCATGCGCTTGCCAAAATACATTCAATAGTTGTTTATAGGAAATAATGTTTGGATCAAATTCAATTCTAGCCACTTCTGCATGCCCCGTTTTCCCAGTGCAGATTTCTCGATAACTAGGATTCTTAACATGTCCGCCTGCATAGCCTGGAATTACGTTTAATACACCATCAATGCGTTGAAATACTGCTTCTACACACCAAAAGCAACCGCCACCCAATGTGGTAATTTCAGTTTGGTTCATAGAAATATTCTGAGTATAAATAGCAGATGAGAAAAGAATAAGCGATAAAATCGCCTTTCTCATTGGTCGAGATAATGGTTTGATAGATACCATCCACCTTTTGGTGACTTAACTACAATTTCAGAAATTCCGGAATAGATTGTTTTATATCCAAATGGTGGACTTATTACAAGTTCATAAGTTCCTGCATTGTCAACTTGAAAAGCATATCTTCCTTCAATATCTGACATTCTGCTATTGGTAATTCCTACAATTCTAACTTCTGCACCCACAACAGGTTTGTGGGAATTCACATCTAAAACTTTTCCAAAAATTACAGATGGATATAATAAATCTTCGGGAATAAAAAGAGGTAAACCGGAGGCTTCAAAGATTGGGGACGGAAAATAATCATCGATAATAGATGCTAAATTTTCATAGCGTCCCATTTGGGGGACATAACATCGGATTGGATCATAAAAGGCATCATTTACTTTAATTACAATAAGTCCATTGTCGGAATCTAATGCTCGTCTAGATTTTATAATAATTCTTTCGGTTAAATATTTATCATTCAAAATCGACAAATAATAAAATACATTTCCAGGAATTAAAAAAGTTTCAGCTCTCGTGTTAACAGAATTTTGAGATAAGTTTGGAATCCGAAGTTCTTCAGGAATTGGAGACAATAATTGTTTAAATACAATATTATTTGATGAATCAAGGTCTACCATGTTTATCGGTTTAAATTGAGTCAAAAATTCTCGGGATTTATATCTAATTTTTGGTTTCCAGACAAAACCAACACTATTAATAGAAAAATGGCCTGAGTCGTCTGTATAAGTAGAATGTTTCTCAGTATTATTACCACTCATGATGGCCACTTTTATATCAATCAAAGGTGACTGGTCTATTTTATTTAAAACGATTCCAGATACATGATTCAATTGGAATTCAATTGCATCTTTTGGCTGGGCAAATAAAAGTGTTGCCACCAGTGATGAAAAAATAATAAGCTGTTTCATTATGGAAAACTACAACAAAAACTTGGCAGGTGTTAAGCTTTGTCATACGCATCTTTTAGCCATCTTTTTAACTTTATATCGAAATCTGATAATTGATGAATTGCCACACAATGTGTCATCATTCCGCTAAATTGTTTCCCTTTTAGTTATTTGTATGTTTTATCCAGACCTTTTAAAATTAATCCAATATCGAGAAGGTCTGTCATAGATGGTTTGAAAATAGCAAATTGTTTTGATCTTCTAATGGTTGTATACGCTATTCTTGGGGGAAAATCTACATCTTCTCCAAAACCATCTACCTGGGCAACTAACGTCTCATATATAGGCTTTAGGGCTTCTTTTGGACTTTTAAATAATTCTGTTACTAAATCGTTACCGGTATTTATTGGTTTAGATTCTTCTCGAACTTTAAATGCTATAAATTTTGCATATCCATGAGTGAGTCCATGTTCGCTTTTTAAATATTTTATAATTGCCATGTGTTTTTCTTCGCCGGAATATTTAACAAGCACAATCCAATGGTTAAGATTGTGTCCAGTTTTTTCAACTAGATTATTCCTCATTGCTTGCATCATTTCTTATGGAGAAGTTGGCATACTTTTCTCTTATGGTTTTAATGTGTATAATATATCAGGATTTCCTGAGTGGGGTTCATAATCTCCCCAAAATTCTTCTACAAATTTAAGCCCAATTTTTTGCATGATGCGAATAGATGCTTTATTCTCTATCATTGCCTTTGTAATAAGTGTTTTTTCAGATTCCCCCTATAGTTACAAGTATTTTAGCACCTTCAGTGGTGTATCCATTTCCCCGAAAAACTTTTTTTCTCCAACCGATTTCTATTTCGGCTCGAGGTTTTCCCAAGGTAATATATTTCGTTATATTTGGATCTGTATCTAATTGGAGAAGAAGATTTAGATCATCTTTTGAAAATTGTCTAAAGGTTAATCTTTTCGTGTTTGGGAATGGCGTGATATATTAAGTTCTAATATGGAAACACGGAATTTACAACGAACAGATTTTGATTTTTGGACTACAATTCAAACTCGATGGCGAGATATGGATGCTTTAGGACATCTGAATCATACCGCGTATTTGACTTATATGGAAACCGCACGAGTTGATTTATTTATTCAGCTTGGATATTCTGGTATAAAAAAAGAGATGGATGAAAGTGTAATTTTAGGAGCAATGGATGTACAATATTGGGCTCAAGTCACCCACCCAGCACAATTAGAAATTGGTCATAGAATAATAAGAATTGGTTCTAAGAGTTACGATTTATTAGGTATCGCTTTTTTGGGCGATAATGTTGTTTGTTCTGTTATATTTAAAATGGTTTCATTTAATTATAAAATGAATAAAGCCATTCCAGTTCCTGATAAAATCCGCGAAAATTGCCGCCCCCTGTAAATGGAAACTCTATCTGGAATTTTACCTGATTCCTGTATTCATGATGATTTGATTACTCGACTTGCCTATTCTCGGGATGCGAGTATGTATCGTTTAATTCCGAAATCGGTGACTCGACCCAAAAATGAGACAGATATTAGAGCTCTATTAAATTATGGTAACCGTACAAAAACGCCCATCACCTTTCGGACAGCTGGGACATCTCTTTCTGGTCAATCAATTACAACAGGAATTATTGCGGAAGTTTTGTATGATTGGCAAAAATTTAAGGTTTTAGAAAACGGGAATGCTATTTGGTGTCAGCCTGGCGTAAATGGCGCAGTTGTCAATAAAATATTAAATCCATATCGACGGCGAATTGGACCTGATCCTGCATCTATTAATGTTGCGAGAATGGGTGGAATTATTTCGAATAATTCGTCTGGAATGGTTTGTGGAACCCAATTTAATGCCTATCATACTTTAAAAGAGTTATCTTTTATTTTGGCCAATGGGAATTTTTATGATACAAGCCAATCGGGGGAACGAGAAAAGTTCAGATTAAATGAACCAGAATTGGCGATTGGGTTAATAAACCTAAAAAAAGAGATTGAGTCTAATTCAAAATGGTCAGAAAAAATCCGACAAAAATACCGACTAAAAAATACAATTGGTTATTCAATAAATTCATTTTTGGATTATGACCATCCACTGGACATTTTTAAACATTTATTGGTTGGGGCAGAAGGGACTTTGGCATTTTTATCTAATGTAACCTTAAATACAATTCCAGATCCAGAGCATAAAGGGACGGGGCTAGTTTTATTTAAAACGCCGGAAGAAGCTGGAGAATCCGTATCATTTTTCAAAGATTTGGGCGCATCAGCAATTGAATTTATGGATGATGAATCTCTCAGAACTGCAAAGCATTTTGAAAATCCGCCCTATGATCCAAATTTAGTAGCGAATGATGTAACCGGATTATTAATTGAATATCAAAAAGATTCGGTTGAAGAAATCAATCGGTTGATGAGTGAATCCAAATCTTTTACTGAAAAAGATTCATCCGTTATTTCGATGAGTCTGGTAACAGATCAAAAAGACCGGGAAACAATCTGGCAAATCCGAAAAGGATTATATCCAACCTTGGGATCTTTACGGAAAACGGGTACGAGTATTATTACTGAAGATATTGCAGTGGATACTAAAAATCTCGCACCAGCTATCCGAGGTTTAAAAAACATATTTAATAAACGCGAATTTCACGATGGTGTAATTTTTGGACATGCTAAAGATGGCAATCTACATTTCATTACATCTGTGGATTTGGATAACGTAAGGGGTGTGAAAAATTATGAAGGCATGATGGATGATTTATCTGAAATGACGTTGGGAGAATTTAATGGTTCATTGAAAGCTGAGCATGGAACTGGCCGAAATATGGCTGCTTTTGTGGAAGCAGAATGGGGTGGACCTTTATACGAAATCATGTGGAGAATAAAATCCTTGGCAGATCCATGTCACATTTTGAATCCAGATGTTCTGTTAAATCGAGATCAAAAAATTCATATGAAAGATTTAAAACCCATGCCACAAGTTCATGATGAAGTGGATAAATGCATTGAATGCGGATTTTGTGAACGAATTTGTCCCAGTCGTGGATTGACTCTAACTCCAAGACAAAGAATTGCTGTTTTGCGTGAATCAAAATTGAATCCTATACCTGAATCAGAGTTGCAAGCATTCAATTATGCCTTTGACGAAACCTGTGCAACAGATGGATTATGTGAGCTCGATTGTCCCGTAAATATCAATACAGGCGCCATGGTTAAATCCATGAGAAATGATCCGAATTCAGAATATATTTTGGCTCCATACTTTAGGAACAATTTCCGGCTTGGACTTTCAATGATTCGATCCAGTATAAGAGTGGGACAATTTTTTGAATTATTAGTGGGTGCCAAGTTTTTAAGGAATACGATAGATTGGATAAATTCTATTTTTAAAACTAAAATTCCGTCTTGGCCCAACAATGGAATCACACTCTCAACTATTCCCAATCTTAATTTATTACAAATTCCTGATTCTAATAAAATTCCTGAATATCTAATTTTCCCATCGTGTGCAAGTCGAGTACTCGCGGCAGATGAAACGGGAGTATCCTCTTCAGAATATTTAGTTAAAATCGCACAAAATGCAGGTGTACCTGTAAAAATATTAGATGAATATCGATCCCATTGCTGTGGAATGGCATTTGATTCTCGTGGACACCAAAAAATCGGAACTGAAATGAATATAGATTTGATGAATTTGCTAAATGACAAATCAGAATTGGGTGCTATTCCTATCGTCATTGATATGTCACCTTGCACACAATTTATGAACCAGAAAAAATCTGATTTAACATTAATAGATTCCACGGAATTTTTAAATAGAATCCAAAACAAATTAGAATTTGAACCGAATGATGAATCCATATTTGTTCACCCAGTTTGTTCATCTCAAAAAATGGGACGAACTACCGATTTAATTGAAATTTCAAAACGATGCTCAACTTCAGTAGAAACATCATTGGAACCATTTTGTTGTGGAACGGGTGGTGATCGTAGCCTCAGATATCCGGAATTGCCAAAAAATGCATTTAATCAATCTCATCCTGATTTGAAATCGCAAAAGGGAATATCATCAAGTCGAACTTGCGAAATGGGATTAACTGAATCGTGCGGAATTAAATTTTCATCAATTGAATCATTGGTGTATCACTCAATTAAAAAGTAATTTTTAATAAGTCTAAAAGAGAACAAAATCATGTTTAAAAAGTATTTTTTAATCCTATCAATTTTCATATTCACATCGCAACTAAATGGGGATGTTATTGCGCGCCTGATTAAGGCTGAAGGTGATGTGACTTTAAAAAGAATGGGAACCGATTCTTTTTCGGAAAAAGCCAAGCTGGGAGCCGCTATCCAAAATGGTGATGAAATTAAAGTTGGGGAAATAGGTTTTGGTGCCGTCATGTATTTGGATGACAAAACTATTCTGAAAATTCGTGAGAATACAAAGTTTGGTTTTATGGATACAAAAAACACACGAACCGTTAATTTGGCACATGGTACTTTATTGAATAATGTTAAAAAACAAGATCGCACAAAATCATTTCGAATTCAAACACCGGTATCTGTTGCCAGCGTAAAAGGGACTGAATTTGCAGCAATTGTATCAAATGCTGGGGTTGATCAATTTATTTGTAAAGAAGGGCTTTTTGAAGTTTTAAATATGGTGAGTGGAGAAACTGTCTCTGTGGCTGCAGGTCAAAAAGCGGTTAGTAATGCCATGGGGAGTTTAATCCAAGCTCCCGCATCTCCCGGTGAATATCCTGAGGATCCTGAAGTGGAAGAATACCAAGAACCTGTAGAACCAGAAGCAATTGAAGAAGAAGTTGAACTTGAAGAAGCATCTGAATCTCAAGAGTCGCCAGAACAACCCGAGCAAGAAGAATCCCTTGAAACCGAAGAGTCACCTGAAGAGCCAGAAACACTAGAAGATTCGATTGAAGAGACTGAACCTGAAATACCCAAAGCAACTGAAAAAGCGGATAGTGCACCCGTAAAACCATTCGGGATGGGCATGGGAATTGGATCAGTTACAATTGATGGAGTCCTTTATAATCAATTGGCTCTTAGACCTGAAATCAATATTGGAAAAATTGGCTTTGGATTGGATTTAGTTCTGTATCTCGATTTTGAAGGGAACATTCGGACTGAAGATTGGGATATAGCAGAAAATCCATCCAAATTATTGGATAAAATATTATATATCAAATATGGACAAAAGTCTGATCCCCTTTGGTTTAAATATGGGAATATTGAAGGAATGACCTTAGGATATGGTGGCTTAATGAATGGATATTCGAATATGATGGAATTTCCATCTGTACGTCGAACGGGCTTAAATACAGGATTTAATATTGGACCTGTTGGTGGAGAATTATTCTTTTCTAATTTAAAAGATTTTTCAAGAGGTGGAACCTTAACTGGTCTAAGAGCAGCTTATACAGTTTCTGACGATTTCCCATTAACCATTGGGTTTAATGTCGTTTCTGATTTGAATATGTTTTCTGGATTAAAAGATGGAGATGATGATTCTTATCCCGACATTTTTGACGATTTTCCGGATAACAAAATTTATTGGAATGATACGGATGGCGATGGATTAGCTGATAATGATTCTGCTGATATTGATGTTGATGGAGATGGGTTAACAGATATTCTATATCCGAATCAGTATCCTGGAGCCGATACGCTTTATCTGGACACAAGTATTACATTAAAAGCAACGCCATTCAGTTTAGAAAATAATAAAGCTTCCGCGTTGGGCTATTCTTTTGATATTGGATATCCTGTTTTTTCAGGCAAATTATTCAGCCTTGGATTGTACTCAGAATTCAATAGTTTGAATTTTCCCGCATCTGTCACCGCGGATTCAACATTTAATAGAATGAAGCGATCTGGAACTGGAATTACTGTTCCAGGAGTTCATGCATCCTTTTTCAGCATTTTGGATGTAACAGTGGAATATCGAATTGTAAATGGCTCTTTTGTTCCAAGCTTTTTTGATCAATCTTATGATTTGACTCGTGTTATAACCACAACGGTGGGTGATTCAACAATACTTCGAACAAAGGATATGTTTACCTTTGATGAAAATAGTAATGATTTTTCATCGGCAGGAATATTTGGATCAGCATCATTGAATTTATTCAATCTCGCATCGTTTTCCGCTTCGTATGCAAATATGGTTGCAGAATCGGACACTATTAAAAGTTTTAGTGCATTTATCAATTTAAATGCAGAAAATATTCCAAAGGTGAGTTCAGCCATGGCTTATTTTCAGCGGAATAATGATTCGAATCCATTTGATTTTGAAAACCCATCTGAGAACACAATTATGGGTTATCGTGTCGGATATGAACTCAGTGAAGGTGTAAGTCTTATTTGGGATTTTCGTCAATATTACAGAGATGATGGAACGGGAGAAATGGAACCCGTCAAACAAACCACGATAGAAACTTCCTTCAATTTCTGATAACTGTCTATTGCATGAAGAATGTAATTCTTACTTTTTTGTTGTCCAGTATATTGATAGCTCAGACGGAAGTCATGATATTGAGTCAAAAAGTGGGGACTGAAATTGATGAACATGAAAATAGGTTCTACCGTATATTCCCGAATGAAAAAGGGTTTATTAATGCGCAGATTCTCAGAATTAATAAGATAAATTATCGTGTTATTATTGTAAAAGAGATTCAAGGCGAAATCAAAAATATGAAACGATTTATTACCCAAGAAAAATATGATGCGTTACATGAAATGGTTGAATCAAAGCCTGTATTTACAAAAGAAGAAAAAATAAAATTGTATGAGGGTATGGATTTTCTTCGAGCGGAAAAAATTGTGAATGACCTTCCTTTGCCCCAATATATAACCATGAGACATTCCGGACAGAAAAAATTAAAAGGAACATTATTTCTTGTATTGGAAAAAGAGCTACATATTCAGACTCATACGGGAATTGAAAAAGTTCACTTGAGTGATTTAGATCAATTATCATACAAACCGGAATTAAAAGATTCAGAATATCTGCGTCCTTATCTATTTGGATTGACGGGATTAACTGGTTTTGGGCTGGCTCAAGTTTATAATTCTCAACGATCAACTCTCTATAACGAGTATGGAATCCCTCGGAATGATTTGAATCGATACACTCAATTAACTGGAATTGTAATTGGCTTGATTTTTAGTAGCGAATTATTCGATGCTGTCAGTACATTATTGACACCATCGGAGACGATAATTTTATCCGAAGCTGAATATGAAAAGAAAAATATTAAATAATCCACGGAGACCTCATGGCAAAAAAACCTGAACCACCTGTTGAAGATGCTGCACCAGCATTAGACCCACAAAAGCAATATTTAAATGACCAGTTTGGCGGTCTTATGGACCAAGTCGGAGAAGGATTTGGTGGCCCACTCCAAGAAGAATTGATTCGACGTCTTGAACAAACGATTGCTGATTTTCATGAAGAAGTGAATGAAATGCTCACAAGTTTGAAAAGCAATTCAGAAAAACGTCATGAAAAACTAAAAGAAATTTGGGATAATCCGGAAGCTGAAAAAGAGTCTGGTAAATCTGACGCTCCCGAAGATAATGGTGATGATGGTAACGAATTGAGCGATTACGAAAAGCGAATTGAAAGTATGGCTGAAAATGCTGAAAAGGATAAACCTAAAGAAGAAGATGAAAAGCCGAAGAAGAAGAAAGGATTCTTTGGGCGAAAGAAAAAGTAAGCACAAATTTGGGGGTGAGAAATCGCCCCTTTTTTTTTATTTCATTAATCTTGTGTTTGTCCGCAATTCCAATATTGGGACAAGAGCATACTAAAAACGTTCAGGAGTATTCCCCGTTAAAGAAAAGGGTGTATAGTTTTAGTAAGCTGGATTTCATTACGTCAGAAGGTGAATTTAATGAATCAATCTGCACTTTATTAATTCCAGACCTTCGGGAAGATAGTCCACCATTTGTGGCGATTTATTATAAACGAGATAATTCAGAATGGTTTACAGAGTCTCTTTATCGAAAAAGATTGCGTTTCAATTTTAAAGAAGGTGTCTTGAAATTAGATCAATCAAATTTTTGGGATTGGTTTGAAATATCAGAAATTAAAATTGTGGTGATTTACTGATTGGTGATTTGAGTCGGGCTAATTCGACGTAAATTCAGTGTCTAATTATTAACAATAAATTGATTTTCTGGCCGTGCTAGATGGGGAATTAGCGGTGCCCTGTAACCTGCAATCCGCTATAGCAGGATCGATGCTGACGCCAGGCTATTGCTGACTAGTTTGAAAAAAATTAAGCGATATTGAAATTTCGATCTGTTGCAATGAATATTTGACGAACCCCGTCAGGCCCGGAAGGGAGCAGCGGTAAGTTATGATAATCATGTGCCGACAGTTCCCCGAAATGGAGTTGGCTGATTTTTATCGAACAGGAAACAGGATAGTCAAACGCTGGTGCACGGCCGAATAATTTTATGGCATACAAAGTTCTATCATTAAAATGGCGCCCACAATCCTTTAAGGATGTCGTTGGCCAAGACCACATTACCCAAACTTTAACGAATGCGTTTGAGCAAGATCGTATTGCTCAAGGCTATATTTTTACGGGTCCTAGAGGTGTGGGAAAAACAACAACGGCTCGTATTCTTGCCATGGCGCTTAACGCCGATGGAGGTCCATCTGCTCAATTTAACCCTGATTCAGATATTTCTCGAGAAATTGCAGACGGGCGTTCTTTAGATGTATTAGAAATTGATGGCGCGTCTAATCGTGGAATAGAAGAAATTCGAAATTTGCGTGAGCAAATCAAATTTGCTCCCATGAATAGTGCTTATAAAGTTATTATCATTGATGAAGTTCATATGTTAACGAATCAAGCGTTTAATGCTTTATTAAGAACATTGGAAGAACCGCCATCACATGGAAAGTTTATTTTTGCAACCACGGATATCCATAAGGTTCCGGCCACCATAATTTCCCGGTGTCAACGATTTGACTTTAATCGGATTTCTCTTCAAGTAATTTCTGATAGACTGGAATTCATATTGAAAGAAGAAGGAATCTTGTCGGATCGTGAATCCATCAATGCTATTGCTAGAAAAGCGGATGGAAGTATGCGGGATGGCCTAAGTCTGCTAGATCAAGCCATTTCTTATTGTGGGGAATCAATTGAATATGATGGAGTTGTGAAGGCTCTCGGTTTGATCACCGATACTTTATATTTTGAATTTACTCAATGTATACGTCAAAAAAATTCAACTGGGATGGTAAAACTTTTGTCAACATTTTCAGGATTTGGAATTCCAGCACCGGAGGTTATGGTTGGCTTGGGTGAACATATTCGAAATATTATTTATGCTGGAATTAAAGAGGGGGAATCTCTTCTTGAAATGAACAAAGAACATCAACAAAAATATGTTCGTGAAAGTGAAGCATGGGAACGACGAGATCTTTTACGTGTTAGCCAAGTTTTAACTGATACATCTGCAATTATTCGTCGAGCAGAAGATCCATATTTATTATTGGAAATGACTGCCTTAAAACTCCTTGAAATGGACCAATCCATTTATATTGATCAATTATTATCTGGAACAAAATCGGCTCCAAAAATAAATACGAAGAGTTCAGTTGTTTCTAAGATGAGTATTCCAAAACAATCTTCTAATATCTCGATTTCAGAGAAAGCCTATCCAGAGCCGGATCTAGCAAAACCCAAAGTGGAATCTGTAAAGCAGGATTCTATCCCGCCAACTGTAAAAGAACCTGTTATTCCAATTCAAAGTAAAAAAACTGAAACATTATCTCATCCTATTACGGAAAAAATTGAAGGCAAGGCATTTGTTGAAATACAAAAGCCATTGATACCGAAAGAAAAAGAAAAAAATATTTCTGAAAAGAAAGAAACACCCGAACCTTTTTCGGAACCTGACAAAAAAGATGAAGAAAATAGCCCTGTCTCATCCCAACCAGGTTTAACGATTGAATCAGTTTCGAAATTATGGCCAGAAATATTGGAAAAAATCCATCTAAGTAGACCATCAATTGGTGCTATCATTGAAGAATGTATTCCTACAGATTTAGATGGGAACAATTTGACACTTCAATCTTTTGGTAAAAGTGGTTTTAATATTAAAATGGTTGAACGCGGAATTCCAACTATAGAAAAAGTAATTTTAGATAAAATTGGTATTCCCTTGAAAGTCCTTGTTAAAAACGGGGATGGAGATTCTCAACAGAAAAAAATAGTAAAAACGAGAGCGGAAAAAATTTCAAGTCCGAATGATGATAAAATTTTCAATAAAATCGTCGAAGTGTTCGACGGAGAAATATTACGATAGGAGTAATGATGTTTAAAGGAAATATGACAAAAATGTTGAAGCAAGCTCAGGAAATGCAAAAACAAATTGAAGATGTACAAAGCCAATTATCAGATTTGATTATTGAAGCCGAATCTGGTGGTGGAATGGTCTCTGTCAAAGTAAATGGCAAGCAAGAAGTTCTGGAACTCACAATTGATCCAGATGCCATGAGTGAAGAAAAAGAAATGTTAGAAGATCTCATCATTTCCGCATTAAATAAAGCACTCTCAAAAGCCCAATCTGATTCTCAAGAAAAAATGAATTCGGTGACGGGTGGTATGATGAGTGGTCTGAAATTACCGGGCATGTAATTTGCAAGCTCTACCAGATAGTGCAAACAGACTCATAGAAGAGTTTTCTCGCTTACCGGGTATTGGTCGAAAAACGGCTCAACGATTAGCCTTTCATTTGTTAAAGACTGAAACGGATGCTGTAATTCGTTTATCGGATGCTTTAAAAGATGTAAAATTAAAAGTTCGAGATTGCACCATTTGTGGTGGAATTACGGAAGACGATCCCTGCTTTATATGTCAAGATTATAAAAGAGATGAAACCCTATTATGTGTAGTGGAAGAAGCACCTGATATTTATGCATTTGAAAAAACCAATACGTATAATGGGAAATACCATGTTTTGGGTGGCGCATTATCACCTTTAGATGGTGTTGGTCCCGACGAATTAAATATCAAATCTTTATTGGAGCGAACCCGTTCCGGACAGGAAATAATTTTAGCAACAAACCCAAGTGTTGAAGGTGAAACTACTGCATTATATTTAGCCAAAATTTTGGCAGAAAAAGATGTAACTGTTACGCGGTTAGCCAGAGGACTTCCAGTAGGTGGAGATTTGGAATACACGGATGAAGCAACGCTTATTAGAGCCATGGAGGGACGGACATCACTTTAACTATTCCAAACATTCTTACAATTTTCCGAATCCTTTTGACGCCTGTTTTTATTGTGTGTTTGTTTTGGGAACATGCCTGGGGACATCCTTCAGCATTAATCATTTTTATTGTTGCAAGTATTACAGACGCTTATGATGGATATTATGCTCGTAAATATGATCAAATAACACCTGAAGGTAAATTCCTTGATCCGTTGGCTGACAAAATTCTAGTGTCATCAGCTTTTATTTCTTTTGCCATGATAGGCATTATTGAGTTCTGGATGGTTGGACTTATCATTTTTAGAGATTTATTTGTAACTGGACTCAGAATGGCCATGGAAAGACGAGGGTTGCCCTTAGTCACATCCACAATTGCAAAAGCCAAAACAGCAACCCAAATGGGAATCATTTCTTTTATTCTAATTGTTTTGGGACTAAAAGGACTTTCAGTTGCTTGGACAATGACTATGCTAGACATTGTTCGAGAATATCGTTTGATTTATAATTTAACCTTGGCAGTAACCTTGTTTACTTTTGTTACCGGCGTTACTTATCTATATGCAAATAAAAATGCAATCCAGGGTTTTCTGGAAAAAGAATGAACCTAAAATATAAATTAGCTGAATTTATTGGAACGGTTGGGTATGTTGGATACCTTCCAATTGCTCCGGGAACATGGGGAAGTTTAGCGGCATTGATAGCTTGGTATATTTTAAAACCCATGATAAGTGATCCGCTTTTTTTATTAATCACAGGTGCCATCTTTTTTGCAGGTGTAGTAGCATCAGAAATTTTGGTAGAAGCTTGGGAAGATGGTGACCCAAAAGCAGTGGTAGTTGATGAATGGGTTGGTATGTGGATTGCCCTTTATTTAGCACCGCATACATTGGTTTGGGGATTGGTTGCCTTTCTACTTTTTCGATTTTTTGATATTTTAAAACCAGGTCCAATTCAATTGATGGATGACCTTCATTCCGCCATTGGCGTCATGATGGATGATGTCGTTGCTGGAATATTTGCATTACTTTTAACTCAAAGTCTACTTTATTTCTTTATATGAAAATTGCCATCGTATCCATTGGAAATGAACTTCTTTCTGGAGATACAACGAACACAAATGCAACATGGATTGGTAAAAAATTAACAGACATTGGATGTACTGTTATTCAGCAAATTACAATTCCTGACCAAGCTATTCCCATTTCAAATTCCTTGGCACAGCAATGTGTTTTGAGCCCCGACTTTGTCATTATAACGGGTGGTCTTGGACCGACGGATGATGATATTACAAGAAAAACTCTTTTCGATTTTGTTGGAGCCGAATCAATTTTTGATGAAGAATATTGGGCAATACTTTCTAAAAGATTTAAACGATTTGGGATGGACATACCGGATTCAAATCGGAATCAAGCACTTATTCCGACTAACGGTGATATTATCCCAAATCCGGTTGGGTCCGCACGTGGTTCAAAATTTGATTATAATGGCACTTTTTTAATTTCGCTTCCAGGTGTACCCGCAGAAATGGAAGCTATGATGAAAGAATCAATCATTCCAATGATTCTTGAAATGGGGGTGAAACCTAAATCTATAAAAACAATAAGAACAGCAGGTATTCCCGAATCTGCTTTAATAGAGCAAATTGCTTTAGCAACGCAAAAAAATCATGGTTGTGATATTGGATACTATCCATCCCTTTTTGGTGTTGATATTCGAATTTCGAACCCTAAACCTGATCCTGTGAGAAATTTATTCAATGAAATAAGTGATTTACTTGGAGTTTCTGTTTATGGTGAAGGGAAAAAATCATTTGAAGAAGCTGTCATTTTGTTGGCTATGGATAAACAAAAAACTATTTCAACAGCAGAATCATGTACTGGCGGTCTTATTGGGCATCGACTCACAGAAATCTCTGGGAGCTCGAATGTTTTCAAAGGTGGACTTGTCGTTTATAGCAATGAAGCAAAAATGAAATTACTAGATATTCCTATAAACCTATTAGAAACGAAGGGTGCTGTTAGTGAAGAAACTGCGAAAATGATGGCTGAAAATGTGAAAGAAAAATTTAAATCAGATTATGGAATTTCTGTGACGGGAATTGCAGGACCCACAGGGGGAACAGAAGAAAAACCCGTTGGACTTGTATATATTGGGCTCGCACAAAAAAAAGGTGTAAAAGTCAAAGAATTCCACTTCGGAAACGATAGAAAAAGAAATAAACTTCGCACCAGCCAAGTGGCTTTAAATTGGTTAAGACTCTCACTTTTAAATGACTGAAAAATTACATCGAACATTTCTTGCCGTTCCCATTCCCGGGGAAGTAAGGTCCAAAAAGAATATGTTGTATTCTACTCTTGAAAATACTGAAAGTGAAATTCATTGGGTTAAAAGCGCACATCTTCATCTAACACTAAAATATTTAGGACAAACACCCGAGACTGCAATTCAAGATGTTATTGACGAAATTCAAAAAATTACGTCCAAGATAAAACCATTTAATTTGACCATAGAGAATACCGGATGTTTTCCAGTTAAAACACGGCCCAGAACACTTTGGATGGGCGTACAGGGAAACCTGGACCCATTGCTCAAAATTATTGAACAAATTGAAAAGAAACTAGATTCGGTGGGATTTCCAAAATCTCAACAGGATTATTCGCCCCATATCACTTTAGCGAGAATAAAATATCCACAAAAAGAAACCCCGAATATCGATTCATTCTTAAAATCATCTTTTGGTGTTATTGATTTTCCGGTGGATCGTGTGCAATTTATCAGTAGTGAATTACATCCATCCGGAGCCGTTTATACACAATTAAAAACATTTCCCCTCGGAGAAAAAATATAAGGAGTTATCATGTCAACTGAAACAAAAAAAGCAAAAGCATTAGAATTAGCCATTACTCAAATTGATCGTCAGTTTGGTAAAGGGTCCATCATGAAATTAGGAGACAATACTGTCTCAATTTCGGATAATGTTATATCTACAGGGTGTTTATCCTTGGATGTGGCCTTGGGTGTGGGTGGCGTTCCTAAAGGTAGAATTATCGAAATTTATGGACCTGAATCTTCAGGAAAAACAACTTTAGCCTTGCACATTGTAGCTGAAGCTCAAAAAGCCGGGGGATTTGCAGCATTTATTGATGCTGAACATGCAGTAGATCCTGAGTATTCAAAAAGATTAGGTGTGAATATTGAAGAACTTTTAATATCTCAGCCTGATACAGGAGAGCAAGCTTTGGAGATTTGTGAAACTTTGGTAAGAAGTGGCGCACTGGATGTAATTGTAATTGATTCTGTAGCCGCATTGGTTCCACGAGCAGAATTGGAAGGGGATATGGGAGATTCTCACATGGGACTCCAGGCAAGATTAATGTCCCAAGCATTACGGAAATTGACTGGGACGGTAAGTCGATCTAATACTTGTGTGATTTTTATCAACCAAATCCGTGAGAAAATCGGTATTGTATTTGGGAACCCCGAAACCACACCGGGTGGGCGTGCACTCAAATTTTATTCGTCTGTTCGCATGGAAATTCGTCGTATTACCACAATCAAGGATGGCTTAGAAATGGTTGGAAGTCGTGTTCGAGTCAAGGTTGTGAAAAATAAAGTAGCTTCTCCATTTAAAAAATCTGAATTCGATATTATGTATGGTCAGGGAATCTCCTATGTGGGGGATATGATTGATTTAGCTGTTGAAGGAAATATTGTAGAAAAAACCGGTGCATGGTATTCTTATGAGGATATGAAAATCGGGCAAGGTCGAGAAAATGCAAAATCATTTTTAATGGAAAATGACGACATCATGGCCAGTGTTACAGAAAAAGTTAAATCATTCATGGGCTTGAATGAAGATAAAGATAAAGCTGAAGCTTAAAATACAATCTATTGAGCCGCAAAAGCGGCGAAAAAATCGATTCACAATTACTTTTGAATCGGGAGACGTCTTTGGAATTTCTGAAGACGTTTTACTTTCAATACCTCTCTCAATTGGACAAACTATTGATCCAAATGAATTTGAGAAAATCCAATTTTTAGAATCTTCAATTGGAATTAAGAATCAAGTTCTAATTTTATTAAGTTATCGCCAGCGAAGTCGAGCAGAATTAACTCGACGGCTCAAACTTAAAGGACATCCTTTAGCCATGATTATAT
This sequence comes from Fidelibacterota bacterium, assembly GCA_018674095.1. GTDB lineage: Bacteria > Fidelibacterota > Marinisomatia > Marinisomatales > UBA1611. The sequence continues at coordinate 27,893 of JABHAX010000241.1, forward strand.
CTATTCTAGATGAACTTGAATCGAAAGGATTTATCAATGACACGGATTTTGCAAAAATGTTTGCCACTCATTTAGTTGAAAACAAAAAGATTGGTCGCGTAGCTGTTCAAAGTGAATTTTATCCTCACCAAATTCCTGAACCGGTGTTGGATTCAATTTTAGATGATTTATATGAAAAACACCCACCGATAGAATTAGTTAAAACTATCATTTCTAAAAAAATGACAACACGAGAAAAATCCCAAAAAGAAAAATTACGAATGATAAACTTTTTAAAACGAAAAGGATTCGTGTGGGAAGATATGGAATCAGAAATTCAAGGGATTGAATGGGATGGGTAAAATGAAGTTATTATCAACTCTGGATCGAGAATTTATCCACAGATCATTGGGGCGGAAACCCAGTAAGAAAGAGTTGAATATTTTATACCAATTGATTCAACCCGTTTTGGCTGAGAGAGAATTACTTCCACCACAATTTATTAAGCAAATCGGCCAAACTAATCAAGATATACAATTTGAAATTCGTCAAATTAAAGAATCTGGAGATTGGGCTAAACCGTCCTATTTAATTCGGGATTGTGTATTGCAAGGATTTTGGCCATCCCAAATTTCATTTATTTGGTTATTTCATCCGACGAAAGCTTGTTTAAATAAAGTTCACAATTCCGAGATTGCTTTAACTTCCAATTTTTCTCCGATCATTTCCCATCATGTTTCAAAGGATGCTCCCAAGAAGAAAAGTGGACAAGTTATTCTTGTTGCCATCATGGACAAAAAACGTATCCTCAAAAAAGTGACTCAAGGTCAGCTTATTGGATATTTTAAAATCCCAAAGCCGGGTAAAACACTCATGAATGAAAAGCGAATTTTGGATATCCTGACACAGTCTGATCGTTTTGTTACAGGATTTTCTTTGAATGGAAGAATTGGAGATGATTTAGGTCGATTGTTATCCATCATCCCGAATAACGCGTCCATTGATTTTTCCTTTCCAGAAAAGTATAAAAAAGGTGAAGGGATTGTCATATCAGAAGGTGTGAGTGATCATGACCTAAAAAGAAAATTTGCTGAGTTTGGATATGATTATAATCGTATTGGAA
>JABHAX010000028.1 GCA_018674095.1 Fidelibacterota bacterium
TAATTATTGGAATAGGCATTCTCAGGTTTTAAGATTGAAGTCATTTATTTAATAAATTAAAAAGGAAATAATAAAATGAACTCAAGATTAATCTTGTTAGCGCTTCCGTTAGTGTTTTTTGCATGTGAAGCTGATGCAGATGATCCTACACTTGTTGGATCTTGGACTGTTACTGCATTTGATGAATATAGTGGTGCGACCTGTACTGGGACACCTGAATGGACATTAGACTCAACAAAAGCAATTTTTGGTGATGCTATGACCTTAACCGTGGAATTCACTGAAGATCAAGTGACAATGTCATCAGATTTGTCTTTAAGTGCTGATGCATTATGTGCAATGATGGGTGCCACCTTAGAAGGTGATAGTTGTATCGCTACACAGGGGAACGTAGCAGTTGATGCAGTATGTACAATGATGGAAGGTACATATGCAAATAGTACGTGTTCTTTGGGTGATTCTGAAACATCATCTTACACAACGGTTGATGATGCTATTACCATGACACAATTTGCTGGTACAGATTCTGCAGAAGTTCAGACAGGAACCTGGTCAATTAGTGCTGATGTTTTAACAATGTCGCTTGCCACTGATAGTTCTTGCACAAGTATGACTTTATCAAAATAAACTTATTATAAATAAGTACGTAAAAAGGGCGCTTTTTCAGCGCCTTTTTTATTTTTCCGAATTGGTTTCTTTTAAGAATTTTTCTAGCCGTTCTTTTATATCCCGCCTTGTTTCTCGAAAATTATCCAATAAGTCTGAAGTCCAACTGCGAAAAGGATCATCAATGCTCCAATGGATTCGTTGTACTTCTCCGGGGAATATAGGACACAATTTATTTGCATGGTCACAGACTGTAATTACAATATCAATTCCTTCATTTAAATAATCATCAATCGCATCGGATGTATGATGGGAAATATCTATTCCCCACTCTTCCGTGACAGCAATTGCGTTTGGATGCACTCGACTTGGATGACTGCCAGCGCTATAAACATCGAAGCGATCACCGGCCATATCGCGAAGTAAACCTTCAGCTATTTGAGACCGGCAACTGTTTCCTGTACAGACAAAAAGAACTTTTTGTTTTTTATTCATGACTAAAAATTAATACTGTAATTTAAATTTCTTATTATTATTTCCGGTGGCAATGGTTTAGTGTGAGGTTTAATTGTTCCCCTAGAATATCCTTAGAGTATTTCAAAAAAATGCTTTGTTTCCGTTTAGTAATCTGGATGATGAATTTTGTATTTTCCTTCATGTCTAATTCAAAAAATACCATCTATCCCTTTATTGGTCTTGCCGGAAATATTGGTGTAGGCAAAACAACGTTTACAACTAAAATGGCTGAAAAGCAGGGATGGAAACCGTATTTTGAATCAGTTTCCGATAATCCATATTTAAGTGATTTTTATGGTGATATGAAACGATGGAGTTTTAATCTCCAAATCTATTTTCTCCATAAACGCTTTGAGTCTCATTTACAAATGACGCAAACCAATTGTGGTGTGATTCAGGATAGAACAATTTATGAGGATGTTGAAATCTTTGCGCGAAATCTTCATGAAATGGGAAATTTGTCCGATCGTGATTGGGATAATTATTTAGGATTATTTGTGGCCATGAGCTCTTTTTTAAAAAAACCGGATCTTGTTGTATATCTCCGTGCATCTACGGATACTCTGTTAAATCGTATCAAATCCCGTGGACGAGAATATGAACAATCCATTGATCCGGAATACCTACACAGCTTAAATATCGCTTATGATAAATGGATACAAACAGAGAAAGGATACCCGGTATTAACCATCGAAACGGATGGGTTTAATATTTTCGATGATTCAGAAAAATTAATTCAGATTCAAAGTAGGATTCTCGACAGGTTATAGGGGTTTTTAGCCCTAAATTTCTTGGTGCCAAATTCTCCGGAAAATATAAATTCGCCGTTATTTACAAATCCCTTAGAGACCTTTCCTGGACTTTCAATTGAAGATTTAAATAAATATTTACCGGCGATCCGAACTGTGGATGATATGTCTTTTTCTAACGATAGAATGGAAGAAGGGATATTCCTTGCAAAATGTTTAGATGGGTTACGAGAGATTCCGGATCAATCCATGGATTTGATTATTGCTGATCCACCGGAAGACCCATGGAATTCTACAGAAGAGATAGGGCAGCGAATGACGTTGCAGGCCTATTATCAATGGAATAATGATTGGTTGGCAGAGTCTTATCGTGTATTGAAAAGTACGGGCGCAATATATTTATTTTCGCCATGGCAATATTCAGGGATGTATCATGGTTTATTGAGTAACACGTTTAAAGTGCAATCTCGGATTTCTTGGCGTATTCGATCCAATGATTCGTTGGAGAAAATAAAAACGTGGGCGAATGAAACGTCTGATATTTGGTTTGCTACAAAATCGGATGATTTTTTATTTAATCAAAAAGTGGTGGGACAAAAATTTGAAGAAAGGGAGTTTGATCCAACGATTGTTCATTCAAACCTTTGGTTAGATATTCCAAGATTAGCGGAAGAAAATGGTCGATATTCGCAAAAATTATATTCACGTATTTTGGAATCAAGCAGTTTTAAATTGAATTGGGTTTTGGATCCATTTATGAGAACGGGGGATGTGGGTGTTGCCTCTAAACAAAGTGGGCGCCGGTTTGTTGGGTTTGAAACAAATAAAGACCACCTACTGTTAGCCATGAAAAGAATTGATAAGAATTAGAGAGAGTAAAATGGGAATTATTGAAAAAATTAAAACAGAAATGTATAGTGCCATGAAGTCAGGCAATAAGGATATGGCGGGAACACTTCGTACACTTTTAGCAAAATTAAAAGATAAACAAATTAATCAAGGGAAAGACCTTACCGAACAGGAAGGATTAGCCGTTATTAAAACATTAGTGAAACAGCGAAAAGAATCTGTGGAAATGTATGAAAAGGCCAACCGTCCTGAATTGGCTGAAAAAGAAAAAATCGAAATGAAATTTCTTGAAAACTATCTTCCACAAATGATGTCGGCAGAAGAAATCCGAGCCGTTGTGACAGGCGCTATTGATGAAACTGGTGCGACGGGACTTGGAGACATAGGGCAGGTGATGCCTATAATTATGCAGCGTGGGGGTGGAGCCATTGATGGTAAAATGGCCAATGTAATCTTGAGGGAATTGTTGGGATAGATGTCTTGGTTTTTAGATGGACTTGCAATACTCTTTGTTGTGTTGTTGGGTATTGTTGGATTTAAACGTGGCTTTATAGAAGAGTTAGGGCGATTGATTGGACTCATAATCGCCATACTTATTTCTGTTTCAAACAGTGCAAAACTATCTATCAAATTAAACGAAATACTTCCAAGCGATCAATGGATGGGACTTTTTTTATCCTTTTCACTCCTTTTTACAGCAACATTAATTGGGGCGAGAGTATTAACAAAATTGGTACATATTGCGTTACTATCAA
>JABHAX010000242.1 GCA_018674095.1 Fidelibacterota bacterium
ATAATGAATATCCACCATAGCATCCCGTGCATTTTGCCAGGTAAAACTTTCAGCAAAGGCTAGGGATGTCAATACATGAACAGTACAATCGGATAAATCAGCTCGTAGTATGGGATCATTGTCTTTTCCCGATTCTTCACCAAGACAAAATATTCCGTATGGCGTTCCCACTCGCCAAAGATTTAAGGCTTTTAACCTATCATGATAGTTGGGAAATCGTTTCTGGAATTGCGGGAGAAAAGACTCGAATTCTATCTGCGAGAGTGTCCATGGGTCTGGAATGGTCTCCACCCAACTGAAAGGATCATTATGGCTTCCGCAAGCAGTGAACCAAATAACCATCAAAAAAATATATTTTGGAATTTTCACGTTTAATATAAAAAAATCATTCATATAATTGTCAGGAAATTAAGTAAAAAACCTACTATTATACATTTAGAATCATGGACGAATACATCATAATTTTAGGATGAATAATCAATAGAATTCAAACAAACAAAAAGATCCATCCCTTAAATGACAAAACACCCATTAATAGACTTAATAAAAAATAAACCATTATTTGACACTCTTGCAGATCAGTATGGAACCCCTTTATATATTTATTCTAAAGAACGTTTGGTTCACAATATCAATTTACTAAAAAAAGCATTAAATGATTATTTTGATTCATTTCATATTTGTTATACTATTAAAGCAAACAGCAATCCTCATTTAATAAAAATACTAAAAACTGAAATTCCGTCCCTTGGGGCAGATTGTGCCAGTCCCGGGGAAATTTTTGCCGCAGAGAAAGGTGGTATAAATGGGAATGAATGTATTTATACTGGAAATTATGAATCTCCTAATGATCTTAAATATGCACTTGAAAAAAACGCTCATATCAATCTGGATGATATTACATCCTTTCATCGACTGAAAAAAATTGGTCTCCCAAAGGATATTTCATTTCGCCTAAATCCAGGTTTTGGACGAGGTGCCTTTTCCCAAATAGTAACCGGAGGTAAAAATTCAAAATTTGGTGTTCCCCATTATGATATTGTGAAAGCATACCGACTCGCCAAAGAATCAGGAATTTCAAAGTTTGGTATTCAATGTATGACCGGATCTGGAGTGCTGGATCCTGATTATTACCCAAAACTTATTAAGGACATTTTAAAAACAGTTGGTTTGCTCAAAGATGAATTAGGTATCCATATGGATTATATCAGTTTGGGTGGTGGATACGGTATTCCTTACAAAGATGATGAAACCCCTTTGGACTTCAATAAAGTTTTTCAAAATGTTGCAAAAAATTTCCATACATTTTTTGATGAAAGAAATGAAAAAAAGCCATCTCTATGGATAGAGCCTGGAAAATCAGTCGTTGGGGATGCAGGAATCTTGCTCACACGAATAACTGGAAAAAAAGAAAGTTATAAATCGTTTATTGGTGTAGATGCAGGAATGGAAACACTGATGCGACCGGCGCTTTATGGGGCTTACCATAGAATTTATAAAGTAGGAGCCCCGAATGCACCAGCAATCCATAAAGTTGATATTACAGGCCAAATTTGTGAGAATACGGATCGTATTGCTGTGGATCGTAAATTCCCCGATGTTACAGAGGGAGACTTACTTACAGTGATGGATACAGGAGCATATTCCTATACTATGTCGCACCAATTTTGTACGCGTCCAAAGGTAGCAGAAGTATTGTTAGATGGAGTGAATCCAACATTAATTCGAAAACGAGAAACAATTGAAGATATATTTTCAGACTGTGATATTTAGAATTTATCCTATAATAATAGGCCTGACTACTTGGTTAATTGCTCAAGCTATTCCGAGTATCCACCAAACCCAATCAGATTATTATAATCAGAATTACCTATTCCAGGAAATAGATAATATTGAACCGATAAGACCCAGAATTGATCGTAACCGGGATCTAACGCGAGAAGTTTTTGGTTACCATCCATACTGGATGGGAACTTCATGGCAAAACTATAATTTTGACCTCATCTCTACTTTGGCATATTTCAGCGCTGAAGCAAACACGAATGGCAGTTTGGGGAATCTGCACGGATGGCCTAATACAGGTCTAATAAACGAGGCACATGACCACGGTACAAACGTTGTTCTATGTGTCACACTATTTAGCAGCAGTGGAATTGAAACCTTACTCAGCAATGCAACTTATCGCCAAAATCTTATCAATAATTTATTGACGCAGGTTCAAACAGGAAATGCGGATGGGGTCAATGTTGATTTTGAATCATTTCCTGCTTCTCAAAAAGAGAATATGGTTACATTTATTACAGACCTTACCGAAACGTTTCATTCTGAGATTCCCGGTTCCCAAGTCACATTGGCCATGCCGGCTGTGGATTGGAATGATGCTTGGGATTATAATGCGCTTGCTACAATAAGTGATGGATTATTCATTATGGGATACGGATATCACTGGGGCGGGAGTTCTACAACCGGACCTGTCTCTCCTCTAACTGGCACGGGATATACGCTCACCTGGACTGTAATCGATTATCTGGAAAAAACAAATTACCAAACTGACAAGTTGATTTTGGGAATTCCCTATTTCGGTTACGAATGGCCTGCCACATCTTATGTACCGGGTGCTACAACTACCGGAACAGGTGATTCAAAAACATATTCGGAGATGGAACCCCTTGCCCTTTCCTATGGAAAACAATGGCATGAATCGTCCCAAACTCCCTGGTATTTTTACCAGGATTCAAACTGGAATCAAGGCTGGTATGATGATAGCCTCTCTCTTTCATTGAAATATGATTTTTCACTTTATCATGATCTGAAAGGCATCGGCATGTGGGCTTTGGGTTACGACGGCACTAACCCGGAACTTTGGGAACTACTTTACGCAAAATTTAGTGGCGGGGCAGCGCCTAATTCTCCACACAATTTATCAATAATAAATACAGGTAACGGTACAATAAAAATTGATTTTAGTGGAGCAGATGGGGCGGAAGAATTCATTGTATTAAGAGATTATCTTGAAGTTGAAAATGATAGTGATACCTTGGGTATTTTTCCTGAAAGCCCCATTATTATAGATGGTTTAACTGAGGGTGAGCCTTATTTCCTTACAGTAGTTGCAAAGAATATTTTCGGGAATAGTGACCCAACAGAAATGCTAGGTGTAGTTCCAACCACCGGAGATGTTTCTTGCTTAATTGTAAATGGATTTGATCGAATGGCAGGAACAAACAATACATTTGATTTTATTCGTCAACATGGCAGTGCCTTGCATACAGCAGGATACTCATTTAATACCGCATCCAATGAAGCAGTAATTAATGGCAATATTTCTCTTACAGATTATCATTATGTTGATTGGATTTTAGGGGAAGAAGGAACATCTACCAGTGTTTTTACTGGCACAGAGCAAACCTTGGTGAAAATATATTTAGAAAGTGGCAGGTTTTTATTCGTTTCAGGTTCAGAAATCGGATACGACCTTTCCGGGCAAGGCAATACATCAGATAATCAATTTTATACAAATTACTTAAAAGCAAATTATATCTCGGATGCTGCCGGCAATAATGTTTATAGTGGATATGGAGTCGAGAATTCCATCTTGAATGGGATAACCGGAATTACCTTTGATGATGGTTCCCAGGGTACATATGATGTGGATTGGCCAGATGGGATCCTACCAGTGGGAGGCGCTTCGGTTTGTGCAAAGTATGTAGGGGTGAATTATGGGAGCCAAGGCGGAATGGGAATAGAATATGTAGGCACATTTGGTTCAGGTAATGCGGAAGGTGGTTTGGTCTATCTTGCAGTTGGCTTTGAAACGATTTATCCAGAATCTAAACGAAATGAACTTATGATAGAGATTATGAATATATATGAATCACAACTTGGAATTGAAGATAATAATACAACGGTTTTCCCATCATCTTTATCTATTAATAAATTGTATCCCAATCCAACAAATACATCTTTTACACTTGAATTCTCATCATCATTAAATGAGGCCGTTACAATCACCATTACAGATATATTGGGCAGAGTTGTAAAACAATCTACTCTGATTTCCATCAATAATAATTCTAGTTTTAATTGGGATGGCTTGGACCGAAATGGCAACCCAAGTCCTACAGGATTATACTTTGTATCTATCAGTAATAAGGGAAATGTTCAGAGCCGAAAAGTCACCTTATTAAAATGATGCAAAAGATTTCTTTACTCTTTTTTTTCACCTTCCTTTTTGCCCAAAAAGAACACCCGTCCATTCATCAGGAGCAGTCGGAATACTACAAGGATAAACCAACACAACCTGTTGAAAAAGTTCATGTTTTAACTGGGTTGGATGTACTGCTGGAAAAGAAACAAAATATTATCCGAGGAAAGTCTATTGCACTGGTTACAAATCACAGTGGAATTGATCGATTTGGGATTCCTAATTACAAACGTCTCATGGCAATAGATGAAGTGGATTTGAAAGTAATTTTTTCTCCTGAACATGGACTATTTGGTGAAGCCGATGCCGGAGAAAAAATCACCTATTCAAAAAATAATTTGAATCTACCTGAAGTTATTAGTCTCTACGGTAAAACACGAAAGCCCACTGTTGAAATGTTACAAAATATTGACTTAATCCTTTATGATATCCAAGATGTTGGAGCCCGTTTTTACACCTACATCACAACTTTAGGATTGGTCATGGAAACAGCTGGAGAATTAGGAATCCCAGTGATTGTTCTAAATCGTCCCAATCCGATTCGTGGCGATATGATTGAGGGACCGATCTTAAATATGGATTATCAAACTTTTGTAGGGTATTATCCAATTCCAATCCGGTATGGTGGTACCGTGGGCGATCTAGCTAATAATATCGTAAAAGAAAAGTGGATATCACCGCTTCCGGAATTAAATGTGATCAAGATGGAAGGCTGGGAAAACAATCTTTGGTTTGATGAAACAGATTTACCTTGGATCAAACCATCACCTAATATTCCAGACCTAGAAACAGCAATCATTTATCCGGGAATGTGTATCATAGAAGGAACAAATCTCAGTGAAGGTCGCGGAACACAAAAACCATTTAAACAGATTGGTGCAACCTGGGTGGATGGAGAACTTTTATCTCAAAAACTAAATAAATATAAATTACCTGGTGTTGTATTCGCACCAATTTCATTTACGCCTGTTTCTATTACGGGAATGTCCACCCATCCAAAATTTCAGGATGAAAAATGTTATGGGATAGAAATTAATATTATTGATCGAAATAGTTTTAACAGTGTAAATACGGGTATTGTGGCTCTATTTACGCTCTATTCTATGTATCCAGAAAAAATAAAATTTAAAGAAAAACACTTAAACCGGCTTTGGGGAAGTGACAAATTATTAAAAGAAATAAAGAAAGGTACTTTACCACTGGATTTTCTTAAATCCATTCAAAACTAATTCTCTATTTTATTAAGATCATTTTATGCTGAATGATTGTGGCTCCATTCAGAATTCTGCAAAAATAAATTCCACCCGGGACTTGTTTTTGTTGATTGTTTTTACCATCCCATAAAACTTCTTTCCAAGTCTCCCCTTCAAATAGTTTTTCATTAATTAATGTACGAACTGGCCTTCCTAAAATATCAATAATAGAGATATTTACCAATCCGGATTCAGGCAGATAAACCATAATCGTAGTGGATGGATTAAAAGGATTTGGGTAATTGATTACTGGATTTTTAGGTAATATAGATTTTGTATTTTTATCCGAATTAATTTTCAGTGTATTAGAATATTTATAAACAGTTCTCCCACATGCATAGCCTACATTATGATTGATGAATTGGACACGATTCATACGGCTGCCAAATCCCGCCGAATTCCAGGAAATACCACCATCCGTTGTTACATAACTTGGATTAGAACTATTTCCACCAATCCAACCCAATGTATCATTCACAAATCCAATACCCTGAACAAAATAATAATTTTCTGAAAATAATCTTTCTTCCCAAATCTCCCCACCATCAAGAGTTTTTAAAATATAAATGGGTGCCTCATTGTTTCTTTGAAGGGATACATATCCCACCTGTCTTGAAGGGAATGAAATTTTCCAGGCCCACTCACCCTGCCTTGAAGTAATAATCATAGGTTCCCATGATTCTCCCCCATCGACTGTCCGCAACACAATTCCACTGGATTCTGAATGGCTTTCATTTGTAAGACCAATGATAAATCCAGTATCAGGATCAAAAAAGTAAAGATCAATTAGTCCTGCAACCAAATCACTTAAATCATAAGAAACCCAAGTCTCGCCCTGATCCATGGTTTTAGTAAAAAAAGCCGGTCCTCTTACGCGACCCACAGCACACATAACAGTGTCATTCACCACTTGCAAGCCACATATACCAGCTGGTTCCGGTCCTATAAAATCATCAAAAGGCTCCCATGTTTCTCCACCATTGGATGTTTTGTATAATTTTGTGGTATCCAGAGCGCCAAATTCTCCAAGCCCGACATTGCCAGCCCATCCATTCATGGAATCAAAGAATCCAATGGAGCGGAAGTGGGAATTCATCTGATTGAACTGCAAATCCCAACTATTTCCACCATCAGGTGTATGATATATCTGCCCCCAGCCATTCACCGTCCAACCTTGATTTTCATTTACAAAATAAATATCATTGAACCGAGAAACTACGGGTGCATTGGGTAACTCAATCCATTCACTTGGCTGGCTAAATATTAATGTAACGGAAAAAAGATATATAATTGATTTTATCATTTTTTATTCTGGTAGCTGTTTTACTAGTTTTTCATCATAACGAGTTTTACAGTCTCTAAATTAGACTTTTTATCCGGTTGAGCGAAATACATCCCATTACCTAGTTTTTGTCCTAAATCATTTTTTCCATCCCAACTTAAACTCATATTTCCAGGTCCAATACTTTTATTACCTATTGATTTAACCTTGCGACCCAAGAGATCATAAATATCAATGGAAATATTAGTAACATCTTTCAATTCAAGATTAAATGTGACTTGATTAGAAAATGGGTTAGGATATGCGGGTTGAAAAAAGGAGATCAATGGGCCTCGAGTCATTTCAATATATTCAACAATATCGAATCGCATATCAGGTATTTTACTCCACACATTATTTCCTGGGCAAGCTGTCGTCCCAAAATAATCTCTATGCCCAAGTAAAACTCCCGGATTTTGACCGTAGGTGTCTGAGATCCAAGCATATAATTTCACGAGAGATTCACGACTTTCATCTGACATAGTTTCATAACAAGATTCTTCCGGTGGGTGATAACACCCTAATAAACATACACCAATATTCCCGGTATTTGCACCCCCAACATGTGCACCAATAACAGTTTCTGGCCGACCTTGATAAATATTCCCAGCCCGATCTACTAAAAAGTGGTATCCAATATCCATCCACCCTCGACCATTTTGATGAAAATCCTGAATCCAATAAACTTGATTAATTCCTTCTTCAATATTTTCCGCACTACAACACGCCGCATGATGAAGCGTTAATTTATCAAAATACGGGTGATAACTATATTGCCCATCTTGAGGCTTTGCTCCCCATTCTTCTCGGGAAATAATCACCGGTTTCTGAACATCTCCCGCAAGGGGAATCAAGGGTCGATCGTTACTTTTTTGATCTTCGGAATCTGGAAGGAATAAATATATTTCTTTAACAATGATTGGTAATGTTGATACAACTTTAAATGAAAAATGTTTTAGACCTTCTGACGGCGAATGGAGAAAAGTAGAAATTGTTTTTTCTGAATTTTCATCTTTAAAAAGGTTACCTGAATGTTTTTGTTTTATCCCATTTTCGTCTGTGAGAATAAAAGAAACAGATTCAACTCCTTCACCTATGACTTCCAATGCTCCACCTTCTATGGGTATGACAAATGCCGGGATCGATCCTTCATAGATATAATGATCAAGACTATCCCTAACTTGAACATTTGGATATCGAGATATTGACATTCCTACATCAAAAACTTGAGAAAATATTTGAGGAAAAACCCCTATTGCACAAAAAATAGCGGTTCGAAAAAAAGATTTCAATTCAAAAAATGATGATATACTATTTAGAAACGAAAACCTAGAGAGATACGTTGGATAAAATCAAATCGACCAAAATCCGAATATGAATAGTCTACCTTTAATTTTGTGTTTGTCCCAGCTAATCTAATTAACATACCAGCTCCCAAAGTTAATCCTTCTTCTGTAGCATCACGAAATAGCGTAGAAAACCCACCGCGAACAAAAAAGGTTTCTGCAAAGGCAAACTCTAGCCCTGTATTGATACTTTCAGTATTATCATTTGGATGCAAGGCATCTAAACTAAAAGTAAGGCGCGTTTTCTCTTTGTTGAGTAATTCACCTGCAAGCCCAACACGAAAGAGTAATGGCAACGGAAAGTTATCTGTTTCATAAAGTGCATTAATAAATTCAACATTTCCTTCATTTTGAATATCAGGGTCAACACTAATTTTTAAATCTCGACCATCCAATGTCATATTATTTCCAAAATTAGAAATACTTGCCCCAATACGAACCCCCTTAAAAGGAGAAATGAAGACCGCACCCAAATCAGTTGCAAATGCTCGTGCACTGGCATGCCAGATTTTTTGCTGAATATATTTGACATTTCCACCAATACTAAACCGATCAGATAATTGTTTTGCATAGGAAAATGTAATAGCTAAATCACCTGCATCAAACCGTTCTCCCGTACCTTCTGGATGTTCAATAGTACGAACAATATCTTCTGGGACGACTAAACTTGTTACACTTGCTCCAAAAACACCTACGCTAGGAACGTTGAATGCCAATGCCATAAAGTTAAAATTGGTTCCAGCCAACCATGGACTATTAACAAACATTGTTTGAATGCCTTCCAGATGAGCAAGGCCTGCCGGATTCCAAAAACTTTGACTTATATCGCCTGTCATGGCCGTAAAGGCACCGCCCATTGCGCTTGCCCTTGCGCCTACGCCAATTTTTAAAAATTGTGCAGATGTAGTCCCACGTTTTGTTATAGTTTGTTTATTCCCTATTTGACAAAACCCAACGGCCGTAAATAGAGATATTGCTAAAATTAATTTCATAGTTTTATTCATAATAAATCTCATTTCTCACACATTACTTAATGACCGAAAATCTACCAATTTTCTCGCCAATTTTCCCTGCGTCAACATGATACACATAAACGCCAAACGCAATTGGAAAATTATCATCTGTCGTTAAATCCCAATATTTTTTACCGTCATCCATAGATGAATTATGATCCAATGTTTTTACCAATTCACCCGTAATTGTATAAACACGGATAGTACATTCCATGGGTAAATGGTTAAAGTACATTCTTCTTGATCCTCGATTTCTTGGATTCTGATGGTCAAGTGGCTCTAAAGCATTAGTAACGACATATGGATTAGGCACTGCTGCAATATCACCTAATGATGATGTTGCGACAGCAGAATTTATTGTTGATCCAATTGTTTTAAACGTGTATTCATCATTTGATGAAAAAGGACGAGTTGTACTTATATAAAAAATATCTCCACCTATAGGTAAAATAGTATCACCTGTTGCTGGCGCATAAAAATTAAATTCCCAAGAGGCAGATTGAGTTGTTGAATCTTGAAGAATTATAATTCTTTCTCCTGGAGTCCATAAACTATCTCTCGTGGCAGTTAATTCAAGTAAGACGATAGGTCTTTGCTCAGGAACCATGCCTTCAGTGACTTCCCACACCTGGAATAGTGATTTAATATGCCCAGCACCGACTATGACACTCGAATCAGCAATATCATCAAACCATCTTACTTCATAATCTGCTGGATATTTTCTGGTTTGAATATTATTAAAAGGTTTTACTTCGTGAGTCAAGTTAGTCGGACTTAAAGCTGACCATCCCATCCGAGTCGTATCCAATTCTAGGGGTTTGTCTTGTAAATATATTTTCATTCCATCAAAAACTGGATTGGATTCTTCCATGTTTAAATACTGACTTTCAAAAACAGGTAAATAATGATAGGAAACTAAATATACACCTTCATCTTGTAACTGACCTAAATAAAGTAAAGAATCTATCCAATATTCAGTAGAATCTTCATTATAGGTCGTATCTTGAATAAATGTAGAGTCTATGGCCATAACACTTCCCATGGCTGCATCCAATTCATAATCCAAGTTTAACTGATAAAGAATTATACCATCGCTACCACTACTAGTTAATTGAAATGTGGAATCCACGATGTTTTCATGTTCAAGACCCACAAATCGACCCAAATCAATTATCAGATCATATTCGACTGTATTCAAGTCTTCAATTAAAACACGTGTGGGTGAATCATTGAAAAAGATTCTGAATTCATTTCCATCTTCAATCATTCTCGGGTCTAATATTTCAATTTCAATATCTCCGGTTGCAGTTCCCTTCGTATGCTGAACCCAAGAATCAGATACATGTCCAGGGTCATATCCTGCACTAGGCGATCTTGGTACAATTTGAAGGGTATTTAAATCGGTAATAACTTCATTGGTTTCTGGGTTTAATGTGAGAGTCTTAGGAGATTCTGAAGGTGCAATCATAAGACTGTCATCTCCATGGTCATAAGAGACAACCGCATAATAATAGGTTTGTCCGTTTATCACTTGATTTGAATCCACAAATGAATGAATGATACCCGTATTATTTCCCAGATTATATGAAACTCCTCTTCCTGTAAAAGGAATTTCGCTTAACCCACTATAATCATTATTCAAATCAAATCGAGCTGGAGCACCTGATACCATTTTATGAGGTTCAAATAGAAATTTTGAACCAAAGGCATCCGTTATTGTTTGTTGATCAAGAAAAGATGGATCAGTACTTCGATAAATGACATACCCTTCAAAATCTTTTTCTAAACTAATAGGGTCCACGGACTCTTCTGCGGCATTATCCCAGTACAATGTAACTTTTTCATTCCCAGGCACAGCCACAACGGTAGGTTTCGCAGGTGGTTTTGCAAATTGATAATTCTTCTCATAAATATCCTGAGATGTAACAGCATTTAATGTTAAATCTTCGTAATCTTGTCCGACAATTAAAGCAATGGAAAATCGTCTAGCCTCTCCAGCAGGAAGAGACATAGGTCCTGCACTATAAATGAAAATATAGTCCCCTGCTGCCGTTGCATTTGCTGAATCAAAAACGTCTGGCTGAAGGTAATTTTCCCAAATATAATGGTCGTTTGAAATACGGTTTTGGCTATTAAATTGAGGCGACGAAAACCCTGTTAATCCGATCATATCTGATTCATCTAAATCAGTCCACTCAAAATTCGGTTCACCGGGTAGGCGCGGATCAAATCGATCTCCTGCAGTAGGTAAACCATCATCTTCACCCTCATCACCCGTATTGGCTAATCCATCCACACCAACATCATCTTTTTCAGGATCCCAATCACCGTCATCATCAATGCCATTATCTTGACTTTCATCCACCAGACCATCATTATCATTATCAATTCCATCTAAGGGGTGACCGGGGCTTTCTAAAAATTTATAGCCAAAATATCCTGGAGCTCTACCTGCTACATCACTATTGCCATCTTCATCCCAGGAATACACCATATTAATATCTCTATCAAAATAGGATAAATCATCATGCCAATTGGCCCACCCTCCAATATGGGGGTCGCCCCACATCCCAAATGATACTTCATTTAGGTCTTTTTTACTTTTGTTGGTCACTTTATAAATTAAGAAAATAATATCTTCCGCCAAAGGATTTGCCCATTGATAATATCGACATTCGATTTCGATACCTAAACCACGGCGTGTCGAATCATCTTCCATAGGTGTTATGCCATCTGCTGCATAATCTGTTCCATTTACAAACGGATAATACTCAAACTCTTTATTGGTCCGATCATCCATTACATAAAAGACTTCAAGGTCTGAGTTAGAAGCACCTTGCTGAAGCGCACCCGGCCACACATAATCTTTCAAGTTATCATTATACCATCCTTCTGGCCAACTATCCGGTTTTCCATCTCCATCCCGATCTAAATCATTAGACGTGGGAAGCTTGTCACTTTCAGGATCTGCATAGGGTACCGTAAAATCATCATTATCCGCTAGCGGATCCCATCCATAATATTCTATTCCATCCGGGGATTTTTCTCCACCGAGTGACGTTAAACCATCACTTATGACTCGGGCATACCAGGTTGTGTCTTCATCTACAATTCGATAATAAGCGTCTGAATGGCTCGCTGAATCCAATGCTATTTCTGCTGAAATAAAGGGTCCAAACTCATAACCATACCCAAGGCCTTCCCAAGTAATATCAGTTGTATGGTTCCCAGGACTTGATATTGACCCAAAATTCCAAATTTCTGTTGTAATCTTATTTCCGTTCATAATTGCTTTTTGTCTTCGCAATATCTGAGGGTCATTCTCATCCATAGTTTTGGCTAGATAGGTTTGATTAAACCAATTGTTATATTTTTGGTAATCAGAATTTGGCCACTTTTCACGTGGGTTGCCATCTTCCCATGGCATAGGAGGTTGATTCCATTTCCAAGGTTGCCCATTTAAAGATGTAAACAGGATGAATAAAACGGATAAAATAGTTATTCTATTTAATTTATAATTTTGAAAATACATATTTAATTATTCCAAATGATTAAAATTCTAGATTGAATCCAGCAGTTAAAGATCGCGGAGCAGTATAATATTGTGGACGCGTCATATATTCCGACCAAGTATGAATTCCTTGTTCACCATAATGTCGCTTCAGTTCTTCAGATTCTTGGCTTGTCCTATCACCATAAGTGTATCCTGCGCGCCCTGTATCATCAAAAACATACCTCTCATTTCTTGTATCTAGAAGATTGAAAACTTTAACAAACAATCCAATATTCAATCCACTTACTTTAAATGATTTTTGAAAACGCATATTCAAATTTTTTAGCCAAGGCTTCTGATCACTATTAGGGTCTGGAATATAATTTGCATTAACAATATTCGGCGTATAGGGCCACCCACTACTTATTTTACCTATGAAACTCAGAGTCAAATTACCGGGAATTCCAAACATAACTGTCCCATTTAAAATATGCCTTTGATCCCAAGAAAGGGGTACAATTTTCTTTTCTTCTTCTTCTCCAGTAAGGGCATTAAAATAAAACGAACCGGACTGAAGGCTGTTCCCCTCTGCAACTTGATAAGAATAATCTATCCAAGCTGCAATTTTTGTGGTTCGGTCGTATCTTTTTGTTAAACTCGCTGTAATGCCTTTAACCGAACCATAGTCTTTATTTTGATAAATACTATAGTCAGAAGGACCATATAGAGGAGATTCATAATGAATAGACTGTATTGCAAGTAAGTCACGAATATCTTTATAGAAAATACTTAAATCTATTGCAAGAAAACGGGCAAGTTGTTGTTGTAAGCCAAATTCATATAAAACTGTTTTTTCAGGTTTTAAGTTTCCGTATCCAATACTGGGCGATAATCCCGCGCCAAAAATACTTGTTTTATAAAGACGTTTTAACGTCGGCATTTGATAAAAGTGGCCATAGGAAAAATGGAGAATTCCTTCATCTGTAATTGGAAAAGCTATCCCAAATCGTGGAGAAACCATTTTTTTAGCTGTCGCACTTTTCTTCTCTCCTTGAGGGTCTAACAAATCTACAAGGTAATCAGTATTTGGATCAAATTGATCATAACGTATTCCGGCATTAACGATGACATTATCATACTCAATCTTATCTTGGATATATCCGGATACAAGAATAGCTTCACTATTATAATAATTATGATAAGGTGTTTTATTCTCTTCTAATACAGTAGGTTCATCATAATCATCATTATATAGTATCGTATAATTCCTTTCTGTTAAATTATCTAAGCGAAAACTTGTACCCATTTTAACTGCATGGTGAATATTAATTTGGTTTGTATAATCAATTTTCCCACCTCGAGAACTAGACTCTCTGTAACTATGACCCATTTGGGTCCCACCAAAAACAAATGATGCTGAACTCGGTTCTGTATCAATCCAATCCGTTGAGACATATCCATCATCCGTTGGATCTTCAAAAACGTATTGTTTAAAATCAGTTGTACTCTGGAAAAAATTTGCTTCATAGAAACTTCTTTCATTCAAGGCATGGTTTATTTTGATAGAATAATTTTGATTATTGTTATTATAATTATACGTTCCATCAGGATTATATTTATATGAATGAACATAAGATTTCCATTGTCCCTGGGAAATTAATGCTTGTGTGGAAATCTTTAATGTCGGAGTAACTCTTAATGTCAGTTTCGCCAATCCATGAAAATTTGATCGAGGATTCATGGCTACATAACTACTATCTCCGCTCATTTCCACATACCAGTTACCAGAAGCTGGGAAATAGGCAAAATCATCCGGTTTATGTTCTCTTACACCGTATAAGTACCCTTCATTTTGGGTTGATTTACCACTGACATTAAACGTGAGTTTTTTCCCAATTATTGGCATTGGACCTGAAAGGGTCCCCTCTAAAACACGGTTGGCAGAGATATTTACATCTTCAATATTTGTAAAAATATCTGTATCATTTGAAATGTAATCTCCAGAATAGTAAGAAATGCTACCCTCATAATTGGGTCCACCTTCTTTAATCTGGATATTCACAATTCCGCTCATTGCATTACCATATTCTGCATTAAACGCACCACTCACCACTTTCAATTCTTCTAGTGCTTTATTGGAAACATTAATGGCAAGAGAATTTGTAAAAAATGGATTTGACACAGAAATTCCATCAATATAATACCCGATCTCATTTGAACGCCCACCACGAATATGGAGCTCTCCATCAGCCCCTTGATTTACGCCAGCTTGTGTAGCAAGTACGCCCAAGAATGATTCTACAGGGAGTTCATTAATCTCCTCGGCTGTGCGTACAGTTTGGGATGCAGTTAAATCTTTTTGAACCATTGCTCGGTCAGCCATTACAACTACTTCTTCTCCTTCTATCACTTCTTGTATTAAAGAAATATTTTGTCTGGTTGTTTGATCCGTACTAATTCTAATACCTTGAATCTTATGGCTGGCGTAGCCAATATAAGAAATTTGTAGCGTGTATAATCCGGGAGAAATATTTAAAATGGTGAAGTTCCCTACTAAATCTGTTGCACTTCCCAAACCTGTTTCTGAGATAAAAACATTGACCCCAGGTAAGGGTTCACCAGTTTCTTTGCTTGTTACAATACCTGAAACTTTTCCAGTACCAGCAATTGCGATGGATAAAAAAAATAGAATGTATAATATATTATGAAAAAAATTTCTCTGAATCATTTAATGCTCCGAAAGAATCTAAATAAAGAAAGTAATGCAAAATGCCCCAACTTTTAGGATGGGGCATTTTGTTTATTTTAGATACTTAAATCAATGAATTGTAACATACAATTGTTACAATAGTTTTTTATTTAAGCAACATCATACGATTAGTCTTCTTGAAGTTGCCCCATTCTAGAGAATAGATATAAACACCACTGGCCACTTTTTGACCTGAATTGTTTAAGCCATTCCATTGAACTGAATGTCGTCCAGCAATTTTCAATTCATTGCTGACAAGTGTTCGTATACTTTGACCCATTAGGTTATAAACCTTAACAGTGACATTTTTATCCAACGGAAGCTGGAATTCAATCATTGTTGATGGGTTAAACGGGTTCGGGTAATTCGAAAAGAGTTTATAATCGCTAGGCGTAATAAAGGAAATAGGATCAATCCCTACATTTCCCTCACTATACTCAAGTAAAAGCCCACCCCAATCACGATCATTGACAACTGCAGTAACAGTTGTATCCCAACTTGTTCCATCATGGGTATAAGTAGTTGAATAAAGACTATCAGTACTCCCTTGAAAACTAACAAAGACTTCATAGTTACCGTCACTATCAAAATCGATTCCATTCCCATGCCATTCTGCTTGAACTTTAGAAGCAAACGCACCAGTGTGACCATATGTCGTGTTTACTACACCGCCGGAATCAACAACTGTAATATTTGTCAGTAAGTCGTTTTCACCGGTATACACTATACTAGTTGTATATCCCGATGGATCGTTTGGATCCGTTCCGGCAAATTCAGTACTTGTAACGGTACGAGGATAACCATTCCCAACAAAGATATTTGGTGAACCGTTTTGATCAACATCAAAAGCGCTGGCATGAAAAGAACCCGCACCTGGTGCGACCATATTAACATGGTCAGCATTGATAGATAATACATCGTCACCTGGATCATAATCTACAACCCAAAGGTTACCTGTATTATAGTTAGGGAAAAAACATTCATCATTCCCATCTCCATCAATATCGACAGTTGTTCCACCAAATAGAGAAACATGATCATTTGGATAAGACGCTTGGAAATAACTGTTTTCAGCACCAACCTCTGCGGTTGCATAACTATCTGCACCCGTTACGTCAATATTAAAAAAGTTAAAATAATTCCAAGTATGGTTAACGATTTCGTATGTTCCGTCACCATCCAAATCAGCAGGAAGTGATTGGTAAGGAGATCCACCACCATAGTCACCTTTATTCACAAAGAATTCAGAAGTCCAGGTTTCGAATCCACTGCCACCGGCATTATGTTCGATATCTCCTTCTACAGATACAATGAGGGTACCACGAGTACCACCACGACGAATAGATGTCACCAACTCTTGGCTACCATCACCATCTACATCCATGATTGTTGTTCTTTCATGATCACCGCGGAATGCACTACCGTCACCTGCACAACATGTATCAATTTCAACAGAACTGATGGAGGAATAAGTGGATCCGTAGTTATCACTACCTACAACACCATCCCATTCAAAGAACCACCAGCCTTCAGAATCAGTAGATGCTAATGGGTAAGCAATTTCTTCTTTACCATCACCATCCAAGTCGCCAACACCAACTGTTCTTGGGTTGGATGCATAGTGACTTGCAGTATCTTCTGGAGAAGCCCACACTGCTTCAAAAACACCATCGGTGTATTCGAAAACAATGACTCGATGTCCCGAATAGTTAGTCATAATAACTTCATCATTTCCATCTTGGTCCATGTCCATACCAGCAATCGCTGTACGAATACTAGAATTGAATAAGGAATCAAAATCTGCGCCTTGAACGTCAGCATCATAATCCCAACCATCAGCAATATCATTACTATCATCAGCTGGGTTGTACTCTAATACAATAATAGCCGGTTGGCCTGGTTCAGAAGCTCTAATATTTGTCAATATGACTTCTTTAAATCCGTCGCCATCTAAATCATAGTCAGATGCATCTAACGGATAGTAACGATCGGTTGGCTCACCTGCAGTTGAATAAATGACAGACGAAGTATAACTTGCTGAGTCAGCTAAATCACCAACTCCATTATATTCGATACGGGTAATTGTTTCTTCATAACCATTGGCTGTGAAAATATCAGGGTTACCGTCATTATCAATATCTGTCATATCAGAACCGCGATTCCCGCCAGAGAAAGCACCTACTTCAGAGAAATCTTCTACAGATAATGTAGAAACATCATCATTATCTTCTAAGAAATATAGCTTTCCATTTGTCATTGGAAACCAAGCTTCTAAAGCGCCATCATTATCAGCATCATCAAAAGCAAATCCATTTCGACGGAATGATCCCGGATCATTATCTGGGAAAAGCCCATTCAAATCAGCTTGTAGTGTGTAAGAATTAGCAACACCTGAATCAGCTTCAAAGATAGCCATGGAAAAGTTATCCCATGTATTGGCCCAAATTTCTAATTGACCATCACCGTCAAAATCAACAACGTCAACGTTATAAACGCCACCACCACCAAGATTATCAGTATCCCAAAGTTCATTGGAAAATGATGCAAATTCATCGAATGTACCTGTGGCTAATTGATCGACTGATAAAATACGTGTTCCACGATCAATAGTTACTAATTCTTTAACGCCATCACCATCTACGTCAGCAATGGAATATCCAGCGGGGCGAAAGTTCGCCTCAAAAGTTACACCATATTGAAACAGTACGGTTTGTGTGGCTGGAAAAGTTCCATCAGCATTTTGTTCAAAAATATAAGTTCCCCATGTATCGTCGTTTGCACCGGCTGAAGGAGGTTGGCCAAAATAAATTTCATATAAACCATCACTATCAATATCACCATAATTCATACCGGGTAAAGAATTACCGGGTTCTGGAGTTACAAAGTGCCAAACATATTCATAAGAATCATTTCCAGTATTCTCATAAAGGTAAATCCCTAATTTTCCTGGATCAGGACCACCAGGTGCCAATGTTTCATCAATAGAGAATAAGATTTCACGGTGACCATCACCATCAAAATCCATTCCAGCGAGAACACTCTGAGCACCAAAACCATCAAATGGGAAAAGATCAGCTGCATCATTTGGGTCTAACGTCCAGGACGTTGTGAATTCATTTGAGGGTTGACCAAAAGCAGTAGATGGTAAAATACCAAATATTATCACTGCACTTAGTAAGGCAACAAAGAATTTATTAACAACTTTATCCATAGTTTACTCCTTAGCTTGTTTATTAAGATACGAATAATCGGGTTATAATAGTTTTATTATTTCCCAATTGGTCGGCCTCAATTATATTAAGAAAAGAGAGCAATAACCAAGTAAAATATTGAAGGGCAATTTTTTCATTTCAAAACACATCAAAAAATAAATAAAATCAGCCTATGAAAAATCGATCTCAATCATTCCTAAAACAAAGTAGTGTTATTCTATTATTTTTCTGTTTGACATCTTTAAACGGTCAAGCAGAAATTCAAAATTCTTTCGTAAAAACTTTAAAAGATGATGCTGTATTTATTTCAATGAATTCAGATCAACTCTTATTTTATTATGAAAATAAAGTTTATCTCGATGACAAAGTGGTTTATCAAAATGATTCATCTAAAATCATTAAAGTATCATCCTTAAAGAAAGGCTCAAATCATGCAATGGTTTATTTAGTAAAACCGGCATCCAAGAGTCGTCATATTTTTGAAATTCAATTTTTAAAAAATCTGAAATACACAGGACAGTCCATTGCTATTAATATTCCAAATGATCGCTCGATTCCCCGGCAAATCATTTCTAAAAACCACATCTTATTTCTTCAGCCGGAAAATCAATCCTATTCAGTCTATGATTTAATAGGAGAAAAACAATCTGATAATTCTTTATTCAATAATGATTATTGGAGCCATGAACAATCATTACTACACTCAGAATATAAGGGAAATCATTTCTTGCTTGGAATGGAAACCCCATTTTATCATCGTGATCCTAATAATGTCGCTCTTTTCAGTCTCAATGAAACAACTTTCATTTCTGAGAGAATTAGAACCATTCCATTATCCAAACCGGATTTTTTCAGTATATCAAAAAATGGTTTATTTGCCATAATCGGATCCAGTAGACAATCTTCTAACACCCCTCAAAGTTTTTTTCTTCTGCTCCTTGAATTGAATGATCCAAAAAACCTGACGGATATTCCTTTAATTGAAAGACCAAAATTCATCCAATGGAACGATGAGAAACTTTACCTTATCCAAAGTAATCAAATTTATATCATTGATTCAGCGACCATCCATGCTCCTTTAATCCTTCCATTTACAAACCAATTCCACCCAATTCAATCTTTTGTACACGACAGATCGGTTTTCATTTTTGGATCCAAAGAAATAAAAGTGGGGCAGGATGGGCTTAAATATCAATCAATCATCGTCATGGAAGTCGATGAGGAAAAACTGATAGAGCATATCATAACCAATGAAATTTATGACGAGATCAGATTGGTTCCTTCAGTTTCAGGAACAGATTA
Organism: Fidelibacterota bacterium; assembly: GCA_018674095.1. Classification (GTDB taxonomy): domain Bacteria; phylum Fidelibacterota; class Marinisomatia; order Marinisomatales; family UBA1611. The sequence continues at coordinate 19,894 of JABHAX010000242.1, forward strand.
TTTTATTCAGGCCGATACAAATCTTTTCCATTTTATAATTAAATGATGAGACCATGAAAACAATCATTTCTGCATTCATATTCCTAATAAGCACCTCTGCTTTTAGTCAATATTATAATTGGCCCTGCCAGCCATTTTCCAATCAACATTATATTAATGCTACTTTTTGTGAGTGCCGATCTGGTTCATCCGGTGATATTGACCATTTTCATGATGCCGTGGATATTCATCTACCTGAAGGTGAAGCGGTTTATTCTGTGATTGATGGGGCAGTGGAAAGCATTGGAACATCTAATGATTATGGCATTAATGCATGGATTCGTATTGGGCGATATGCTTATGTACACGTAGATGCCAACCCCAATCTGAATGTAGGTGATCAAGTCGTCGCTTTTCAAACTATTATTGGCTGGACAAATCCTTGGAATCATATTCATTTCAAGGATGGCTGGCCCGGTTCAGAAATAAATGCCATTCGCACAACGGGCGGCTTATCTCCATTAGAAGATGAGTACAATCCAACGGTTAATGATATTCATTTTTATATTGATGGAACCCAAATTGAATTTCAGAATAATCGAATATATGGCAGTGTTGATATTGTTTGTAATGCAACGGATCATACAGATAATGGTTCTATTGGTGATAATAATGGTATTTTTAAAATTGGCTATGAAGTGTTTGATTCTACCGGTGCATCTGTTTTTGGACCATCTTTTCCATTTTGGTTTTCCAATAAACCATCTAACAGTTATATAAATAATGTATATGCCTATGGTTCCAGCACAAGTACATATCGTTACACCGTTTCAAATAATCTATCATCAAATAATTCTTTGAATGTAGGTAATTGGCCACTGGGTAATTATTTAATTCGAGTTGTGACATTTGATCATTATATGCAATCGGATACGCTAGAACAATGGGTAGAAGTTGTTGAGCCTGATGAAATATCACCTGATCCGCCACACCTTCTATCTATTCTACCAAGTGGAAATGGATTTACACTTAAATGGAGTCCAACTTCAGAAAATGATTTGGTTGGATATCGCCTTTATTTCAGCTACGATGGAATTAATTGGACTAATAACCATAATGAATATGATCTAACGTGGGAGATGACTGAATTCAATGCCCCATCTTTTTCCAATAATCTGGCTTTTTTCAGGATGACTGCTGTTGATAATGCTCCTTTTCCCAACGAAAGTGACCCTTCAGATATATTTGTTTTTCGAAAATATCAAAATGAAAAAGGCTTATTCCTCATTGACAATTACAATCAACAGGGGATTCTACAATCCCACCCATTTCTTAAAAACATGGGGTTACTTTCTAACGAAATTGAAGTAGGTATTAGTTCAGTTCATCAATCCGTTTTTCAATTAGATACATCTTTTACAATCCCCGTAAACTATTTACCTATTGTCCTCACTGGAAATTCTGCAAACCCGATCCCTGATGGATTAATTAACCAATTAAACAATTCTTCTTATTGGATCATAGGATCTAAATCCACCGAATCTCTTATTGCAACTTCAACAGGAAGTGATTTTTTACAAAATTATCTTGGTGTTGAATTTACCGGTTCCATATCTGTTCCAACAGAATTTATTGGCATTGACATACCCTTTGATAATTATTCAAGTTCTAACTTAATCACAAATATTGGAATTGACAGTTTGAATAGCATTGGTTCTCCTTTAAATGAATCATTGACTTATCCAATTCTTACCGATTCCTCGGGTATTATTTTAGCTGTAGGTGTTACTGATCTTCCATCTTTGCTATCTTCTATACCTCTGGAAATTCTCAATGAAAATGACAGGATTAATTATTTTAATCGCGCCATAGAATTCTTAATTGATACAACACTTTCAATTCCTGCTGATAAACTAGTTCCCACAAAACCAACTTTGTCTTTTTACCCAAATCCGTTTAACAGCAATGGGGTATTTCACATAAATGCAGAAGTTGGATTGTACCAAATAAAATTATTCAATATTCTTGGGCAACTTGTTTGGCAAAAAAATCTTTCTTTTACCCAATCAGGAAACATAACTTTTTCATTGCCAAAAAACATCCAACACGTATTAACATCGGGTCCATATTTCATTCAATTTGATAAGAATGGTAAACGAATCGCATCAAATAAAATACTTTTTCTAAAATAGATTTCCAGAAATGAATTCAAAATCTTTAATGGTCATAGACCCATCCCTAATTATACCGGAAATACAATCTTATAATCATATTTCTTCTCGGTCACCAGTCACAACTACTTATCATTTACCCGCATTATTTGACCCAAGAAGTATGGATATAGTAATCGGTGAAACGTGCGGTATTATTCTGATGGGAAGTGCTGCATCTGTCTATGATAAACATGATTGGCTTAAAAATATTCATTCAACAATGGAACAGGCTTTTGTTCGTAACATCCCAACTCTTGGCATTTGTTTCGGACATCAATTCATCGCCCATATGTTTGGCGGAACAATCGATTTACTTTGGAATGATGAAAAAAAGAAAGGTGCTAGAACAGTAGTACTCAATAGTCATTCAATATTAGAAGAATCTGCGGAAGGAGATCTTATTTATTCACACAGAGAAGGTGTTACAATTTGCCCTTCAGATTTTGAAATATCGATCTTGAGTGATATGGTTAAAATTGATGGGATCACTCATCGATCAAAGCCAATTTGGGGAATCCAGCCTCACATTGAAGCGACCCAAGCTTTTGCAAAAAGAATTGGTATTTCAAATGATAAATTTCAACCTGCATTCCAATTTGGAACTCGGATTCTGGATCGATTTTTGAAGAAGTTGAAAGAGGTACCGCATGACAATAATTAGACTTCAATTTATTACAGCATTATTCTGTTTCTTTTCCTGCGCACCACCAAAAGCACTTTTAAATAATCCCGGACAGGCAAAACTGAAAAAAAACATCAATGCACTTATAGTGGATTCAGGGTTAGATGTTAATATGAGTATAAAAGTGACTTCCCTTAATTCAGGAGAAATACTATATGCACTGAATAGTAAAAAACGGCTCATGCCGGCAAGTAATAATAAACTGTACACTTGTGCCGCAGCATTAGCCAACCTTGGTTCCGATACTATTTTTGAAACAGCCATTTATCAGCAAGAGAATAATCTCATTTTAAAAGGTGGCGGTGATCCGGATTTTTCCTTGGAGCAATTAGACTCCTTGGCTAAAATTATTTCTTCACAGATTGAATCAGTGGATACATTGTTTGTGGATGAAAGTTTGATGGATACGCTTCATTATGGCGAAGGCTGGATGTGGGATGAGGGCTCATGGTGGTATGCTGCTCCTATTAGTGCACTA
>JABHAX010000243.1 GCA_018674095.1 Fidelibacterota bacterium
ATTCCAGTAACTTTAATTCCTGCAATCCAGTCTAGATTCGCAACAGAAAGGTCTAATAATTGTTTTTGTCCTGTTAAACCTGCGGGATTATAAAAAAGGCTCACGGATTTTGATCTGGAAGCCGTCATAGCATTAGCTTGGCCAGCTCCATATGCATCGGGAATTACACTCAGGAATTGAAAACCTGTTTGCCCTAATTTTCTGTTTTCACCCACAACATGACAACTCATGAGCAACAAAACTAAGACTGCATTTTTAATTTTATTCATTAGCACTGCTCGTATCAGTTTCAGTGATTTTAATAAAATTATCCATTACTATCGTACTTTTTAAAATACCATCAGAAACAGTTAATGATACAGAAAAAGTATCTGCTTGATTGTATTGGTGCATCGGATTTTGTAGAAATTGAGTACTATCTGAAGTATTATCCCCAAAATTCCACATCCAGGATGTAATCGGATATGTCCCTTCTAGAGACATATCGGAAAAAGAGACTTCCAGAGAATCAATTCCTATTAAAGGTAATGCCGAAAAAGATGCAGTTGGAGCAATATTTGAATTGATAAACACAACATTAAATATTTTTGCTTCTAATGCTTTTAACTCAAAAATATAATAGCCTGGTTCTAAATCAAAGGCTGAGCGAGTGCGAACATTGGGACAAGCCGCAATATCTTCAAGGGTTGATTTATTCGAAATAGGTGTTATTAAATTCCCAGAACTATTTATTACATCAATATCTACAAATGCATCACTAAAAAAATAAGTGCTATCTGCTGCTTGCCCAACAAAAACTGATAAATATGTTGTGTCAGATGCCATTCTGATTTCAGTTAATTGGGTGTTGTTAATATTAAGTAATGACGATGTATCTCCCAAAATAAAAGCATATAAGCTATCTAAATTATTATAAGCGGTGTCCAAATCAGTAGTATTTATTGCTTTTTCCAGGTTGTAATTATAAAATTGTTCGCAAGCATCATTATCAATTTGAGTTACATTAAAAGTTTTTATATCATAATCAGAAATCTGAGTTTCACACCCCAAATAAAAAATTAGAATCCCAGAAAATATATATTTATAATTCATTTTCATTTTAACGGATCACCGTAAACTTTCTGATAGCTGATTCACCACCTGGTGTTTCAAAATGGGCGATATATAAGCCACTGACTATAATTTGCCGAAAGGATGTCGTTAAATTCCATAATTCATCTCCACTTCCATCAGTATGTTCAATTGTTTCTATAAGATCACCACGCTCAGTAAAAATACGTATAGTGCATTGCGGTGGAAGGCCATAAAAAGCGAGCCGATCTTGCGCACTGGAACCAAACTGAATTTGTTTTGCTCCAAGGTGAAAGGGGTTTGGCACGATAATGATTTCAGACATAGTTGCACCTGCAGGTCTACGTAAAAAGGCAGGTTTATTTGTCATAGTATAAAACTTACTGGAAACTAGTGGCGTCCCTGGGAATATTTCATTCTGAGACCCGTCATCTTTACTCACAATGTAATAATAGTAATTAAAACCTCGCTGGGGTGTCATATCATTAAACTCATTAACATTATCACTAGCACTACATTCAAATATTTTTTCATAAACGGTATCTGGTTTTGCAATGGCTCGATAAATAGAATAACCATCAAAATTTGGATGAGATTCTGCACTCTCACCTTTCCATGAGAGAACGATACGATCACCACCGGAATTAACTTGGAATTCGGATGGTGGTGCAGGGGGATGGTTTAATGTATAACCAGTATTAAAATTCGAGGTTGCGCGATCAAAGGTATCAAAAAGCGAATCAGCTCCTGTTTGAACCCAAAGGCGCTTGTACTCATCCTTATCTGTTGTGGTACCACCTCCCGGTTTTTGTAAGCTATTAGAACCATCATGTTGAAACCAATTATTACCGACATCAATACTCTTTAATCGACTTATTCCATTGACGCCTTCCGCTAAAATGATTCGAATACTATCTCCATATTCTAAATCAAAAGGGCCAAATCCTTGCGCTTGAGAAAAGCCTCCAGCATCGCCGCCCCAAGCATCCGCATAGCCATCTCCTACTTGATCTGCATGCGTTTGACTTGGGTGACCTGATGACATTCTCTCGTAGTATCGTCCCATTACAACTGAATTATATTGGCTTGGAGTTTCATTATCCGAATCGTTTCCAAGATATTTTGTTGTAAATGGTTGGCTCATATCGTTTGAGGGATTATTTGGACTGGTGTCTGAATGAAGGATAACTGTTCCAACATATGCGGAAGCACCAAGTGCCCCGCCTTTAGTATAATTTGGACACCCCCAGTCACCTTCCCAATCAACAGGAGCTTGGGAATGAGGGCCGTACCATGAATACTGTATTCGATGGTCAGAATTAGAATTATCACCGTCTACATGAGGACCAATTACTTGGTTGACAATATTTCTGCCCCAATTGATATTATTAGTTGCTGCCCAGCCTTTCACAAATGCTTCATGCCCGATCGCATAGCGATATTGAAAATGAAATATAACATCGGTGAGCGTTCTTTCTAAAATATCTCCATCCA
>JABHAX010000029.1 GCA_018674095.1 Fidelibacterota bacterium
TGCTTCCAACCGGTAAATGCATCTTTGATAGGATAACTCTTGTTTGTTATCCCATTTACTAAAATGGCATCTCTATGATAAACGGATTTATAAGAACGAAAATCTCCCTTAGAAACTGTCATTTTTATTTTGTCCCAGGCAGCATCCAGCTCATCAGTTACATCATCAATAGCCCAGACTGATTGAACAGATAAAAAGAGTGTTATAATAAATAGTTTTTTCATTTCGAAATCCTTTTTATATGTCCAAATCTACCCAACATCCCACAAACATAAAAGCCCACGAATGTGGGCAGGTCTCCCCGCCATGTGGAGCAATAACCCTAATGGAAGGTGTCAATGTGGAAGGGTGTGCCCGTAATTAGTGTGTTGTTTAATTCTTGAATTTGTAAGTTCTAATAAAGTATAGTCTATTTATTATTTTCGCGTCAGTTGTTATTCCCTCCTCCGCTACTGTTATACAAAAGCCCCGATGAAAATAGGGGCTTTTGTATTTTATCAAATTAGATATCAAATATTTTACTTTAATAGAACCATTTTCCGGATTTATTGAAAATTGCTTGCTCGCTTATTATTATTTTGTGTAAGCTGAATTTTATAAAAATACTTCACCTGCATTTGATGAAACTGTTTGTTCTGTGAAATTTTGTGGCCATCATTCAAAAACTTATTCCGGTGCGCTAGAAAGAAACACTAATTGGCAATTTATTTCTGAACAACAAGAACAGGGCATTCAATTAGGTTTACAACTCCCTCATCTGTGGAATCCATAAAACTGGCTTTAAAGGAACTCATTCGTTTATGTCCCAAAACAAGCAAATCAGCTTCACTCGATTCTTCTACAATCGCTTTTGGTATATTTTCTGCCTTAATAATTTTTACATTCATCGTTTCTGCAATTACTTCAAATCCATACGTCCTAAAAGCATCCCGAATATCATTTTCTTCATACTTATCAGGTGAATCCATCATCATGGACATTTCCCCAGCGTACTCATCATTAACGTGAATTGCTGTTAATTTAGCATTGAATTTTTCCGAGACAGCAATGGCATGTTCGATGACTCTTTTTTCATCACCATCCATCACAATTCCTACATATATATTATTCACTTCATTCTCCTATTGCCTTCATTAATAAGGGTTTGGAATGCCAAATCAAAGATGCTGCCCCCAAAATCCCAGCATGTCCTACAGGCAACCCAGATTGTAATAATTGAATTTTGCCCTTCAGATTATCCATCAAATACGATTCAAGTGCAACTCGCGTTGGAAAAAGTAATCGGTCTCCAGCTTGGCTATAACCACCGTAGAATATAAACGCATTCGGACTAAAAAGTATTGCAGCTTGCGCCAAACCAAATCCTAGTTTATTACTCACTTCTTTATAAATATTTAGGGCAGAGACATTGCCACGGTCAACAGCAGCATCTATTTTTTTTCCGTCAAGATTATCCATATTTAAAGAATTTAAAAATCCATCATCCGGATTTTTATCAAGCATTTCTTTTATTGTTTCTTTAATTCCCTTAGCGGAAACATACATTTCCAAACATCCCTTAAGTCCGCATGTGCACAATCGTCCATTTGGATCAATGGATAAATGTCCCAATTCACCTGCCATACTATTATCACCATACAGGATTCTGCCATTAGAATAGATACCACTTCCCAATCCGGTTCCTAATGTAATCATGATGAAATCATCCATTTCTTTTGCTAGCCCATAATACTTTTCACCTAAAGCAGCCGCATTTGCGTCGTTGGTTAGTTTTACATCACAGAAATATTTCTGAGACAAGATAGATACAATATCCACTTCTCCCCAGTCAAGATTCGGCGGATTCTGTATAATACCTGAAAAGTGATTTGCATTTGGTGCACCCACACCAATTCCAATTAGTAAACAATCAGAATTATTTTTTAAAAAATGATCAACTTTTTCTCCGAGTCGATCCACAAACTTTTGTGCCGGTTCAGTTCCTTGAGTCGAAATCTCTTGTAGAGATAGAATATTTCCCGATTTATCTACCCAAGCGAAAACTGTATTTGTTCCACCGATATCGATTCCTAAAACGACTTTTTTCATCCGAGTCTCTTATTGAATGGAAAAAGTTGTATCACTTAAATCAGATTTATTAGTTTCCCAACTAATAACCTTAATCTTGTAATCGTCATCAGGTGTTAATGCATATAATGGAGCCCAATCGAAAGAGAATTCATTTTCAAGTAAATAATAAATATCCTGTAATTTTTCTCCAGCTTTCCACAACTCTAGTCGAACATTTTGCGTGGTACTGTCATCCGTCCAAGATATTGTTTCTGTTTCGCCCCGTGTCCAATCTTCTCCACCATTGGGTTCAGTTAAAATCAATTCATTGTAATATAATCGAAATGATTCATCACTGAAATCACCAAAACATCCACCACAAAACGTAGAACCATTTTTGCACAAGGATTCAACATAGATAGTATAATCATCCCCAGATTCAAGACCCCAATTTTCATTCTGAATTGTAAGTTCCTGAAGCCCGTCATTTGGCGTATCATATACCAAGACTCTTTCTTCTACAGAATCTTTATATAAGCTAATTTTCATTCCCCAAATGCAATCGGGCAAATTTGATTCCCACGTAACTGAGATAGATTCATCAAGAAATTCAAAATTTTCACCACCATTGGGTGAAAGAACTATAATAAATGATTCAATAATATCTTGAGAAATTGAAAAGGGAAAAGACATTTGGTCATTAATACATCCATTACAATAATCACTCTTAAAACATAAACCGTCTAATCTGATCTTATAATCATCACCATGATCCAAATCTGTATCCACATACCAATCAAATGATCCATCATTAGGGGTATTGGTTGCAATATTAAAAGCAATTTCATCATCATCAATCAGTACAATATTCACACCCCATTCACAAGGCTCAATAGTGTTTTCCCAGGTAATGGTCACAATCGTTCCAGGATCGAAAGATTCACCACCATTTGGGTAAGTAATTTCTATTGATTCTACGTATAAATCATCGTCGTCAATAATTTCATTATTCCCATCTATTCTAGGTTCAAATCGTAAAGCATCACACCCTAGATGAATGAGGAATAATCCACATATGAAAAAAAGTTGATGAGTATCGATTGAGAAAAACGAAAATAATCGAACTCTTGGATTAATTGACATACCCAAACCCTAATGTCAAATGGAATCCAAGCTGCATATAAAATTGGTTTTCATCAAATAGATCTCCGTCACCCACAACGTACCCGAAAGCCATATAATATAAATTTCGGTAGAATTTCACATTTGCGCCAACATACTCCCAAACATTGTCCTCGTTTACATACAAATCAGCATATTCATCCTGTCCAATAAATTCTGTTTGGCCGGCCATAAGATTAAGGCTCGCACCCGAACCATTAAATTGCCACCATCCATATCCAATACTGATTTCTCGTCCAGAAACAAAATTTTCATCACGGTAAGACTCATCACCTAAATATGAATTAAAATTCTGTGAATCAATTTCATTCCAAGCATATTCGTGATATTTCCCTGAGCCCATCCATCCTTGAGAATATTCTAACATGAGCGGATAATGATTAAAGCGTAACCCCCAATTCCATTGCCCCGGTTGTCCCCAAGACGTTGAAATGCCAATTGCATTTCGATGATAACGATAATTGTCTTTTTCAAGAATTCGATCCACGAAAACCGGTTTTTCTATTATCACTGTTTTAACTGAATCTTTTTGTCCATTTTTCTGAACAGTTAATGCAATTTGTTGCAACTCTGTCTTTTTGGGGATTTTATAAGAAGAATCCATTTTATAAATAATTAAATGGCTAGCTTCTTCAACACCAGTCAAAAGGTCTAATTCCGTTCCTAATGTTTCTTTTGTAACTTTTTCTATTACAACACCTTTTTCAATATCAATAATTTTTATATTTATTTGATACAATTTTCCTAATGCAATTATATCTCCCATAATGAGATAAGTTGCGCCCAATAATTTTCCAATCTCAATAATACAAGAATCTTCAAAACATCCAGACCATTGATCCTTTTGTTCTTTGAGAATTTCATCTCTCTTGGCTTTTTCAATAACTTTAAATCGACCAGATTCAATCAAGGCTGTTTCTAATTTATTATAACTTGCCAGTCGCACAGCCTCAGAAATATTGGTTCCTTCAATAGGTAATAAACTCAGAGTTTGTTGACTATAAATTATCCCAAACAGCATGCTGATATAAATAAGTTGTTTTGCCATAATTAATTCAGTTCAGAACCTTGGCGAATTTTCATATCAATAATTGGCGCTAAATTTCCTTCTGGCTCAATCAAGACCGATTTAATGACTGTATGTTTTGCGCCGTAATCATCAGAAACTGTTAATTCAAATTGATAATCTCCAGGCGACCCAATAAAACTGACTTTACTTGAAAAGTGATTTGGTTTTAAGGTGACTTTCGGTCCGGAAACCTGTCTCCATTTAAAGTGAATTTTATCTCCATAGTCAGGGTCAAATGAGCCCGTCGCATCTAAAATCATCGGATAAGAATTTGTAAAGGGAGAGTTATCATGTTCAACTTGTACTTTTATTTTCGAACGTTCTCTTTGGGCCATTTGCTCTAATTGAGCCCGCCTTGCAACCGTTAGGGGCGATGGAAAATTTTTTTCATCAAAGTTTATGGAAAATCCTGGTGTTGGATTTTTAGCCGGACTTTGATCATATTGCTTCACCGTCACAATTCCGCCAATGACTATAATGAGTAATAAAAATGAAATAAATTTATTCACAGTTGTTTGATTTTTTAGGCGTCAGATTTCGAAAAATACATGATGAATTTAACGGCTCAATAATTGATTTTCTAATTCTATGACTATTTGGTTAACCATCTTTTCGTATGCACGAATTCCTGCAGTACTTTGAGATCCAAAATCGCCACCTTTGATATTTGAAATATGGGATGAAAAAAAGTCTTCTCCCGTTTGAGAATCTTTAAAAGTTATGGACGCATTTCCATAGGTAAAGTAAGGGTAATTCTTTCCATTTCGATCAGATTTTTTATAAGTATCTGATTCAATTTTTATAATCATATCGGAGTTGCCTTTAACGAATTCCACCCTGCTGGTAAATGCATCTTTTATCGCTGGAGCAATCATGGGATGATTTAAGGGTCGGCCTAAATTTTTCTCGGAAGATTCAATCGAAACACGTGCTTTAACAACATCCACATGAATGGAATTTGATTTTGGATTCATTGGAAGAATATCATTTTGGTAACTCAAATCTTTAAATAATTCTTGATCATCTAATTCATACTTAATTGAGAAAGAAGATTCCATCGATTGAACAGGAATATCATAAGTTATTTTACCTAATCTATCAGAATAAATTGAGATTTCATCAGTTATTGATTTAATCAAAACCGGAATACCCGATAAAATTGTACCAGTTTGTTTGTCAGTCACTAATATTTGTAAGGAATTTTCCCGATCTACAAACAATTTCATCGTAGTAAAATCTAAAGTTCCTGTTATTTTAATTCGCGCTTCATATTCATTCAATTTTCGTTTCACTAAGGAATATAAATGAAATCTTTTCCCCCGATACATCACTTGAATAGGTTCATCGGAGAACGGTAATATTTCCTGCCATGCTTTTTGGATAAGTTGAAAGGACTGAATTCCAAAATTCTCATCCGCTTCTTGAATAAAATCTAATGCAATAATCTTCGCATTCTCTCTCAACCGAGCCATGGCAGTTCGATATTTTTGTTTATTCAATCTCACATAGGCGAAATAAGCGTCTTTTGTATGGTAATAACCGACGATCTCTAATTCGGGGAGTAGTAAGTCGACACGAGAAGCCATTACCGAAGATGAAGCCGTTTGTAAAGAGCCATTGGATTCACGGATGATTGTTTTCATTTCCGAAGAAATATTCACCTTGATTTGTGTGGAAACTTCTTGGATTGCAAATTCCTTAGCAGACGATCTTGGATTGGGATAATCTGATTTATCTACACGACCAATTCCATGCCAATATTTAGAATCTGACGGTTGGACAGAAATCCAATTTGGCACTGTAGAACTACATCCAAACCATACCAAAAGGATCGGTAAAAATAATAATTTATTCATGTGAAAAAAAAGCGGGATCCAATGAATCCCGTTTCATTTAAAGATTAACCGCCCATTCGTTGACGATAAGCTTCTACCTTACTTTCCATCTCTTCCATAAGATCAGATGCTCGAACGGCATCATACAATTCCTTATCTGATTTTATTTTTTCAAGCAATCGCTGGTGTGCTGCAGTTTCATTCCATTCCAATAATATCATTCAGTAACTCCTTTTAGATGTTTGAATAATATAACGTAGTTGACCCTAAAAAGTTCGGACAGTTAAAATCATATATCCAGTCTTATTATCTTAAATCAAGAATGGTTCTTTTTAAGTCCATTCCGTAAAAAGCGGGATTTTGACGAGTGGAATTAGAAACGGTTCTAGCGAAAGTTGGAACAACTTTATAAATATATTCTATTAACTCTCCTAATTCCAATAGATGATCACCATCATCTGCACTTCCTGCAAATCCTTTCAATAATGAATAAGTAAATATACTATGTTTTTTCTCATTAAATATTTGTGATGCTTCCCCATTTGATGCGGCACTCAA
>JABHAX010000244.1 GCA_018674095.1 Fidelibacterota bacterium
AGATATTTATAAGCAAGTACGGGAAAATCAATCTCTCATGAATGATGTTTATCGTCATTTAATTACGAATTATGTGGACGATATCAATTTAGATGTTTTTACAAAAATGAGCATTAATAATATGCTTTATGATTTGGATCCCTATACTGTTTATCTCGAGAACGAAGAAAGAAGTGGGATTGAAATGCTAACAAAAGGGCAATATGGTGGTATCGGCATTCAAATTGGTAAAAGGGAAAAAGTTTTAACGGTTATTGCTCCAATTGAAAATACGCCTGCTAAACGAGCCGGAATTGTTAGCGGAGATAAAATTATAAAAATCGATAGTACTGCAGCAGTTGGACTTTCTATGGATGATGCTGCAAAATTAATTCGAGGTGTTAAAGGGTCACAGGTGATTTTAACTATTGAGAGATTTGGAGAAACAGATTTTATTGAATTTGAATTAACAAGAGAAGATATTAAAGTTAAAGATATTTCATTTTCCGGAATGTTGGATGATCAAACTGGATATATAAGACTCACGCGTTTTTCTAGGAATTCCGATAGAGAAATGAAAAAAGCTCTACAAGATTTGCTGAATCAAAATATGACAGGATTGATTCTCGATTTAAGAGATAATCCTGGAGGATTACTGAATGCAGCAGTCAATATTCTTGATTTATTTATCGAAAAAGGAGAAATGCTCGTTTGGACAAATGGGAAGACACAAAAATCTAAACGAAAGTATAAAAGTAAGTCAGATCCATTGGTTCCTAAAGATGTTAATGTAACCGTTTTAGTAAATCAAGGCAGTGCATCAGCAAGTGAAATTGTAGCTGGAGCAATTCAAGATTTAGATCGTGGTGTTGTGGTAGGTCGAACAACTTTTGGGAAAGGTCTTGTCCAAACCGTTTTTAATATTGATAAAGACCGTTCCCTAAAAATTACAACAGCTAAATATTTTATCCCCAGCGGGCGATTAATTCAAAAACCTGGATATTTACCTGATGAAATACTGGCCGATACAACTGTTCAAGATAGTATTTTTTATACAAAAGGCGGACGAAAAGTATCAGGCGCAGGTGGAATAACACCAGATTATGAAGTTGATATTTCTAGAACATTGCCGATTTTATCTGCCAGTTGGCGACAGGGTCTTTTTTTCAGTTTTGTCCAAAAACATAAAATTGATTATAATACGTTCGATGATGCGGAAAATGATACAACACTTATGGCTCAATTTGAGAATTATTTATATGATTCTGAATTAGATATTTTTATGAAGGGTGAATCTAATTATTTAGATATGAAAGAAATGTTATGGGAAATGGATTCTACCGATATTGAAATTCAAGGTGCTATCGATATTCTTGACAGTTATTTTGAACAAAAAGCGATAAGTCAGTTTGAGTTAGAAGAAAACAAATTACATAATTGGTTGATGGTAGAGTTTGCAGATCATTTCCATGGAAATGAGGGTCGGGTTAAACAATCATCCATAGATGATAAGTATATCCAAAAAGCCATTAGCATTTTGAATGACCCTGTGGTTTATGGTGAAGTTTTTTCACCTCAATTAATAAATGATAATCCGGGTATTTCAGACAAATAAGCCTTAATGATCCACCAAATATCTTTTTATAATCGGCCAATTCTCACTGTAAATTTCGCGGCTTTTTTACAGGGCGATTAGCTCAGATGGTTAGAGCGCTACGTTGACATCGTAGAGGTCGGCGGTTCGACTCCGTCATCGCCCACATTACAATGTCGACGCTTTCCCGACAGTTCGGGATTATGGAATAGCTTAATAATAACTGTTTTTTAATTTTGTAAAAAATTATCAATCTTGTGAATTAAGTAAAAAGAGTGAGTGAACTCATAAAAAATCACAAAAATTAATTATGTCAGAAATCAATATAACATTACCGGATAATTCCGTAAAAACGATGCCGATCAGCACAACCTCGCAACAAGTTGCTGATAGTATTGGCTCTAGGTTAGCACATGCAGTTGTCGTGGCGAAAATTGATGGAAACCTTATTGATTTAAATTCACCACTAGATAAAGATTGTTCATTACAATTATTCACGGGTGATACACCAGAAGGACACGATACACTTCTCCATTCGACAGCACATTTAATGGCACAGGCTGTAAAGGAATTATTTCCATCCGCTAAGGTTACAATAGGTCCAACGATTGAGAATGGCTTCTTTTACGATTTTGATGTTGAT
>JABHAX010000245.1 GCA_018674095.1 Fidelibacterota bacterium
CCATGCTCGCCGGCTGCTTTTACCATAGGTATGTGTTTTTCTCTACTCCATGGATCCCATTTGCCCTCGGTTTGAAGTGCGCGAACATCGATATCTAAAGTAGCGATATCCGATCGGGTTTCAATGCGTCCCCTTGAATTAAATCGCATATCTAAAAATTTATGTTCGATTGAATCGTAAATATCTAAAATTGATAATATTCCAATGAAAATTGAAATACCAAAAGCAATGAAAATGTAAGGGAGGTTTTTTTGCATAAAACGTTTAGTTTACTACGTTGGGTGTAATGAAAATCAAAAGTTCTCTTTGTTCTATTTCAGTGGATGTAGATTGGAAAAGTTTCCCAAAAATTGGGATTGCACTTAAAATGGGAACAAATTTTAAATTTTCAATTACATTCTCTGCAATTAGACCTCCAATAATAACGGTTGAACCATTATCGACAGTCACTTGCGTTCGAACGGTTCTTTTTGTGGAACGAGGTTTATCTGTGGACACTTCAGCTGCAGATAGTAGAGCTTCAACGGTTGCATTAACCACAAGTGTTATTCTATTGCCTTCATTCAATCGGGGTGTGACTTGAAGCTTAATCCCAATATCTTTTTCTTGAACTGTATTGAGATTATAAATACCTGAATTCGTATTAGGCAACAGTGGGGATGTGCCTGTTTGCCTACTGTTAGATTGGTTTGACATGCCTTCAATATATACTGTCGTCACAACTTCTGTCTCTGCCTGGTGGTTATCCATTGTGGTCACCTGAGGACTCGATAATAATTTAGAATTACCCCGTGCCTGCATAATACGTAGGGCGCTTACCAATTGAGTTGGGCTCAACGTACCGATATTTATATTGTTAAAGCTAATGGGTAAAAAATTAGTGGTGTCTGTAGTTGTTTCTCCTACATGAATGGGCGTTTTTGACCAATCAACACCGAAGCCTTTAGATGTATCTACTTGAGATTCAATAAATCGAATTGCAATGTTAATATTAGAAATGGGTTGATCTAAATCTTGAATTAGTTTTTGAATTCTTGGAATATTTTCTTGGACATCCGAGACAATTATTATATTCGGAGGTCCAGTACTTCCTTGGCTAGAAACGATGGGTGTGAAGGATTGCAAGCTTCCTCGCCCAGTCATTACAGACGAAAGTGGCTTCGATAAATCATTTGAATTAATATATTTTAATTTAATAACGGCAGTTTCTAATTCCCCGATCATTTGAATGTCTGTTGTTTTAACAATAATAACATTCTCTTGGACAAAATAACTATACCCATTGGGTTTTAATATGGCATCCATTGCCGCGCGAACACTTACATCTTTTAAATCGGCAGTTATGGTATCTGTAATGTTTGGGCTAATAACAATATTTAAACCGGTTAATTCACTAATCATCATTAGAACGTCTTTTATATCTGACTTTTTCAAATATATCGACATAGTCTGATTTAAATCGTATTTACTCCCACTAATATTTATTGGGTCTGTAGAGTCGCTCCTTCCTTGGAGCGGTAAGGATGTTCCGATGGCAAGAAACAGAAAAAGCCCTAAGGAGAAATGCCTCAATAGTTTAGGAGCCAAAATCGACAGCATAACTTTTTCCTCCTATTTTAAACGTGATTTTCCTAGGCTCAATTTTTTCTATTAACATATTATTTAAATAGTCCCCGGTGCGGTAAGACTTCCCTTCGATGACAGCAACGGCATCATTTCCAATTTCATAAATACTTTGAATGATAATTGTATTCAAAGTTGCTAATCTGACAGAATTACCTTTTTTGGAATCTTTTGAAGGAGAACTCTGAACAGGTGTTTCGGTGTATTCTATTTCAAATGGATTTCTTTTCCAACCCGTTAAGGATTTGACACCACTTGAAATTGGTTTAAACTGACGAGATCCTATCCCCGTTGTTTTAGTCAGGCTACTCTTGGAACTTTTACTAGTTTTAGGCTGTGAAGATGTTTTTTTGGGCGCTGAATCTGAATCAGCGCTAAAACGATCTGCAAGTAATATGAGAATAGAAATACCAAACATGGCAATTAATATTTTTAATCTGGGTGTCATAAAAAATTACCTATCCCACTTTAGTGTGATTATAGTATTCATTTATTATTACTCTTTATTCTAATTATTAATTTAGAATTAATATTATAGGTGTATGGCATGAGTCTTTTTTAGTAAACCGATAGTTTGCCGGTATCATTCAAAGAAACGTAATCTCCGCGTCCATTACCTCTTGTCCTGTCTTCATTCAGATATATACCAGGGTTATTGGTCCACCAAAACGTTTTTAAATTAGAGTTTTTCGCTTTTTTATTTGCTTTTCCTAATGTCATATTTTTAAATGGATTCTTAATATCAACACCAATTTGAGTGGGTGTGGATGAGGTTTTAAGTACCCCACGCATTTCTTGTTTTTCTTGTTTTCTTGAATCTACAAACGCACTCTTCTGTCCGGATTGTAAATACATATATGCAATTAATTTAATATCTTGGGATAATTTGGAAATGCCATTTGAAATCTGAATATTATTTGCCGTTATTCTATAAGGCAAGTTTTTCAGCGCATCTAAAAATTCACCCACCTCCACAAAATCACCTAAAAACTGGATATCAATTGGATATTTCTCAACCACTACAGTATCTTGAGAATCTTGAATCTTGATATATTTTTTCTCAAGTGGAACTTTGGAAGGAGAAAAAGTACTAATCTCAAAGTTTTGTTCCATTAATAAAGTGTATAAGGCATTAACGGCATCATCATAATTTGTTTTATGGGGTATCTTACCAAGTGTTTCTTTAAAAGAGTCATTTAGCAATTTCCATTCACCTTCAATTTCAGGAAGCCGTTTTTCCATCTTTTTATAGAGGTTTCTGTTTTTAATAATTGAAGCTTTTTGCGTTTTATTTTTATTATAAGAGAATTGGATATTCTTATGGAAAGAAAAATACCAAATAATAATAATAAAGAACATAGCGCCTACGAGCGTTAAAAAAGCATTTCTTTGGTTGTTGAAAAATTCGTTCATTATAAGATACATTTGAGTACAAATGTCATTTCTTGTACGTCTAAACCAATGCTCGTATGTTTGCTAATAACCTCAATTTCGTTAAAAAGTGAAGATTCTTCTAAGCTATCTAAATAAATTTGGAATATCCTTTCTTTATAGGCAGAATTTGCAGATACAGTGCCTGCAATTTTTAAAATACGTAAATGAGGGTCAAGGACTTTCAGTTCTGCTTTTCGGGTTTGACCATATGCGTAGAACTGAGACTCTTCCCACCCCATTTGGAAGCGAACTTCTTCAAAAGTTATTTCACTCGGTGTTTGATGGCTTAAAAAACGAAGTGAAGCTAAGATGCGTTCAAAATATTCTGTATCTGTGCTTAACTCATCCACTTGCGCCTTTACGGCAGATTTATTTTTATCAATTGAATAATATAAGTCTCTCGTGGGCTCAAGAAGAGCAGATTCCTTTTTAAGTGTTTTAAGTTTTAAGTCTAATTTTTCATTTTGTACAGAAACCCATCCTGTAAAAGTAAATAGACCAATAAGCAATGCGGCCGCAACACGAGTTGTGCTTTTAAATAACAATCTAAAAGACTCATTTTGTTTGAGTGATGAAGGTAAAAGATTTACTGTATTTGCTAAATTAAGCGCGGAGCCCACGGCGGCAGTGATGAGAGGCAAAGCTACGTTTAGTTGACCTCTCTCATTTTCATCGGGTAAAATGTAGATGTTACGGAGTGGGTTTAAATATTCTGTTGCTAAATTAAGTTGCCCTCCAAAATATTCATGCAAGGATTGAATATAGGTTGCGGATCCACTCAAATATAACTTGCTTGCTTCTCCAGCTGGAAAAATACGTTTTAAACTTGTAATCGTTCGGTCTATCTCTCGCGTCCAATTCTCTATAACAGGTCTAAATTGGTCATCTGTTGGCAAGCTCGACCCGGGTTTTGCTTTTCCGGGTAAAAGAGAAGGAGGCACACGATATTGACTTAGGGGAGTTGAAGAGTCCAATACGGCATCGGTTAAGTTTTGTATTCCAATAGCAATAGGTCGAACCACTTGAAGAAGACCATGTGCATACCCGAATAGGAAGCTTTCTTTTTCACCGATATGAATTAGAAAGCAAACTTCTTTTGATTCTTCCGGATAGTTCCAAATAAATGCATTGTGTATCGCCATGGTAATAGGATGCCACCATCGAATAGACCAATTCTCATTTGCGATGATTTCACCCGTTTGCTCAAGCAATTGTCGATTAGTGGTGCCAACTAACATTACTTCTTTACTCTTCCGCTGATTTACAGCATCATATTGAAGGTATATTGGGTCAAAATAGAGCAGCTTTTTAGCATTCCATTCGATTATTTTTTTTCGATCTCCTTGACTTTCTTTTGGAATATCAACTCTTTTTAAACTCATTAAAGGAGAATTGATAGAAAGGGCAATAGCGGTTCCATTTGAGATAGATTCAATAACTTTTTTGGTTAAGAAATTCTTATTTAAAGCAGATTTTGCACTCAGTTCTATTATTGATTTTAGTGCTATCATTGCTTCCGCGGGATTTAGCGCTAAATCAATATCTTCTGAATGTTCATAAATCTGAACGTCAATTAACCTTTTTGTATTGCGATGATCCTGTATTGCAACAGCTACAATTTTATTTTCATCTATTGCAATCCCAATAATAACGGCTTCTCTTATAAGTAATGGAACTTCTATGCCTTTAGGGAATTTCCCAGGATCGGTTAATGGCCCAGACATGGCATTGAATTCAAGGGTGTCATCTGACGGTGTGATCGATGAAGGTTCAACGGCAGGGCTTGTTAAATTTTTTGGGTCAGTAATTTCTTTTGTGCCTTCGGGATCTGGAACTGTTTCAGGTTGAGATGCAATAGGTTTATCTGTTGGTGTATCGCCAATGGTATCATCGTCATCATTCTCTTCTGGTTTAATGCTAGATGCGCTTCCAATTAATTCTTCATCTTCTGCTTTAATTTTAATGGGCTCTGATGATTGAACTTTTGGCTTGTTTTTTCGCAGAACATTTAAAAGTTTATTTGTTGAGGTTGTATTTGTATTCCGTTTGTTAACATCAAGCAGACCGGAAGGTAGTTTCCCATCTATTACATTATTGAAAATTTCAATATCTACCTGATCTTTTTTGTCTCCAATCATATGGAGAAGAAGTTGGTGGCAAATTTGTGTTACTTTTCTCGGATAGCCTTTTGTATTTTGGTAAATCATTTCAATGATTTCGTCTGGAAACCAATTATGATCACCGGCACCAGTCATTTTAAGTCTATGATGAATAAAACCACGCATTTGGTCTAGGTCTAAAGGACCAATCTTATAATGGAAAGAGATTCTATCTACAAAATTTGGGTATTCTTGAATAAAACTTTCCATTTCTGGTTGACCAAAAATGATAAGCTGTAATAATTTATAATCATCCGTTTCAAAGTTAAGAAGGGTTCGGAAAACGTCTAAATATTTACCATCTAGGTTTTGCCCCTCATCCACTATCAATACAAGGATTTTGCCTTCATCTACTCCCACTTTCAGTAAATGATTTTCTATAATATCTCGACAGTCTTGAACTGTCTTCCCATTCTCTTGGATCCCAAATAATTCAATTAAATGTTGAAGAAGTAATAATTCAGTTTCAAACTTTGGATTTAGGATTAGATAAAAATCATAAACATCAGATTCATCGCTAAATAGTTGGATTAGCATCCGACTAACAGTGGTTTTACCTACACCAACACCTCCCTGCACAACGGATAAACCACGTCTCATCCGAATCGCTAACTCTAAGCCCTCTAAACAATGACGATGTTCTGTCGAGTTATAAAAAAGTTGCGTATTCGGTGATGTGGTAAAAGGGTCTGCAGTAAGCCCTATTGATTTAAAAAAATTCAGGAGAAAGTCCTCTAATTAAAAATTACAAAAGGTTAAAAAGCTATATATACATAGATCATATAAATAGCCCCAACAATCAATAAGCTACCTAAAGGATGACGATATTTAATGAAAAAGGGGTCTGTAATAATGACCCGATTAGCTTGTCGCTCAATATTTAAAATTGTTTTTGGTGAAAAAATTAGCAACAGTCCAAATATTGCTGATATAATACCTATAATTAATATGTATAACATCTCTCTCTCTAAATGGGTTAATAATTGAAATAACTTAACAATAAAACCTGTAAATATAATGGATTTAATTGAAAAAACGATAGAAAATATAACTAAAAAGTAACTCCATTTACTTTAGATAAGGTGAGAGTTGGCCCAAGATTAAGAAGAAAAAGTTTGTAAGAATTTATATAGGAGTCACTTTGAAATTAATGGATTAATATTCTAAATATGACCCCGGAACAACTATGGAATTTAACCCAATGTCTAGTCTAAAAAACGGGGGTAAACTTCCTTTGCTAACCGAGGTGCTTCCCCCTTGAAAATCTAACGAATAGTTTGATACAACTGAACCCGTAATTTGAGTGCTACCTTGCAAGGAAAAAGTCGAGCTGTAATTTAATATTCCACCATAAAATGTTGTATTATTTAATGTGATGGAACTCCCATTAGATATACTCAAGCCATATATTGTAGAATTGGTATACGTTGCAATTCCATTGGAATAGATGACAACAGCAGAGTTAAGGTCAGTTCCAAGTTGTGAATCAGAGACCGTCAAATTTCCAGAACAAATAATTTTAATATTCTTATTTATAATCGTATTTGACTCAAGAGTTAAATTTCCATAAACAACAAAAACTCCCGGACCATTTACAGTGACATTCGACAGAGTTAAATCTCCGTTATTCAGAAATTCATTATTAGTGTACGATGATAAATTAATGGTACTTCCAGATGATGTGGTTGGACCATCCACCCATGTAGGGCCATTTACTAAAGTACCCGTATTCGAATTTGGACTACTATCTAAAACGGACGATCCAGAGCCTTCATTCATCTTCCAATAACCAGCTACACTGGATGATTCATTATAGTTTGCATTATTATCTAGCGGATTATGTCCATTGTATATCTCATTAATTGCTAAAGGAGATATTGCAATATTCCAAATAATAAGTTCATCCATATACCCGTCAAAGGGTGTTTCTATATGGTAAGTATCTCCAATTGAGACAGGGCTATTGTTTGCTTGATCCAAATTCCCACCCCAATGGTTCCAGGATTGTGCATATGATCCATTTATATATAATCTTCCTTCATTTCCATCCGGATCATCTTTATTATAAGTAAATGCTAAATGATACCAGATGTTATTTTGAATGCCTGCATTATAGGAACTTGCATATTGATCACTATTTGCGCAATCAACATATATTTCTACATTGGCGCCATCCGTTCCAATTTCAATATTATCATTATATGGATCACTTCCATGCGAAAATAGTATATTACTGACTCCATGATTTGAATTATTAGGTTTATCCACTTGGCGCATAAACCAGAATGAAACTGATACTTCAGGTTTAGAATTAAACTCATTCATATCTCCAAAGTTTACCACATCATTTGATCCATCAAAATTCAAGGCATAATTACTACTACTATTAATTACAGGAAGGGCAGATGCTACCAATAATAGAGATTCATATTCTGCAGTATTTAATGTAGGGAATATTGGGGGAGAAGCAAGTTGCGTACCTCCCGAACCTGTGGGGTTATAAATAATCCCCGATGAAACAATACTTGTATTAACATCTCCATTAAAAAACATATCACCCGTAATGCTTCCCAATGATTCACTAAACGTGGCACTTCCAGTATTATTTCCATAATATGAAAAACAAAAAGCTTCTGGATAGGTGGATAAAATGACACGCGTATTTCGTTCCACATCATTGATTTTTGCAATACTTTTCATGGTTGTGTAATGTGAATAGGGGAGATTTGTTTGGTGGGATTCAGTTTTTAATGAATCAAACACAACCGTATAGGTGCCTCGATTGAAGCTGCCCTGAATTGTTTCAGGGTTTCGAGATGCCTTGAAGGATTGGAGACCATGTTCCATGGCTGTAAGGGCCAAATTCCGTGTTTTAATATCTAATGCATGAAACCCTGAATTTCGAGATTCTAAAATAACCAAGCGTGATAAATAAAATGCGAATAAACTAAGCATAATAAAAATACCGAAGGTGGTTGCCATCAGCAATGCACCGGATTCAGATCCTAATTTATTTGATAGGGTTTTTAGCTTAATCATGATAGGACATTTTTTTTCCAAATTGGAAATTATTGGGGTAAATAAAGGATGTAAATCTCACCGAATCATCATCGCGTTTAAATGAGAAATCTAATTGTATTAAATGAACAGTTTCAGCAAGTGAATTAGAAAGAACTTGGTTTGCACTCAAGGGAATCTCTGTAAATGAATTATCGTAATAGCGGAAA
>JABHAX010000246.1 GCA_018674095.1 Fidelibacterota bacterium
ATTGTAAGAGAATCCTGCAAAACTTGCGATGCGGTGCTGACGAAACTTTCATCGTACATCCGTAAAGGTGGGAATATCCAGTTAGATATCTACAATGTGGACAATACAAATCAATGGCCAGAAAAACGTCAAGGGTTTGTAACGCCTGCAACGTGGGTAAATGATCAACTTTGGTATTTTGGCGATTTCCATTTGAATGAATTTCATGAAAAAGTTATCAAAATGCTTGAAAATCCTCGGACACGGATTCTCGCTTAGCTCAAATAAATTATGGAGTAAACCATGGATTTTTTAAACCATCTATCACCCCACGGGCATTACTTCCTGAAATTATTTTTTAATTCTATGCGAAAAAAAATACCTATTTTAATATTGTTTTTTTTGGTGTTTACAAATACAACTAACGGAGCGGAAAATGCGCAGGTTGACACAGTCTTATCTTCCAGTGGCGTCAAATTATCATGGGCTGAAACGATCGATAATGAATGGACATTGCTCTATTTTTATCGCGGAAACTGGTGAAACCATTGCAATCGGCAGGTAGCCGATCTGGTAAAAAACTATTCTGGAATAACAAACATTGAAATGAATCTGGTGGCGATCAGTGCTGAAACGCCAGAAGAAAGCACCATTATGAAAGAACGCAAAAAAGCGCCATTTCTTTTCATTGCTGATCAAGATCTGGAATTGATCGATGCGTTTGATTTTAGAACAAATACTATTGCTCGTCCAGGCTTTATACTGCTTCATCAAGGAGTTGAAGTCTGGCGTCACACAGAATTCAAGTATTTGCGTCAGGAAATAGAATCAATCATAAACCGTCTGAAAAAGGTTCAGAAAAAAATACTATCGAATTCCACTCATATAAGGGACAGGTCAAATGCATCAACATTCAAATGATTTTGGACCGATCGCAATATATCGATATAAATATTTAATAATTACTACATTTGGCCTGTTGGTCGGTTTAGGCTTTTTCCTTGCATCAATTCATGCCTGGTTCTATCTTGGCTTTCGAACATTTCATTATCCTCCAAATCAAATATTTATTTTGATATTGCGAATGAGTGTTTTCATTCCATTAGGAGCCTATCTAATGTCGCGAGCTTTGGATATGAAAGGACTTTTTAATAGAGAAGTATCCCTGTCCACGTTTTTTCGCGTTCCTGGGTTTGCCCTTTGGGGTGGATTTCTCAGCGGCTTTTTAACAATAATGTTTTCAGCATACCAATTTAGCTGGAACCCGCTTGTTATCCTGGATGCAGGCGTTTTCGGGTTGCCTCTAGCGCAAATGTTTGGCCGTATCGGCTGTTTAAATTATGGTTGTTGTCATGGAAAACCTTTCAACGGGAAAGGCTCTATTCGCTATTATAATCCTGAAACTAAAATCATTCGTACATACAGACATCTTAAAGGAGTCGCCCTTTACCCAACGCAATTATATTCCGCCCTGGTGAATCTTTCCATCTATCTCATTTTCCTTATTATTGTAGTTCAGACGCCTATTGCTGTGAACGGACTGCTTACCGTCGTTTATTTGGTTTTATACGGGTTAAAGCGATTTATCGTAGAATTTTTCCGAGGGGAATTCCCACGTACCAATATACTTAGCCTCAGCCTGTGGCAGTGGTTCAGTATAATCTTTGCCGTTGGTGGCATTGTGCTTGGATATTCCTTGCTGGATCCCTTTATGGTAGCGCCCACACATTCTTCAACTATACTTGATGGATTAATGAAGGTGAAGCTGTTCTTCCCAATGACAATTATTGCAACGGTTATAATTACATTTATTTATTCTTTACACTGGAAACAAATTGGAACTTGGTAAAATTGAAATCTGATTATACTGTTGCCATTGTTGGGGCGGGTCCATATGGATTGTCTCTCGCCAATCATTTATCTTCTCAAGGTACATCATTTATTATTTTCGGT
Source organism: Fidelibacterota bacterium (assembly GCA_018674095.1). GTDB lineage: Bacteria > Fidelibacterota > Marinisomatia > Marinisomatales > UBA1611. The sequence continues at coordinate 1,933 of JABHAX010000246.1, forward strand.
AAAACATTTGATCTGTGGCGTAAACATACATTTGATACGATGAATCTACGGTCCGATTATGCTACATCGGAATTAAGCCATCCAAATGATCGTTACCGATTCAGTCATTACTGTTCTGATACCGGTATATCAGTTAATGATATTTCCGGTCAACTACCAGTCAGTGTTTTTCGTAATTACATTGATTGGTGTCTAGCTCGGATCCCCTTTTCTGTAAATAATCAAATGATCATCAATATAAAACATGGGAACAGCGGGTTTTCTATTCAGACCGAAAAAGGTGATAAGATTTTGGTCCAGAAAGTTGTGTTGGCAACGGGGATCGCTCATCAATTGTATATTCCAGAAATCTTTCTGGCCCATCCTGGAACATTGCATAGTTATCGCACTGCGGAAATTCAAAAGATTAACGCTAAAAAGGTTCTTGTTGTTGGATCCGGGCAATCTGCAGCGGAAAGTATTTTTGTATTATTAAAAAATAAGAATCAGGTTGAATGGTATACAAGAACGGCTCCTGTATATTTCTCTGAACCATTAAATCTACCCAGGTGGTTATTTAATTATATTATTCGATTACCTCAATTTTTTCGAAATGTTGACCCAATTATTCTCAAGCGTACTTTGGGTCTTTTTTCTTCGACTACAATTACGCCCGATCTAATGTCTGTCGTGAAAAACGTTCCACACCATTATGGTTTACCTGATATGGATAAGTACGATGTTATTATTTCAGCCACGGGATATCAATATCAGATGAACGATCTAAAATTTTTGTCCGCAGCATTAAAAGCGGGTATTCGACAATGGAATCAATATCCTGTTGTATCACATCGATTTGAAAGCAGTACCCCGGGTCTCTTTTTTTCAGGTGCCATCACTGAACCGTTTTTTGGTCCATCAATGAAATTTATGATTGGTGCACCCTACAGCGCATCTGTCATTGCGCGAGCAATAAAGTGAATACGATCAGACAGGAATCTTCCAAGGTTCCAGTAATTATTGAAGAATCAGATAAATTGGCCAAATACCTGAATGTTGATAAAGTTACCCTGGTTAGGGAGGACCTATTGCCCGATTTTGGCGGAAAAAAGAGGCGGAGTCTCGATCATTTCAGAAAAACTATTTCTCCGGGTAGGCGGATCCATGTTTTGTCTTACGAAGGTTCACATACTGTCCTTACGCTTTCGAATTTGTTACCAGAAAATCCTATAATTTTATATGGGAAATCGTATTCAGGCGGTTTTTACAGAAAATTCATGTCGCAATTGGTCGAAAGCAAACCAAATGTTACGCAAGTTAAGGGTCCTTTATTGGGGCTGTTGCTGAAATATTACCGCGCACGATCATTACATACTGCTGATTTGTTCATGAATTTTGGTGGGGCACTTGGGAATGATTCCGGATACAAAATAGCAGCACAAACTGTTTTCGATATCATTGGGAACACTGCTGATCATTTTGTTCCTGTAGCCAGTGGCGATCTACTTAATTCATTGAGATCAACTTTTAATCAAGTTACCGGTGTTTTGACACAACAATGGTATTTGCGTTTGATCCAGCGAATCAGGTTGCGTGGCTCGACTGGAATATTTTTAGCATCAATACAATACCGTGAAAATCTGGTTAAGGATATTTTTAAGAAAACTGGGCTCGCCCTGGATCCTGTTTTTATGGGATCGGTGTTGGCCTTTTGCAAAAGAACACCTTCTAAAAATAACCATATCTGTCTATGGATTACCTGTCCAGGTACGGTAAAGAAATATTTAAGTAACCTTTTGCAAGAGTAATACAGATGCAAATCTTAGGATACTTCTATCTTTATTTTTTTAAATTTCCTTTCAAAACTTAAAAATAGCTCTCTTTTAAGGCAATGCTATTATATTTTGCGGTTCAACAACAAATATAGTGTGCAGAAAAGTTTGAAAAAACCATTAAAGAATGAAATTGTTTTAAGGGTGCTCGTCCAAAATGACCTGCGCGTATCTTTTGAATATCAATGCGACCCGGAAGCGTGTAAAATGGCGATTATACATATCTGAAAGTGATACAGCCTTTTTTAAAAAACTAATCAAGCCCCACATTCGTGGATTGTTTGTGGGATGATGTGAAATTTTGATTATCCAGCCTTATTTGGCACTAGGGATATTAGTTTTAATATAAAGCTCACAACAAAAGTGATGTTATGTAGCGACTTTATCCCATAACCGCCACCTATTGTAGTGAATCCTATAAGTAATGTAGCGGATATTTACACTGTATCAAAACTGCTTGGTCACGCTTCAGTTAAAACAACTGAAAAATATTATGTGGACTTAGTTGATGATAACTATAAGTCATCATTGAATGGATTGGATAAAATAATTTGATTAGCTACATTACTTTAACGGTAATAAGAAGCCCCTGTTCAAGGGGCTTTTTTTATTAAAAAATAGTAGGTGTTTGGCAGGTGGTTACTTCAAAAACGGTCTATTTGTGTCTATTTCTGTCATATCGGAGAAGTTCAAAAAGGAAATAAAAAACCCCGATCTCTCGACGAGAAAACGGGGTTTAAGAGAGCGGGACCGAAGGGACTCGAACCCTCGACCTCCGGCTTGACAGGAAAAAGGCCTACATTTTCCACTCCCGTAACTCCCAATATATAAAGAGATACAGGCGGATGGTTTTCCAAAAATAAAAAAGTCCGGTAA
>JABHAX010000247.1 GCA_018674095.1 Fidelibacterota bacterium
GCCACTTGAAAAGGTTGATACTGATCATATCCTATTGTTCATTGGTTACCTGAAAGCACGGGGACTGAGCATCACGACCATCAACATACACCTTAGGACAATAAGTACCATGTTCAGATACTATCAAAAGATCGGTATGCTGAACAAGGTGCCACTCATAGAGCAGAGAAGGGTGGATAATAGAGAGCCCAAGTACATCACGGACAGTGAGTTTCAGTCCATCAAGGAACTTGAAGGATTGGATGATCTCTATAAGCGTCTATTCTTTTTCTATCGTGAGACAGGTCTTCGTTTGAGGGAGACATCCATTGCCGAACTCAGTGGTCGGTGGTTGGACATTCCCTGCGAGTCCAAGACCCATTCGGAACGTCACATTGAACTTGATGACAGGTTACTCATGGTCTATGCAGAACTCATGGAATGGGTAAGCAGTGGCTATGGATCAAGGCTCAAAACACCCTTCGGTCATATCAGCAAGAAGTTCAAACAGGCACTGCGTAATATCGGTGCTGATGAGAAGAAGAACTTCCATTCACTAAGGCATACCTTTGCGGTTCGCAGTCTCATTAAAGGTGTTTCCATCTATGAGTTAAAACTCTTGATGGGGCACTCAAGTGTGACCACGACCGAGTGCTACAGCAATATAAACCTCAAACGTGTCTCCCAGGACTTTCCCACGTTGGCTTCAAAAGAACAAGAAGCAGTCAAATTGGTAAAAAGGGACACGGTTTTAAGGGACACAAGGATGGTACCTGATCCTTATCTTGCCTAATAGAAGAACTTAGGGTAGACCAATCCCTGCTTTGGGAGCAGGAGATCGGGAGTTCGAATCTCTCTACCCCGACACTCGAGGAACCCACTTTCCTCTTCAGAAAAGCCTTGTCTAACGATTAGGCTTTTTTGTTTCATATCTAATCACACTTATTCATTAATACCTAAAAGTCGTACACAAAAAAGTCGTACACACCCCCTATAGGCGTATGGCATTTGAGACCAATTGCTATATCCGCCTCCCGCACAAAGTAAATCATAACAAAGTTCAAGTTTTTTGTTTGTGGAATGATCTGTAGATTTAACTATCAAGGAAGTTAAATTATGAATAAACGATTACTATTTTTATCCTTTTACCTAATTACTTATGTATTTGCTCAAAATACATCCATGCCTCAATCTGTAATATCTAGTGGTACAGTAAATGCTCAATCTGAACAGACTGCTTTAGTAGGTACGATAGGACAGGTATTTACAAGTAAGGCAGTGTCATCAACTAGTATTTTGACTTCAGGTTTTTGGGGTAGCGTAGCACAAATAACACTCGATGTAGATGATGTAATGCCAGAAGACTTTTCCATTTCTAAAGCGTACCCAAATCCATTTAATCCAACAGTAAATATTGATTTTTCAATTTCTGAAGAATCAGATATAAATATCCAAATATTTGATTTATTAGGTCGTAATGTATTTAATCATGACCAAAATTTTAATACAGCTGGTAAGTACAGATTCCAGTGGCATGGAATCAATGACTTAGGTACGCCAATCGCAAGTGGTGTATATTTTGTTACAATTCAACATAAAGCAAATATTTTTAAACAAAAAATAACCTTTTTGAAATAGGAGAAAGTTATGAAAAAAGTACTATCACTAATTATTCTGGCTACATCTGCCCTTATTGCACAACCTGAATCTGATGTACCTAGTAATATGTCATTTCAAGGATTATTAACTGATACTGATGGGATTGCATATGATGATGGTGAATATCAATTAACCTTTCGTTTAATACGCGAAATGAATGATGGAACAGAACAAACAGTTTGGGAAGAAAGTCATTCAACTAATGTTAGCAACGGTGTTTTTTCCGTGGTTTTAGGAAGCGAGAATCCCTTGCCATTAAACATTTCACCTAATGTACTATTAGAGACTCAGGTAGGAGATGAAATATTGTCTCCAAGACAGCCATTAACATCTGTCCCTTTTGCCTTAAAATCATCTAGGTCTCAACAAGCATATCAATCTGTTCTATCTGATACGGCTAATTTTGCACATAATGCTCAACTTGCAACCCATGCAGATACAGCTAATTTTGTAATGAATTTACCAATGGTAGATTCTGTACAGTTTGCCCATCATTCTCAGCATTCCACTCAATCAGATTCCGCTATGTTTACCGCACATTCCCAACATGCTGTTCATGCGGATACAGCACACTTTTTATTTAACATGCCAGTTATTGATTCTGTTATGTTTGCTGAACAAGCAAATCTTTCGACCTATGCAGACACAGCACAATATGTATTCCAGGCTCAAAGTGCATTAACTGCTAATCAGGCTGAAATATCTAACAACGCTACATATGCTGATACAGCACAATATGTATTCCAGGCTCAAAGTGCATTAACATCATTAACATCAGAAAATTCTACAAATGCAGTTTACGCAGATACCGCCACTTATGTATTAAATAGTGGGAGTCCAACTAGCATTAATGATCTTTCTGATGCTACAACTGAAGGATATGGTAATATAGGTTTAGGTGGTGGTGTACTAGGAATGAACGAAGGTGGGTATAATCTTGCAGTTGGATACGATGCATTGAAATTTAATGTCAGTGCAAGTTTCAATACTGCCTTAGGACATAAATCATTATGGTCAAATACGAATGGTGAAAAGAATGTAGCCGTTGGATATAGCTCTTTATATGAAAATATTACTGGTTCTCAAAACACTTCTACTGGTTACGAGGCAATGCAATATAATACAGGAGGGAGCTACAACTCAGCATATGGTTTTAATTCATTGCGAAATAATGTGGGTGGTAGTAACAATGTCGCTTTTGGAATGCAGGCACTTTACAGTACACAGGGTGATAACAATACTGCCATAGGAAGAAATGCTGGAATGATGAACACAACAGGTGCAGGTAATGTTTTTATTGGTTTTTCAGCAGGAAATAATACCAACTACCAAACTGCAAGTAACAAATTAGCAATCGCTAATTCGGATACTGAAACGCCTTTAATTGCCGGTGACTTTAGTGCTGCAACCCTGAAAGTGAATGGTAGCCTAGATGTTACTGGTTCTATGACTATGAGTGTAGCAGATGCTATCACAGAAAGCACAGTGTTTAATGGAAATGAGACAATAATCCCAGTATATACAACTGGTACTATTACGATTGATAGTGATCAATTAGTGCAAGGCAGAATTTTAATTTTTAAATCTATGACTGGTACTAGTTCTACATTTACACTCGCTACTGAAGGTGTGGAGCAAATACAATCTAATGGTTCTTATCTTAGCGACACTATTGATTTTGGTGGTCAATTTGAGACAATGCGTCTATTCAGCAATGGTTCTAATTGGTTTGAATTTTAATCTTGGCTAAAACTGGGCAATATTCCATGTATTTTGATGTAATTTAATGCACATTCCGTATAAAATAAGATAAAACAAAAAACCCAAGAAGATGATACTGCTTAAATAAAATTATTATTTTAACTATCAAGCCCCACATTAGTGGGGTTTTTTGTTTGTGGGATGATGGGTAAGTTTGGGTATGGAAAACAATAAAAACCCCGAAGAATTAACAATCGAAATTGGGACGGATGGAAAAGAGGCTTATGCGACATTAGTCGAGTGGGTGAAAACAGTACCAAAAACGATGAATGAAATAAAGCAGAATGGCACGGAAGAAGATTTAAAAGCCTACCAATTACAGATAAAAATGGTTCTTGAAAAATTAAAAACCATTGAACAAAATTTAAAAAATAATTAAACCGATAAATTTTGTTTGGTAGAATAAGATGCGACTTTTCAAAAAGACGATTACAGATTAAAGCCAAGAAAATGTAACGCCATTTCTTACGGCAATTTCGTAGAGCCAGGAAAAAATAAATACAACTTGGAAGAATATAAATATTATTCCGATGGCAAAGAATATGCTCAGCAAAGTATCGTTCAATTTCATACTAGAGTTTAACAATCTTTGATTTAAAAATCTTTAACCTTTTTTAAATAAGTCGACTGAATTCCATGGGTTTATAATTGACGGAAAGATGGGACAAATACAAAAGCTACGTGGACTGGTCGTAAACCTGAATAAATTAGGTCTTCAATATCATTTTATCGGTAGTGTAGTGGTGATCTCACACATAAAATTTTTCACATTATAGCCCCACAACTTGTCCACCTTGGGCCGCCAACGAGTTTTCAGGCTGGGTGGATTCGTGTTTTTTTTGTTTGTGGGATAATGGGTAGATTTGGAGATGGGAAAAAATATCAAATGCAAATTAAAATGGTTCTGGAAAAACTAAAAACCATTGAACAAAATTTAAAAAACGCTTAACTACTTCACATTACTATTATAGCAATCATCTTTCGCTCTTTTCAAGATAGAATCCATTACCGTGAAAACTAAAGTATATAAAATATACTTTCACAATTAAAGCATTATAATCGTGAAAAAAATATGAATAAGCTAAAATATTCACGATAAAAAATCTAATATCATGAAAATAGATTAAATTATAGATATTATTAACGTTTGTGTAGCTAATAACGTGAAATATGATTAATCAATTAATAATTTTCACGATATTATTGTTATAATCATGAAAACAATGTAAACTCAACCATGGCAAATGTTTTAAATGCGTTTAAAAGAATTGAAATATTGCGTGATCGATTCAATAAATCTGCACGAAAAAAAGAATCGTTGCTCACTCTTATTAGCGAATCAGAGTTGGGTGAGCAGGTTTATAATTCCAATGCCATAGAGAACAGCACCTTAAGTTTGGATGAAACAGAAAAGATTTTACTCCAAATTGATCTGGACCGGTTTATTTCAGAGCGGGAATTATTTGAAGCAAAAAATCTAGCCCGAGTTGTGGCCTATATCCAAAGCATAGCTAAACAGCAGGAATTGGATTTAGATGGGATGCGGTTGCTTCATCAAATGTTGATCGCCAATATTCGGGATGATATTGCAGGCCGGTTCCGGAAAGAAAATGAGTGGGTAAGAGTTGGGAATCATATCGCGTGTGATCCAAGTCAAGTTGTGGATAAACTGGAAGACATGATGATGAAATACCAATCCACACCCACGCAAAATATTATAAAGCGAATCGCATTATTCCATTTGATCTTTGAATATATCCATCCATTCGTGGATGGCAATGGCAGGATTGGTCGTATCTTGAATAATTATTTATTGATCAGGGAAGGTTATGTACCCATCAATATTCGCTTTGTAGATCGTAGCCATTATTACGATGCATTTAATGAATTTGAATTAAAGAATAAAACAGTCATTATGGAAGGAATTGTGGGAAAAGCCCTCACGAATAGTTACCATAAACGTTTAGCTTATTTGGAAGAAAAAGAGATCGTTACCTTGAATGAATATGCAAAACGACTCAAAATTTCTCATTCCAATTTGATTAATAAAGCGCACCGTCAAACCATGGATGCGTTCACTGAAAAAGGGATTTGGAAAATTGGGATGGATAAAAATGATTCGTATTCATAATAATTCATAAATTTTGATATGATAAAAAATAAATTCAATATATTTTTATCTGTCATAACCCAAATATTTTCTGAAACTGGATCACTCATTTAGATGACTTGGACATGTAACAGGATTATCGAGACCGTATATAAAAATTAATTGAAGACTAATCAAATATTCATTACCAAAAACTATATCAAAAAAAATAAAAGGTGGTTTCAATGAAATATCTTAATTATTTCTTAGGCTTTACATTCGTGAGTTCGATTCTAATCGTTTTATTATTTACGCAATCTCAAGATGGTGAACAACGAACGGAATTTGAATTCTTTTTAAACAATCATCCAATCCATCAAAAAGAGCAGCTCACACCAAAGGAATGGAAAAAGAAATTACCTAAAAAAGATCGTCCAGATTTGGCCATGGAACACGAATTTTTCATGACCATAGATCCAGCGACACGGACAGTCCCAAGAGAACGGTTAATTGCAGCATATAATTACGCTGAATCCTTCAGCCAAAATGTATCTCGAGAAGTAGATTGGACTGAACATGGTCCAGATAATGTAGCTGGAAGAACTCGGGCTATCCTTTTTGATCCGAATGATTCAGAAAATAAAAAAGTATGGGCTGGTGGGGTTGCAGGTGGTTTATGGATGACGGAGGATATTACACAATCAAATCCATCCTGGAACAATGTGGATAATTTTTGGGATAATTGTGCAATTACAACCCTTGCTTCTGATCCTGGAAACACGCAGATATTTTATGCCGGAACCGGCGAAGGCTGGTACAATGGTGATGCCATTCGAGGTGCCGGTATTTGGAAAAGTGAAGATGGCGGAAGTACCTGGTCCAATCTTTCTAACACCCAAAGTAATTCTGAATTTTATTATATACAGAAAATAGTGGTACATCCAAGCAATGGAAAAGTATTTGCTGCTACCCGAGGTTATTATTCGAATGAAGGTGGCGTTTTTATGTCCAGCGATGGTGGGAATTCTTGGAATAGAGTTTTAGGTCCAACCCAAACCGGAAACAGTTATTCAAGTTGTGCTGATATTGAAATTGCAAGTGATGGATCTTTGTATGCTGCAATGGGGATTTTTTATACAGGTGGATTATACAAATCCACGGATGGAACTAACTGGCAACAAATAAATAGTGGAAGTAACGGATTTCAAACTGGTGGCTTTTATCGCTTAGAAATTGCCGTATCGCCATCGGATCCAAACACGGTTTACGTCGTCGGTCAAAGTACGGGTGGCGGCTCGTATGATATTGCACTTTTTGTGAAATCAACGGATGGTGGTGCAACTTGGAATGATGTAAGTATTCCGAACAATCAAGAGCACGAAAATGGTAACGGAAATGCCGGCCATTTCACCCGCGGACAAGCATTCTATGACTTAATTCTTCAAGTGTCTCCTAGTGATGCAAATATAGTTTATACGGGCGGAATCGATCTTCATAAAACAACGAATGGAGGAACTTCTTGGTCACCCATATCTCATTGGTGGGGCGGTTATGGGCTTCCTAACGTACATGCAGATCAACATGCCATTGTTTTTCGGCCAGGGAATTCGAATTATATCGTTTTTGGAAATGATGGTGGTATTTACGTTTCCGAAGATGCTGGGACAAGTTATTCTCATAGGAATTCCGGATACAATGTAACTCAATTTTATAGTTGTGCAGTCCATCCCGAAGCTGGGAATAATTATTTTCTCGCTGGCGCCCAAGATAACGGCAGCCAACAATTTATGGATGCAGATGGCATCGTTTCTACCAACGAGGTAACTGGTGGTGATGGCGCCTTTTGTTTCATTGATCAAACGAATCCAAATTATCAAATAACGTCCTATGTTAATAATAATTATTATGTCAGCACCAATGGTGGCAGCAGTTTTGGAATCTCGAATTTGAATTCTGATGGCGGTCGTTTCATCAACCCCTGCGATTATGATAATGATGCTAATATTCTTTATACAGCACGAGATGCATCCTCTATTTATCGCTGGAATATGGAAGATTCAGACAATGATGGATATTTTGATGAATCCACATTTGATATTGATTTAGGTAATTTGGCTGCTCATATACGTGTTTCAGAATTTTCTGAAAATACTATATTTATTGGTACAGGTGCCGGCCGGCTTTTTAAAGTAACAAACGCAAATGTGAGTAACCCTTCTGTTACAGAAATCACAAATAGCAACTTTCCGACGGGATATATTTCGTGCATAGAATTGGGCGAGACTGAAGATCAACTATTGATAACATTTTCTAATTATGGAGTTTCATCTATTTGGGAAACCCAAAACGGTGGATCTTCCTGGTTAGAAAAAGAAGGGAATCTACCTGATATGCCCATTCGCTGGGCAGTTTACAATCCCACCAATCCAAACGAAGTAGTTTTGGCAACAGAGGTAGGTGTATGGAGCACATTGGATATTAATGCTACATCACCAAGTTGGGTGCCATCTTCAGCCGGATTAGGAAATATTAGAACTGATATGTTCCAGATTCGTAGTTCTGATAATTTACTTGTTGCAGCCACTCACGGTCGTGGAGTTTTTTCAAGTTCAGGTTTTCAGTTTTTGGCAGAAGCATCTATTAGCACAAGTACGATTAATGTTACGGGCACGCCAGGAACGACCAGTACAGATGAATTTCAGATTACTAATGTGGGAGAGAATGGATCTAATTTGAGTTTTAGTATCACATCAGAATATCCTGAATCAGGGAATAGAGATCAACAATTCATTTTATATTATGATGAAAATGTTTTTAGTGGCGGAACGCTAGGCGCAATAAATCTACCCTATGAAAGTGGAACAGGTGTCAACTTGACACATTATGGAACCCGATTTTCTCCAACAGGTAATGTAGATATATTAGAAGGGGCATGGTTCTTTTTTGGCCAGTTTTTAGATTCAGAAAACAGTACGATTCCGGAACTGAATATATATGTTTATGGTAATGGGGGATCAAATTTCCCAGGTGAAGAATTAGGTTCTGTTGGTGTAGATATGGATACTTATTTGTATAATGGCTGGAATTATGTTGATTTATCGTCTTTGAACTTATCTTTTGAATCAGGAGCAGATTTTTTCATTACAGTCAAAGTAGAAAATGGCGTTTATGATGAAGCGAATTGGAATTTGGTGGGCATACAAATGCTGACTGATTTGGGTGGGATGACTAATGACCGATCTGTCGTTTATTTTGAAAATACAAATTCGTGGAACTCCTACCAAAATACCTATGGTTCGGATCGGGAAATGCTCATTAAGGCACAAGTCTATTATGCGGATGATCCAAATAACAGTTGGTTATCTGTAAACCCTGTATCGGGAAGTATAGGTGCAAATGAAACTCAAAATATTCAGGTTAATTTCGATGCAACAGAGCTGGATTATGGTACATATACAGCAAAGCTTTTTGTGAATTACAACGCTGGGTCTTCAGATACGATTGATGTATCATTCTCCTTACCCAATTTAGGTCAAGATGAAATTGTTCCAAATTCCATCGCATTGCACCAAAATTATCCGAATCCGTTTAATCCAAGTACATCCATTAATTTTACCATTGAGAATTTGACAAATCCGAAAACATCTCTCCAGGTTTTTGATCTAGGAGGCCGGTTGGTAAAAACATTAGTGAATGAATCTTTAAGTCCTGGATATCATACTATTATTTGGGATGCTACAAATCATGATGGGAAAAATGTTTCGGCGGGGATTTATTATTACACTTTGGAGATTGGAGAATTTAAAGAATCAAGGAAAATGACATTGTTGAAATAAAAAAAGGTTCTACTCCTAAAATTAAATTAGGAAACAGGAAGCTTTATTATTTCAGAATGTTTGTGAAAGGGGTGGGGCATAACTCATCATGAGGTAAGTTACATAATTGAATTATGCCCCGTTCTCTACATACACACGTACCCAAACAGATACGTCTCATTGAAATATACGGTTCACAAACTATTATCCCTTACTGCTAAAAAATCGTTAGTGAGCCCCGTCACAAAAGGGGGTTTTAACAAAATATACACATTTTACTATTTTATGATTTTGATGCGATCTTTATAGGGAATTTGGGAAATAATTTTTTAATTTTCACGCCGTTCATTTACACTTTTTTATAAATAATAAGATTAATTAATTAGGAACACCTTATGTCTCAACAATCATTTCAAACAGAAGTGGGGCAACTGCTTCACCTCATCACACATTCACTTTATACCAATAAAGAAATTTTCTTAAGAGAATTAATTTCTAATGCGTCTGATGCATTGGATAAACTCCGGTATCTCACTTTAACAGATGATGAGTTTAAATCTCTGACATTTGATCCAAAAATTTCAATCGAATATAATGAAGACGAAAATCCAACCTTAACCTTAACAGATTCGGGGATTGGAATGAGCAAAGATGAATTAACGGATCATTTAGGGACTATTGCCCGATCAGGTACAAAAAACTTTTTATCAAATTTATCAGGTGATGAGAAAAAAGATTCACAACTAATTGGTCAATTTGGCGTTGGATTTTATTCCTGTTTCATGGTTGCGGATAAAGTGGTTGTTTCCACCAAAAAAGCAGGTGAAGATGAAGCATGGCTATGGACCAGTGATGGAAAAACAGGATATGAAATTTCCAATGAAGTTCGAAGTGAAAATGGGACAACCATTACACTCCATTTAAATGAAGAAGGTAAAGAATTTGCGAGTCGATGGCGCGTGGAGAATCTTGTTAAAAAATATTCAGACCATATCGATTTCCCCATTTATTTGACTTATGATGAAATTGATTATGATAAAGAGGGTGAAGAAAAAGGCCGAACATCCAAAACAGATCAAATTAATGAGGCGAAAGCTTTTTGGACACGATCCAAAAATGAATTGGAAAATAAAGACTATATTGAATTTTATAAATCACTTTCACACGATCAAGAAGACCCTTTTGATTGGGTACATTATCGAGCAGAAGGGAATTTAGAATTCACCCTACTTTTTTACATTCCAAAAACTGCATCCCCAGACATCTATCGTACTGATTATAAACCGGGAGTAAAACTTTATGTGAATCGAGTATTTATTACGGATGATGAAAAAGAATTGCTTCCAACATGGCTTCGGTTTGTAAAAGGAGTTATTGACTCATCTGATCTACCATTGAATGTAAGTCGTGAAATTCTTCAGCAGAATAGAATCATGGCAAAAATTAAATCTAATGCTGTAAAAAAGATTTTGGATAAGCTTACTGAAATTTCAAAAGACAAAGATAAATATGCCATATTTTTCGACCAATTTGGTCGTTTAATTAAGGAAGGCGTTTATCAGGATTTTGAGCATAAAGATGCATTAACGGATTTGCTTCGGTTCAAATCAACCAAAGAACAAGGACTCGTTTCACTTAAAAATTATGTTGACCGAATGGATAGCGAACAAAAATCGATTTATTATATTACAGGTCAGGACGAGGGATCATTACGGAATTCACCTTTGTTAGAAATGTATGATAAGAAAAATATTGAAGTATTGATTTTGGACGATGAAATTGATGAAATCATTATATCTTCTGTACCAAAATATGATGATAAAGATTTGAAATCTGTGAATCGAAGTGGTGCAGCAGATGATTTTTCTAAAGAAAAGGATAAAGAGTCTGAAAAATCGGTTAAACCCGTTTTGAAAAAAATGAAGAAAGTATTGGGCGATAAAGTTAAAGATGTGAAAATGTCCAACAGATTAAGTGACTCACCTTCTTGTATTGTGGCCGACGAAAATGATCCAACATCCCAAATGCAGGAAATCATGAAATCTATGGGACAAATGGATTTACCGGACATTAAACCCATCCTTGAGATTAATCCTAATCACGAAATCGTGGTAAAGTTAAAATCCATGACCAAACAAAAAGCATTTGATGATATTGCATTATTACTTTACGAACAAGCATTGATTCAGGAAGGCGTCAAATTGCACGATCCATCAGGATTCGTCAACCGGCTCAATAAAGTAATAACAAATAATTTGTAAATAAAAATTGAAATTTTAATTCTCTATTTGCAAGCGAAGAAAAAAAGGTTAGTTTCCCGACCGTTATCGTCTCTATCAGACTATAAAACGGCTCTATATAGAAGAGATTACATTATTTTAAACTAAACAATAAGGATATAACAATGTCAAAAACAAAAGAAATTGCTAACGAAATGAAAGCTCACTTTGCAGACTTTGAAGATAATCATGATAAAAACATGAATGGAAATAAAGCTGCAGGAAGCCGTGCTCGTAAAGCTGTTGGCGAAATGAAAAAACTTGTCACAGCATATCGTAAAGCATCCGTTGCTGGTGAATAATTAATTCAATCTTGTATTGAATAGAAAAACCCTCACAATTTTTGTGGGGGTTTTTTGTTTCAATATTTATTCTCACAATGTTTAATCATTCAATGATACAATTTTTACGGAACCGATTCATGTTGGTTTTTTTGCCCCGAATTGTTGTGTTTGTCTTCATACTACTTCAGATTATAGCAATGCTTGTATATCCAGGTGGAACAATCCATAATGAACATTCCATAGGATATTCCTTCTTATCAAATTTCTTTTCAGATTTAGGAACCTATACGTCTTATAATGGGAGCCCCAATTATTTATCCATGTCTTTATTTATCATTGGGCTCACTTTGGTTGGAATTACATTCTCTTTTTTTTATTTAGCACTTCCTCAACTCTTTATTGATAACAAAGTAAACTATCGTTTTGCAATCTTGGGGTCAATTTTTGCGTGGGGAGGCAGTATCGGATTGATCGGAACCGGGTTCACCCCTGCGGATCAAGTTTTGGATTTGCATATCTTTTTTGCCAATAGCATTTTTGAATGCTTTATGATTACTGCTTTATCTTACACCATTGTGATTTATCGAGGTAAGATTCTTGAAAAAAAGTATGCAATAGGGTATGGCCTATTTTTTATTTTAATTGCTTTATACGTTGGCGTGCTTGAATGGGGTCCGGCAGCTAGATCCAGTCAATCAGCACTCTTTTTTCAAGTGGTTACACAGAAAATGATTGTACTCGTTTTTTGTTTATCAATCGTGGTGCAAACGATAGGTCTTTCAAAAATTGACTTAAAGTAAAAGAGTCCCCTTTTTATTAGTCGGTCAAAAATCGAATTTTTTGAGTCGTAATTTTATTTTCCCAACTAAAGAAATCATCCGTAACGGATTGGACAATTTGTCCATTTTTATGAATAAAATTTCTTTTTTTGACTACATTTGAATGTTCAATGGTCATTGTAGAAACTACATCATAAAGTTTAGACATCATTTTTTCACTTTTTCTAATTTCATCTTGTTCTTTCTGCTCAAGAATTTTTAAATAAGGATGTGATGAGACACTATCATATCTTTTCCCCACATTAAAAAAATCTTTTATTTCTTTATTCGAATAACCTAAATATTTTTTAATGGAATCTGCGCCTTCAATACTCATAATTTTTTTTCCAACAGATTTTGGATAAATATAAACTTTGCTAACAATTGTAAAATGATGGGACTCAACAGTCTTTTTAGATTCAACATCTTTCCCGGATTTTTGCCTTACAGCAAACTGTGATAAACTAACAACGTCATGAATCTCCAATTTATTCATAAGGTTTTGGCGATGCTTATCCACTGTTTTACTACTGATAAAAAGTTTATTGCTAATACTAACTGAACTAAGCCCTTCAGCAATTAAAGATAATATCTGTTTTTCTCGTGGAGATAATTCATCAAATTTTGATTTAGTTTTTATATCTCCTCCTAAACCAGCTCTGGCGGCTTTAAGAACAGAATCAGAAATGGATGGGCTATAAAATGGTTTACCTTGATTTACGGAACGAATCGCTTCAATCATGGTATTAGCATCACTTTGTTTTAAAAGGTACCCAGAAACACCAGCTTTGATTGCACTGACAACATAGGCTTCATCCGAATACATAGATAGGAAAATAATTTTTGTGGATGTCTTTTTTTTAAAAATATCCCGTGCTACTTCAATCCCATTCATTTCTGGCATATTAATATCTAAAAGTGCTACATCTGGTTTCATTTGTATAATTTTATTTAGCGTATCCAGGCCCGTTTCTGCTTCGCCGATTACTTTAATGTCATCTTGGTCTTCCAAAATCATTTTTAAACCATCACGAACCATAGCATGGTCATCTGCAATGAATACTTTGATCAATTCAATCTCCATTAATTTGATAATTCCTGTAAAGGTAATTTGGCTGTGATGAGAACTCCTTCTCCAGGTATTGATTCAAAAGAGAATGAGCCACCGAGCCCTTCAATTCTTTCCCGCATTCCAATGATGCCTAATCCAGAATTTTGGTCATTTATTTTTTCCAATGATTGAACCCCTTTCCCATTATCTTGAATAGTTAACTGAATCTCTGATTCATTGGATTGAATTGAAATATTAATCGTATCCGCATCCGAATGTTTTGCCGTATTTGTTAAACTTTCTTGAAAAATTCTATACAATGAGATTCGAGCTTCATTATGATCGATTTCTAAATGGCTTGCATCAATATTTATTTGTAAACGGCTTCTGTCAGAAAATGATTTCGCATGGGATTTCATTGCAGGAACTAACCCTAAATCATCCAATATGGATGGATGTAAATTAAAGGCAAATTGGTGAATAGTATTGGCAGCTTCTTTGACAGTACTTTGACAAGCCCGAATTTGATTCATTATTTTTTTAGATGAACTTAATTCAGTATTTTGAGCCAAATGTTGTAAGCTAAGATTAATGACGGTTAATGCTTGTCCAATTTCATCATGGAGTTCTCGACTCAATTGAGCTCGTTCATTTTCTTGAGTGCGAATTAATTCTTTCGCTAGAGATTGGATTGATTTAGTTCTTCGAATAACCTCCACTTCAAGTTTTTCCTGTCTAGATTTAGTTTTAATATGATGTTGAATAAAATCACTAAAAGCCACTAGTGTAATGGTAGCCGTAAAAAATAAAAATCCAATTATATTTAAATGATTAAAATTGAAATAAAATAAACTGGATACAATATCTAGACCAAGAAAGAAGAATAAAAGAATGGCTCCTAACAATAAACTTCCCATCATAGATTGGTAAAAGAAAGCAAATGAAAGTTCTCCGGGTTTCATTTTTGAAATTTCATCTTTAACAGCATATCCGATCTGATAAACCAACAAACCCATGGGAATTAATATTGTCATTTGCCATAGCCGTAATAAATCATTAATAAAAGAGATAGGTGAAAAAGCAGAAAGAATGGCGGAAAAGCCATAATAAATCATTAGAATTATTGCAGGTTTTGACAGTCTTTTATAAATAAGCGTCTGTATAAACCCAATAAAAAATAAAGATGAAAGGAAAATACAAATATATTCAAATCGAAAAGAGAAAAGCCCCCAGTTTTTAAGGGGTGTTAAAAAATCTATTCTAGAGAGATTGTACCCAGCAATTGTAAAAGCCCATCCTGTAAAATAAAGATAATTATACTGGGTTGGTAGTTTCAGAAACATATAAAGCCAAAATAAACCAGCCCCCAAATAAATCCATACTAAACCATATTGATGAATGGGCAAAGGTTGGTTATTTAATTCCGACATTGACGATATTATATAAGGGTTGGAATAATAGAGCCCCGTTCCCATAAAATCGCGACTTCCAACAATATGAATTGTTAATTGGTTTAATCCAAATTTTAGGTACTGATTTGGGATGGATATAAAATATCTTTTCTTACGTTTTGGATCGATGAGTTTACCATCTTTTATTCCAAAAATTTGGTCATCGAGGAGATGTCCATTGAAATAAATTTGCCAATTATATGCGATGCCGACAAGCCCCAATCCCACGCCTTTTGTAGTAAACGACTGGGATGAATCCATGAGGATTGGAAATATAAAAGTGAATGATTCTGCTGGAGATGGATTTAGTGAGAGAAAAGTATGTTTGGGCTTATTCTCCAATTTTAGATTCCGAATACTGAGTGACCGACGTCCTTCAGGATCACCTGGAATGCGTTGCCATGATGTGTTATTCAAAGGGATTAGCGTTACCCAATCAGGGGAAAAACCTTCGTGGAAATAAACATCAAGTTTTGATAAATCAATACTGTCAAAACTAGTCCCTTTGCTTGGAGTCGCAAATAAAACAAAGCAAACGAAATATTTATAAAAAGATGGATGTCGTATATTATCCATCTTTAAAATTAGTGATTAACAGATGAAATAACCAAAGTACGAATCAATTATATTAAGTGGAAATTGAAATACAGGTTCATTTTAATTGAATTTTCTATAAAATGGAGATTATTGGATGTGGATATTTATTATTAATAACGATGACCATAGATCATATTATTTAGACCATACGTTATATAATAATAATTTAGCGCTATTAATATATTTATTAGAAGTCAAGTGCTAAAACGCCATTTTTGAAAAATACATAAATCTAAGTATGTCGAATTACATAAATCACCGTATTGAATTTTCCATATCTTACCACTTAAGTTGCAGTCAATCATTTGATTCAATACCAAATTCTCATAAAAAATAATTATTAGAATTTCAGCGTAACAGGGTGTTCATCGTTTACTGTTTAATCATAGATTCACTTCTTTAAGTGTTTATCTATTCTCAAGGCGGGGGGAAGCTATTGCTTCCCCTCATTTTTTAAAATTATAATTATCTCTTTTTATGTTGGAATTGTGTTTTAGTTAAAGGCCTAAATAATTGTGATTTGAATCACAGCGTATATTTATTATTAAATTCAGGACTCTTTTCATCCTAATTTAAAGCTCAAATTAATGAGAGGTAAATAGTAATGAAACAAATAGCGATAATATTAATATCGTTTTCATTGTGTTTTGGTGCAGGAAAAATGCCTAAACAAATGGAACAGTTGAAGCAAGACCTTCAGGAAAAATACCAAGTATTTTCCATGGATGATTTGTATAAATTAAAAACCCCATCCCAATCATCCAACCGCTCTGCTTCCAGAGATATGGAAGACCTAGTTGGGGATTGGATTATGGAAGATGAATCTTTGGAATTATTCGTTACAGTGGGTAGCGATCAAAGTATTCCAGACCCATTTTCAACAATGGGTTTTGTAGAAGCTGTTGGAGGCGTCACTGCAACAACTAGCGATTTTGAAACAGATCTAAACTATTTGATGATTGGATTATTTGGTGATGATGGTCCGGATTGCAATATGAATTGTGAAGGTGAGTATGATAACTATATGAGTTATGGTTATGATGTATCAGATGAATATTGTGAATGCTGCCATGAAGATTATCCCATTGACGAAATTTGTGAAGATGATGGCGGGGATAATTTAAGTCTTGAATTTGAAGGTATCGCTGATATGTATTATGCTAGATATGGTGCAGCTTATGCAACAGATGGAAATATGGTGTATGCTATTTGTGGAGCAGATTGGGACTCCGAAGTTGATTCAACAGTTTACCATACGCACGGAGAACGATACAATCCTGGTGATGATTCTTGGGAAATGTTTGGAGAAAACTTACTCCAAAGACGTTATACGTCTGCTGAATACGTCAATGGTAGCATTTATGTTTTTAATGGTTATAATGGAAATTCAGCTTCTGATACGGTAGAAATTATTAATACTACCACCGGTGAAGTAACATACAGTGCAACAAATCCATACCCTGTATGGTATGGTGGAAGTGCAGTATGGAATGATAAAATCTATATCTTTGGCGGTAGTAATATAGATAATTCAGTATACGGATATTCAAATCGCATTTATGAATTTGATCCAACAGATGAATCATGGACACGATTAGCAGATATGCCTGATGGTAAGCAAACAAATGGACAAGTAGTTAACGGAATATTATATACATTAGGTGGATATAACGGAAGTGCTTCTTCTTCTCATATAAATGCCTATGATATTGAACAGAATACTTGGGAAACAGTGGGGGATATGTCTGTTGGGATTTCGGCTCATTCTGTTGCAACTGACGGAGAATTAATTTTTGTAATAGGTGATTATAGTGATATTGAATTCTGCGGTGTTTATGATCCTAATGAAGACGAATTTTTTGAATTAGAAACGAATATGGAAGGACGAAGACATTCTTCATCTGTTTACATGGATGGTGATGTCTACACTTTTGGCGGTAGCCAGCCGGAAGGGTTCAACAGTAATGAGGATCATTATGTTGTTTTATCCAGTGCTGAACGAGCAGAAATCATTGATGACGAAAGAAATTATGATGCTTTAACTTTTGCCCAGAATTATGTTAATGATAATTCAAGTGATTGGGGTGAAAGTGTTTTTGACCTTGAGTCAGAATTCAGTCTTGTGATAGATGGTGATTATGTGTCCGGCGGGCTTGGAGGAGATGACCCAGGGAACTGCGAAATAAATTGGCCTGAAGATCCATATAAAATGGCTGTATACTCCTTTGTATCTGAATATGTTCTTTATGAGGGGGGTAGTGTGGGATGCTTTACTGAAGACTTTAGTTTAGACCAAACCTATGCAGATGCTGCTTTAGAAATGGAACAACAGTGGATGGGAGATGATGACGATGATGGTGATGATTGGTCTCCAGAATTAGTCATAACAAATCTGAATTTAATAGAATTTTTCATGATTATGATGGGTGAAGATCCTGATAGTTTAGGTGTAGAAAATCCTATGGTAGTTGGGGTATCATCAACGCAAACTGAAAGCGGTGATATTGTGTTCGATGAAGTATTTGCAATGCTTTTTAATGAAGATGGTGATGGTGTAATGGCAGATTCAGCAGAAGCTGTTGCTGCAACTAGCGTAGATACAGTTGAAAACACAATTACGTTTACCAGTTTAAGTTTATATGATTCCACTGAAACAGCAGTTCTTACATTATCCGGTACAATAGGGCCAGGTATGTTGGATTTTGTTGCTGGTGAGGAAACGGCTTTCCCATTTTTAGAAGGTTTAGAAGGCTTGTTTGATGAGGGTGACTATGATGCTTTCATGCTATTTAATGAGGATTCAACAGGGATGGAAATTGAAGTAGTATATGATTTCGAAGATGAATACTATTCTGGTACTTATGCCGACACATCTTACTTTACTTGGTCTGCAAC
>JABHAX010000248.1 GCA_018674095.1 Fidelibacterota bacterium
AACTGAGATGGTTATGCCAGGAGACAATGTAGAATTTAATGTTGAATTAATCACACCGATCGCTATGGATAAAGAGCTACGCTTTGCTATCCGTGAAGGTGGTCACACTGTTGGTGCTGGTGTGGTAACTGAAATCGCAGAGTAATGGCAAATCAGACTATAAGAATCAGCCTTCGGGCATACGATCACATCTTGTTAGATAAGTCAACTGAGAAGATTGTAAAAACAGCAAAGTCAACTGGCGCAATAATTTCCGGTCCGATTCCATTGCCTTCAAAACGCTCTATTTATACAGTATTGCGTTCTCCTCACGTTAATAAAAAGTCACGTGAGCAATTTCAAACAAAAATTCATAAACGTTTAATAGATATTCTAAACTCAACGCCTAAGACTGTGGAATCCTTAATGAAATTGGATCTTCCTGCTGGTGTAGATATTGAGATTAAGGTCTAGTTATGCGTGGATTAATCGGTAAAAAAATTGGAATGACACGTGTCTTTGATGAAGATGGTCGTATCGTTCCCGTCACAGTAATAGAAGCTGGACCTTGTTTGGTCACTCAGGTCAAAACCGCCAAACGGGATGGCTATGAAGCCGTACAAGTTGGTTTTGGTGATAGAAAGCTGAAGCATACGACTAAACCGTTACAAGGGCATTTTGAAGCGGCAAAAATTTCAGCGCAAAAAGTATTAGTGGAGTTTGATAAGGTGCCAGGATTTGATTATAAATCTGGGCAGTCTTTTCATGTCGGTTTATTTAATGAAGGTGAATTTGTAAGCGTATCGGGAACATCTAAAGGTAAAGGTTTTGCTGGTGTAATTAAGCGTCACAATTTTGCTCGCCAAAGAAAAACCCATGGAAATGGACATACTGAAAGAGCTCCTGGATCCATTGGGCAAGCATCAGATCCATCTCGTGTTTTTCCAGGAATGAGAATGGCTGGACATCATGGAAACTCCAAAGTGACAGTCGAAAACCTTGAAGTAGTCAAGGTGGATATAGAAAACAATCAATTGTTAGTAAAAGGGGCCGTTCCTGGAGCAAGAAACGGAACCGTAATTATTTCGAAATAAAATGAAATTAGATGTTATAAAACAAGATGGATCAAAATCCGGCAATATTGAAGCTGATAAAACTGTTTTTGGGATTGAACCTAATACAGCAGTTATTCGTCAAGCGGTGTTAGCGGAAATGACAAACATGCGTCAGGGGACTCATGCCTCTAAAAATCGCGCTTTAGTTAATGGCGGTGGAAAGAAGCCATGGAAACAAAAAGGTGGCGGTGTAGCTCGTGCGGGGACAATTAGATCTCCATTAATGAGAGGTGGTGGAACTGTATTTGGTCCTGAGCCACATGGATATAATCATAAGTTGCCTAAGAAAATAAGTCGTTTGGCTCGTAGATCTGTTTTATCGAGTAAAGCAGCTGCTGGGGATCTGATTGTGATTGAAGATTTCTCACTTATGAGTCATAAAACATCCGATTTTATTTCCATTCTAAAAAATATAAATTTAGAAAATAAAAAAATTACAGTGCTTGTAACTGGTAGAGATGAAAATTTGGATCGTGCGTCACGGAATCTTAGAAATGTGTATTTAGTTGAAGCAGCGAAAGTAAGTACTTATGATATTATTGATTGTGAAATACTTGTCATTGATAAAGTAAGTATGGCTGTTTTAACAAATATTTTGGCAAATTAATCATGTATTCAAAAATTATAATTAAACCAATTTTAACAGAAAAAATGGCAATTCTTGAAGAACGCCAAAATAAATTTGCGTTTTTAGTATCTCCGAATGCAAATAAATCGGAAATTAAAAAGGCAGTTGAAACCAAATTTGATGTTAAAGTTGTAAAAGTTGCAACAATGAACCAAATTGGCAAACATAAGCAAATGACAGTTAAAAGTGGCGGTCGTACTATTCGTACAACCGGAAAACGTTCTGACTATAAAAAAGCGGTTATTACGCTTGAGTCGGGATCAACCATTGACCTCATGCGCGGAGAAACAGCGAGTTAATCATGGGTGTAAGACAATTAAAGCCGGTCACGCCAGGTTCTAGATTCGCATCTCGTCCTGATTTCGCAGATTTGACCACGGACAAACCGGAAAAAAGTTTAACCACGGCTTTACGAAAGAGTGGTGGTCGGAATAATACAGGACGCATAACAATACGTCGACGTGGTGGTGGGCATAAGCGTCGCTATAGATTAATTGATTTTAAACGGAATAAATTTGACATTCCAGGTAAAGTTGCCACAATTGAATATGATCCAAATCGTTCTGCGTATATTTCATTAATTCATTATGCTGACGGTGAAAAAAGATATATTCTTTCTCCATTAGATTTAAAAGTCGGCGACCCAATTTTATCAGGTGAAAATGCGCCATTGAAAGTTGCGAATGCGCTACATTTGAAAAATATCCCTGCGGGTTTATTTGTGCATAATATAGAAATGGAACCGGGTAAAGGTGGGCAAATGGTTCGTTCTGCTGGTGCTGCTGCTCAGGTAATGGCTCATGCGGATGGATTTTGTACTTTAAAATTACCGTCTGGAGAGATTCGGATGGTTCGTGAAAATTGTATGGCCACTATTGGCCAAGTTGGTAACCGTAGCCACGAACAAGTTGTATCGGGTAAAGCCGGTCGTACGCGTTGGCTCGGTCGCCGTCCTAAAGTTCGTGGTGTGGCGATGAATCCTGTTGATCACCCAATGGGTGGTGGTGAAGGTAAATCGTCTGGGGGGCGTCACCCAAGTACACCTTGGGGTAAGCCAACTAAAGGGTATAAAACCAGAAAGAAAAATAAAAAATCAAACGATATGATCGTTAAACGGAGACGATAGAGTATGGCACGATCTCTTAAGAAGGGCCCATTTGTTGATGAGAAGCTTTTGAAAAAAGTGCAGAAAATGAATGAAGCTACTAAAAAGAAAGTAATCAAAACATGGTCACGAAGGTCTATGATTACTCCAGATTTTGTTGGGCATACACTGGCGGTTCATAATGGGAATAAGTTTATCCCTGTCTTCATTTATGAAAATATGGTTGGACATAAGTTGGGTGAGTTTTCGCCCACACGTACATTTAGAATGCATTCTGGTGATAGGAAGAAATAGTCATGGAAGCTAAAGCAATTACTCGATATGTGCATCAATCTCCTCGCAAAATTCGTAAAACGCTAGACAGTATGCGCGGACTAAAAGTTGGGGATGCATTGAATCAATTACATTTTTCTCCTGAAAAAGCTGCGGTAGTTATAGAAAAAACACTGAGGTCTGCAGTCGCAAATCTTTTGAGTCAGCAGGAAGAATCAAATATCGATCCTGAAGGCTTGGGTGTAAAAGAAGCATTTGTTGACGGTGGTCCCGTTATGAAGCGATTTCGTGCTGCCTCTATGGGTCGTGCATCTCGTCTTCGTCGGCCTACCAGTCACGTCACTATCGTCGTAACCGACGGAAATTAGAGAGGTCTCTTTTGGGTCAAAAAACACATCCCGTTGGATACAGATTAATTGTCAATAAAAAATGGCTCTCCAACTGGTTTGCGCCAAAAAATAATTTTTGTAACGAATTAGAAGAAGATGTTCGAATCCGGAAATATATTTCCCATCGTCTCCCTAATGCTGGTATTTCTAAAGTTGAAATTGCCCGAACTTCAAAGAAGGTTACCATCACCATTCATACTGCTCGTCCCGGAATTGTTATTGGTCGTGGTGGTGAAGAAGTGAATCGATTGAAAAAAGAATTACGTCAGTTGACGGGTAAGAAAGATGCTCAGATTAATATTTCTGAAGTTAAGCGTCCAGAGTTGGATGCTGCTCTTGTGGGGTCAAACATTGCTCATCAATTGAAAAAGAAAATTTCCTATAGACGTGTGGTGAATAAAACAATTCAAGCAACCATGCGGATGGGGGCTGAAGGAATTCGTGTTAATGTTGCTGGACGGTTAGGTGGTGTGGAAATTGCTCGGAGTGAAAAATTCTCTGACGGTAGTGTTCCGCTTCATACTTTACGTGCTGATATTGACTATGCGCTAACAGTAGCACATACAGCCTATGGTGTAATTGGGATTAAAGTGTGGATTTGTAACGGACAGTATAAACGGTAAGAGTGTATCCATGTTAGAACCGAAAAAAGTAAAATTTAGAAAAGCGCATCGTGGAAACCGACGTGGTATGGCCATGCGGGGAAACCATGTCGCATTTGGTAGTTATGGCCTTAAGTCTCTTGAGTCGGGCTGGGTAACAGCGCGGCAAATTGAAGCCTCTCGTATTGTGATTTCTCGTATTGTGAGAAAGATCGGTAAAATGTGGATTCGGATTTTTCCAGATAAACCTGTGACTGCCCGACCTGCTGAAACTCGTATGGGTAAAGGTAAGGGAGCTCTCGATCATTGGGTTGCTGTTGTGAAGCCGGGTCGAATCTTATTTGAAGTAGATGGCGTAACGCGGGAGCAAGCTGAAGAAGCATTCCGGAATGCAGGTCATAAACTTCCAGTGAAAACGAAAGTTGTTGAGCGGAGGGTTATTTAATGAAAGTCGAGCAACTCCGAGAGATGAATGAATTGGAACTCCATTCTAAATTAAATGAAGATTTAGAAGCGCTCCAAAATTTAAAATTTCAGCAAGCGCTTCAGCAATTGGAAGATGGAACTTTGATTCCTAAAATCAAAAAAGAAATTGCGCAAATTAAAACAGTATTAAATGAGTATAAACTCGGCCTCCGAGTTGCTCAAGGTGAAAAAGTATGAGTCTCGAACGAAGACGACAATCGCTGATTGGAGAAGTGATCAGTACTAAGATGGAAAAAACCGTTAATGTAAAAGTCATGCGGGAAATTTCACATCCGATTTATCATAAACGTGTGAAGCGTTTCAAAAATTACTTGGCTCATGTAGCTTCCGTGACCCCAAAAGATGGTGATATCGTAAAAATCACTGCAATTAAACCCATGAGTAAACGGAAACGTTGGCAGGTTAGCGAAATTATTCGTGAATCAGTGAAATTAGGATAATATTGTGATTCAACAAGAAACAAGATTAAAAGTCGCAGATAATACAGGAGCTAAAGAAGTTCTTTGTTTTAAAGTTTTAGGCGGCTCTAAACGTAAATATGCAAGTATTGGTGATCAGATTGTGATTACTGTAAAAAAAGCCCTTCCGGGTGGAATGGTAAAAAAAGGTGAAGTGCATAGAGCTGTTGTGGTTCGGACTCGAAAAGAAGTAAGCCGTCGTGATGGGAGTAGAATTCGTTTTGATGAAAATGCTGCTGTCTTATTAAATAGCGCTGGCGAACCTCGTGGGACACGTATTTTTGGTCCTGTAGCTCGCGAATTGCGTGACAGCGGATTTATGAGAATTATTTCTATGGCACCGGAGGTTCTCTAAGATGCATGTTAAAAAAGGAATGACTGTTAAGGTTATTAGTGGGAATAGTAAAGGTATGGAAGGTAAGATTCTTTACATTTTTTCTGACACTCAGCGTGTAATTGTTGAGGGAATTAATTTCATGAAAAAAGCAACTCGGCCATCTCAGGAAAATCCTGCTGGCGGTATTGTTGAAAGAGAGGCATCCATTCATGTTTCCAATGTAATGGTTGTACATGGCGGACAAGCAACTCGAGTTGGATATAAAAAACTTGAAGATGGTTCTAAAGTTCGAATTTCTAAAAAAACTAATGAAGAAATTGTAGCATAATCATGGCTGAAGCGAAAAAAACTAAAAAAGCAGTAGCTAAGAAAAAAGAAGCTCCAAAGGTGTATTCACCTTCACTTCGTACAATGTATAAAGATCAAATTCTCAAAGCGATGCAAAAGAAATTCGATTATGGAAATGCTATGGAAGTACCTCGCGTTACGAGCATTTCTTTAAATATGGGTTTGGGCGATGCTAAAACAAATTCAAAAAATCTTGAAAGTGCAATTTCTGAAATGACCTTAATCTCAGGTCAGAAACCTATTGTTACAAAGTCAAAAAAAGATATTTCAAATTTTAAAATTCGAAAAGGTTGGCCGGTTGGATGCAAAGTAACTCTTCGGTCAAATATGATGTTTGAATTCCTGGAAAGATTGATTTCTATAGCGTTACCACGTACGCGTGATTTTCGTGGATTGTCTTTCAAGTCTTTTGATGGTCGTGGTAATTACAATTTCGGCATTAAAGAGCAAATCATTTTTACTGAAATTGAATATGATAAAATTGAATCTATTCGTGGGTTGAATGTGACGATTACAACATCTGCAAAAACAGATGATGAAGCATATCAATTGTTAAAATTATTCGGGTTTCCTTTAAGGGATAAGCCGGTTAAACAAGACGTAGAAGAGGCAGCTTAATGGCTAAAAAATCACTAATTCACAAATCTAAACAGCCGGCGAAATTTTCAACTCGTGAAAAAAATCGCTGTTTTAAATGCGGTCGTCCTCATGCTTATTTAAGGCGTTTTGGTCTATGTCGTATATGTTTTCGGGAAATGGCGCTGAAAGGTGAAATTCCTGGTGTAACTAAAGCAAGTTGGTAGGAGAGAAAATTTATGTCAATGTCTGATCCAATTTCAGATTTATTAACAAGAATCCGTAACGGTCTAACGGCAAGTAAGCGCTGGGTAGATGTTCCAAGTAGTACCTTGAAGAAACGGATTTCGCTTGTCTTAAAAGAAGAAAAATATATTGAAGACTTTTTCTTTATTTCTGGTGATGGAAATAAAGAAATTATTCGAGTATTTTTAAAATATGATTATCAAGGTAAGCCCGTTATTGATAATATTAAAAGAATTAGCCGTCCAGGCCTTAGGGTTTATGTTGGCGCGGGTGAAGCTCCTCGTGTTTTAGACGGGTTAGGCATTTCAATTATTTCAACTTCCATAGGTGTTTTGTCTAATAAGAAGGCAAACAAAATGGGTGTTGGTGGTGAATTACTTTGTGAGGTGTATTAAGCGCTATGTCTAGAATCGGAAGAAATCCAGTCACTATTCCTGATGATGTAAAAGTGAGTTTATCTGGACAATTGGTCAAAATTACCGGTCCAAAAGGCTCCTTAGAATTCAACGCTCATAAGGATATGATATTATCTGAGAATGATGGTTCAATTGTAGTGGATCGCCCTACGGATCAACGAGGGCATAGAGCGCTTCATGGAACAACTCGTCAAATGATTAGCAACATGGTTGTTGGTGTATCTGACGGATTTATGAAAGAGCTTGAGATTATTGGTGTTGGCTATGTTGCAATGGTTCAAGGCAATCGCCTCCAACTTCAGTTGGGATATTCTCATGATATTTATTTTGATATGCCTGAAGGCATTACGGTAACAGCAAACCGGACTGAAGTAAAAGTTGAAGGGACGGATAAGCAATTAGTTGGCGCAGTAGCTGCTAAAATTAGATCTTTCAGAAAACCTGAACCTTATAAAGGGAAAGGGGTTCGGTATAAAGGTGAGTTCGTCCGTTCTAAACAGGGTAAAACTGTAGGGGCTAAATAATGGCACAACATCGTATAGAAATTAAAAGAGATGAACGGCGCCGGAATCGTAGTAAAAAAACATCTCGACTGCATCCCACTCGTCCAAGATTGGTCGTTTACCGAAGTCTTAAGCATTTTGAAGCTCAAATCATTAATGACTTCAAAGGGAATACGTTGGTATCCGTATCATCTAAAGATAAAGATTTAAAGTCTGCTATATCCAAAGCAGAGAACAAAACTGATATGAGCCGTATTGTAGGTGAAGCTTTGGCTAAAAAAGCTAAAGCTTCAAAAATTGGTCCAATTGTACTGGATCGTAATGGATATCCCTACCATGGTCGCGTTAAAGCATTTGCAGAAGCCGCTCGTAGCGGTGGATTAGAATTTTAAGGGAGTCTTAATTTGGCTATCATTAATCCTGCTGAACTTGATCTTCAAGAAGAAGCAGTCGTAAAAATTAATCGTACAGCGAAAGTCACTTCCAGAGGGAAGCGTTTTCGTTTTTCTGCTCTGATCGTTGTCGGTGACGGAAAAGGCCATATTGGTATTGGTCTTGGAAAAGCAAACGAAGTCATCTCCGCAATAAATAAAGGGAAAGATATTGCGAAGCGGAATATTGTAAAAGTTTCGGTGGTGAATGGAACTGTACCCCATAAAATTATTGGTAAGCACGGTGCTAGCAGGATTATGTTAAAACCTGCGTCTCCGGGTACCGGTATTATTGCAGGTGCTTCCGTTCGTGCTGTTATGGAGCAAGTTGGAATACATAATATTTTAACAAAACGTCATGGATCTAAAAATGCCATGAATCTTGTTAATGCCACATTAGATGCATTGGTTAGTATGAAAGATGCTGTTGCTATTGCTAATAAACGTGGAATCACTATTGGTGAGGTATTTAACTAATGGCTAAATCAAAAACATTACGTATCACACAAATCAAAAGTGGAATTGGGTATAAACCAAAAGCGAAAGCAACTTTGAAAGCATTAGGACTTCGTAAAATGCTACAAACTGTGGAGCACCCAGATACAGCAACCCTTCGTGGGATGATTAATGTGATTCCTTATTTATTAAAGGTTGAAGAAGTATGAAATTAGATTCATTAACTCCTGTTCCTGGTTCGACGAAAAATAGAAAGCGCGTTGGACGTGGTCATGGATCGGGACTTGGAAAAACTTCAGGTAGAGGTCATAAGGGAGCTCAAGCACGTTCAGGTTTTAAGCGTCGTCCTTGGTTTGAAGGCGGGCAAATGGCATTGGCTCGTCGTCTACCTAAACGTGGTTTTACAAATATTTTTAGAAAAGAATTTCAAATTGTGAATTTAGATTCGATTGAAAGCCTTGGGCTCGATATAATAGATGCTCAAATTTTAGCTGATAATGGCTTAGTTCGTTCACCGTTAAAACCCGTCAAAATTTTGGGTGATGGTGGATTGAAAACTAAAATATCCGTTACGGCTAGTGCTTTCAGTACGTCTGCAAAAGATCAAATTGAAAAAGCAGGCGGATCGGCTACAGTACAGTGATTGATAAATTTAAGAGTATCTTTGTAATTCCTGAACTCCGTAAAAGAATTCTTTTTACCGTTGGCGTTCTCATTATTGTTCGAATTGGTGCACATATTCCAATTCCGGGTGTAGATGGTGAAGCGCTTGCTGGTGCATTTACAAATTTGCAAAATTCATTATTTGGATTGTTCAATACCTTTGTTGGTGGTGCCTTCCAAAAGGCGTCTTTATTCTCTTTAGGGATTATGCCTTATATTTCTTCATCGATTATTATTCAATTGATGGGATCGGTTATTCCTTATTTCCAGCGTTTGCAAAAAGAAGGAGAAGCTGGTCGAAAAAAAATTACTCAAATCACTCGGTATGGAACTGTCCTTTTGGCTAGCATGCAATCCTATGGTGTTGTAGCTGTTTTCCTTCCGAGTCTAACTGCAAACGGGCTTCCTGTTGTAGCTAACCCAGGTTGGTTGTTTACATTTACGGGTGTGGTAAGTATGATTACCGGAACGCTTTTCTTAATGTGGTTAGGTGAAAGAATTACAGAAAGAGGGATTGGAAATGGTATTTCTCTCATTATTATGGTCGGGATTATTTCGGCTTTCCCAAATGTAATTTTATCAGAAATTACTTTAGTCCAAGAAGGCGTTCGCGGATTGTTGTCCGAATTTATTCTTATGGGCATTATGTTTTTAATTATTTGTTTTGTCGTATTGTTAACACAAGGAACACGTAAAATTCCTGTTCAATATGCAAAGCGTGTTGTTGGACGGAAAGTTTATGGTGGTCAAAATACGCATATTCCAATGCGAGTGAATACAGCTGGAGTGATGCCAATTATTTTTGCACAATCTATTATGTTCATTCCCAGTACCATTTCAACATTTTTGGGAGATAGTGAATTTGCACAATCATTAATGACATGGTTTTCGTTTGATCATCCATTTTATTGGGCTGTTTTTGGGTTAATGATTATTTTCTTTACGTATTTTTATACAGCAATTGCATTTGATCCGGTTCAAGTTTCTTCAACGATGAAGCAGCAAGGTGGATTTATTCCGGGGGTTCGCCCTGGAAAGAAAACTGCTGAATATATTGATAATATTTTAACTCGGGTAACACTTCCCGGGTCAGTCGCATTGGCATTCGTTGCAATTTTTCCATACATCTTAATGAAGTCCATGAATATAAATTACGATTTAGCATCCTTTTTTGGCGGCACAAGTTTATTGATTATTGTTGGAGTTGCTTTAGATACGTTACAACAAATTGAATCTCATTTAATGATGAGACATTATGATGGATTTTTGACCAAAGGTAAAATTCGCGGAAGGAGAAGGATGTAATGGTTTATACTCGTTCACCTCGCGAAGTTGATAAAATTTCTCGTAGCTGCCAAATTGTAGCAGATACACTTATTATGCTTGAACCGTTTGTAGTTCCTGGTGCACGCGTATTTGATCTAGATAAAATGGCTGAAGATTTTATTCTCTCACAAGGAGCGCGTCCCGCTTTTAAAGGGTACATGGGATTTCCAGCAACACTTTGTGTCTCAATAGAAGATGCAGTTGTTCATGGAATTCCTGGAAAAGAAATTCTAACTGATGGGCAAATTGTTGGTATTGATTGTGGTGCGGAGTTAGATGGCTATTATGGTGACCACGCAAAATCTTTTGCAGTTGGAAGTATTAATCCTGATAAACAAAAACTTTTGACTGTTACTCGGGAATCCTTGATGAAAGGAATCGAACAAGCTAAACCAGGAAATTATGTAGGTGATATTGGTAGTGCAGTTCAGGTTCATGCTGAGCGTCATGGTTTTTCCGTCGTTCGTGAATTGGTTGGACATGGAATTGGAACTGAACTCCATGAAGAACCCCAAATCCCCAATTACGGTAGAGCTAAACAAGGATATAAACTAAGGGCGGGAATGTGTATCGCCATCGAACCTATGATTAATGCCGGTGTGAAAGAAGTTTATACAGCCCAAGATGGATGGACGATTCTGACAAAAGACGGAAAAGCATCTGCCCATTTTGAACATACTATTGCCATTACAGAAAATGGCCCAAAAATTTTGAGTGTGGGAACTCATGGCTAAAGAACAGCCAATAACTATTGATGGCGTTATTAAGGAAACATTGCCGAATGCTTTGTTTCGTGTTGAAATCGAGATCGGTGGGAATCCCCATGAAGTGCTGGCTCATGTCAGTGGAAAAATGCGTATGCATTTTATAAAAATTTTACCCGGAGATGTGGTGACATTAGAGATTTCACCTTACGATTTATCCCGGGGTCGCATTACATATAGACAAAAGTAGAGTAGAATGAAAGTTCGTCCATCAGTAAAAAAAATTTGTTCAAAGTGCAAAGTCATCAAAAGAAAAGGCGTTGTGCTGGTAATCTGTGAAAACCCAAAACATAAACAACGTCAAGGATAATAGAACCACATGGCACGTATAGTAGGTGTAGATATCCCACGGAACAAGAAAGTTCCTTATTCATTGCGGTACATTCATGGCATTGGCCTGACAACAGCACTAAAGTTGTGTGTCCAAGCAAAAGTGGATCCTGATACCCGCGTACAAGATTTAACTGAAGAGCAAGTAGTTGCACTTCGTGATGCTATCTCTGACCTTGGTTATAAGGTTGAAGGTGAATTGCGGTCAAACACCGCAATGAACATCAAACGATTGAAAGATGTTGGGGCTTATAGAGGCTTACGTCATCGTAGAGGCCTTCCGACAAACGGGCAACGTACAAAAACGAATGCACGTACAAGGAAAGGTAAGAAACGAACTATTGGATTAGGTAAAAAATAAACATTAATTAAGAGAGTCTATTTTGGCAGAAAACAAACCAAAAAAGAAAAAAAGAAAAAGCGTTGAACCTCACGGTATAGCGCATATTAAATCTACATTTAATAACACTCACGTCACATTAACAGATAGTTATGGGAATGTAATTGTCTGGGAAAAAGCCGGTACGTCTGGTTTTAAAGGGTCCCGTAAAAGCACAGCTTATGCTGCAACAATGGCTGCAGATAAAGCTGCACTTTCAGCAATTGCTTTAGGATTATCTAGTGTTGATGTACAGGTTAAAGGTCCTGGCTCAGGGCGTGAATCAGCGATTCGTGCCTTAGCTGTTGCTGGATTACAAATTACAAGTATTAAAGACGTAACACCTTTACCTCATAATGGGTGTCGTCCACCTAAACGTAGACGGGTCTAAGGAGATTGCATGGCTAAAATAAAAACTGCAAAAGGTAAATTGGTTAGAAAATTCGGTGAGAATATTTTTGGTAATCCCAAATATGATCGATTATTAACTCGTAAGCCTTATGCGCCTGGTCAACATGGACAGGGACGGAGATCTAAATTATCCAACTATGGAATTCAGCTCCAAGAAAAACAAAAAATAAAATTTATGTATGGTCTTTTGGAAAAACAATTTCGATTGAATTTTCAAAAAGCGGATAAAATGAAAGGTGAAACCGGTACAAACATGCTTCAGTTACTTGAATGTCGTTTGGATAACGTTGTTTATCGTTTAGGCTTTGCACCTTCACGTCCTTCAGGAAGGCAATTGGTAAGCCATAAGCATTTTCTTGTGAACAATAAAGTGGTAAATATTCCATCTTTTATTGTTAAACCTGGTGATGTTATTGAAGTTCGTTCAAAAAGTAAAAAAATGGATATCATTCTCGAATCCATGCGTCGAATCAAGGGTGACATGGATCTTCCTTGGCTTGGTTTAGATAAAGCAAAAATGCGTGGAACCTTTACTGCTGTTCCAGATAGAGATGAAATGCAATTGACTGTAAATGAACAGTTAGTTGTTGAATTATACTCAAAATAACTGAAATAGGAAAAACTTTTCATGGCTACAAAAGCACTAGAACTACAAGTTGATTATAAAGAAGAATCAATACCATCCAGTACCGGAACCTTTGTTGTACAACCCTTAGAAAGAGGGTATGGAACAACAATCGGAAATGCACTACGTCGCGTTTTAATGACAAGCATCCCAGGGGCTGCAATTACTCACGTTAAGATTGACGGTGTTCAACATGAATTTTCTACCATTAAGGGTATTAAAGAAGATGTTGCTGATGTTATTATGAATCTAAAACAAGTTCGTTTTAGACTGATGGATAGTACACCAGACAAAATCACCCTTAACTTAAAAGGGAAAAAAGTTTTTACGGCACAAGATATTCAAGATGCAAGTGATCAATATGAAGTGTTGAATCCCGAACAATATATTACAGAAATTAATTCCAAAGAAAAGATGGAAATTGAACTCAGAATAGGTATTGGTAAAGGATATGTTCCTTCTGAAGAAAATGATTTACCAAACCTAACTGTCGGGACTCTATCTATGGATAGTATTTTCAATCCTGTTACGAATGTTACCTTTAATGTTCAACCTGTTCCAGGTGCGAAAGAGCCTATTGAAATCCTTAGTGTGGATGTTGAAACAGATGGGTCGATTTCTGCGCAGGATGCAATTTCTTATTCTGCAACTTATCTTCGTGATCATTTGAAATTTATTGAAGCGATTTCTAATCCTTCAGTTCTTGAAATTTCTGATGGTGTTTCTGAAGAAACCATGGAATTAAGAAAGCTTCTGAATCAAACGATTGATGAAATGGAACTTTCTGTTCGTAGCTATAATTGTTTACAAGCTGCAGGAATTAAGTACATTCATGAATTGGTAAGCAAAGAAGAAAACCAAATGTTGAAATACAAGAATTTTGGTCGGAAGTCATTGACAGAATTAGTAGAAAAACTAGATTCAATGGGTATTCACTTCGGAATGGAAGTTGAAAAAATTATGGCAGAAGAAGGCTAAAAAATGAGACATAATAAAATCGGACGTAAACTAGGTCGTAAAACTGCACATAGGAAAGCACTTATGTCTAATCTTGCTTCCGCTTTGATCACACATAAAAAGATCAAAACCACTGATCCAAAAGCCAAAGAACTCCGTATGTTTATTGAACCTTTAGTCACATATGCAAAAAAAGGTGATGTTCACTCACGTCGTCAAGTTATAAAAAAGATTCGTCATAAGACTATCGTTAGGGAATTATTTGACATAGTTGGGCCAGCTTTTACAGATCGTAAGGGCGGTTATACTCGAATCACTAAACTTGGGTTTCGAGACAATGACTGCGCGCCAATATCTATAATTGAATTCGTAGATATGGTTAGCGAAGTTGCTCCACAGGGTGAAACTAAAGAATAAGCTCTTAGTTACTTATATTATATTTGTGAACCTAATTAGGAACACGGTTGGAAGGGTAACATTCGTTACCCTTCTTTTTTTATTCTCGCCCAAACTTTTCGCAGAAACTTTCGATGTGAGAGCACTTTGGGTGGTTCGGGATCATATTATTTCAAAGGAAAAAATTGATCAAGTTCTCATTTTTGCCGAAGAAAATAATTATAATCATTTGTTTGTCCAAATACGCGGGCGGGGAGATGCTTATTATAAATCCCGATTGGTTCCCCGTTCTCATCTATTGGCAAAAACAAAATTTGACCCTTTAAAATATATTCTGAAAAAAGCGCAGGGTTCACCAATCAAAATCCACGCATGGTTAAACGTATATTATCTTTGGTCATCGCCAATGATTCCATCTCAACCGAATCATCTATTATTATCTCATCCTGGTTGGATGGATACTAAAAATCCTGATCCCATAAATATTGATTTTACTTTAGCGGAAATGAGAAAGAATAGACAATCCAATGGTGAAGGATTTTACCTATCTCCAACTCATCCGGAAGTGGATGCTCATTTACAAAATGTTCTAACAGAATTGTTGCAGAATTACAATTTGGACGGCATTCATTTCGATTATATCCGTTATCATGATTTACAGTGGGGGATGAATCCAATTGGGCTTAAATATTTTCTAAATTACAATAGAAGTATGCCTGGATTGCCATCATTGGAATTAAAAGAAAAACCATCTTTTGCCGAATTTAAGCGTTCTGCCATTACAGGTTTTATTAGTAAAGCATCTACCCGAATCAAAGCGTATCAACCGGATTGTATTATTTCTGCCGCTGTCAAACCAAATTTATACAGTGCTAGAAATACTTTTGGACAAGAATGGGATGTTTGG
Organism: Fidelibacterota bacterium; assembly: GCA_018674095.1. Lineage (GTDB taxonomy): Bacteria > Fidelibacterota > Marinisomatia > Marinisomatales > UBA1611. The sequence continues at coordinate 15,107 of JABHAX010000248.1, forward strand.
CTTGCCGGTGGATATATTGATTGGGCCGTTCCTATGAATTACACGATGGATTTAAGCACGTTTGATAAAAATATTCAAATTATGAAAGAGAATCTTCCAGAAAAATATTTGGATCGAGTTATTATGGGAATTGCTACCTATAACCAGAATGCGGAAAATGCCGGAAAAAAGATTTACCATTCTGGAAAAAATGATTTCAGTGGAATTAGTATTTTTTCCTACACTGTTTTTAAGGATGAACCATCCTATGCCAATAAATTAATCAAATATTTGAAATAATTTTTAATTTTATCTTGGAGATATATATGCCTCGAATCATTCATCCACCAACCGGCACAAAACTTTCTTGTAAAAATTGGCAAATTGAAGCTGCCTATCGCATGATTCAACATAATCTGGATCCGGATGTGGCGGAAGTACCTGGTGAACTCATTGTATATGGTGGAAAGGGGAAAGCGGCTCGAAACTGGGAATGCTATGATGCAATTTTAGAAACCCTAAAAAGATTGGAACCGGATGAAACGTTGTTGGTCCAATCAGGGAAGCCTGTTGGAGTTACAAAAACACATACGACGTCTCCTCGTATTTTGATTGCCAATTCCAATTTAGTCCCCAATTGGGCGAATTGGGATCACTTCAACGAATTGGATAAAAAAGGCCTCATGATGTATGGCCAAATGACAGCTGGAAGTTGGATTTATATTGGAACTCAGGGCATTCTTCAAGGCACATACGAAACTTTTATTGCCGCAGCTAAAACCCATTGGAATGCTGATTCTTTGGCGGGGAAACTCACCCTTACGGCTGGACTCGGTGGAATGGGCGGTGCTCAGCCTTTGGCTGTGAAAATGGCAGGCGGTGTTTCCATCAATATTGAAATTGACCCTTGGCGCATTCAACGTAGATTAGAAACACGGTATTTAGACAAATCGACAGAAAGTCTTGATGAAGCTGTAAAATGGGCTCAGGATGCTGTGAATATGAAAGAAGCTCTATCTATTGGACTTTTGGGAAATGCTGCTGATTTGGTTCCAGAAATCGCAAAACGGAAAATCTGTCCAGATTTAGTTACTGACCAAACGTCTGCTCATGATGAATTGGTGGGATATTTCCCAAATCATTTTACGTTTGATGAAGCCAATGAATTACGTGAGTCTGATCCAAAAAAATATGTTAAAGAATCTATTCGATCCATGGGTGAACATGTTCAGGGAATGTTGGATTTAAAAAATTTGGGATCTATCGTTTTTGATTATGGAAATAATATTCGCGCCCAAGCGGTGAAGGCTGGTGTAAAAAATGCATTTGATTTTCCTGGATTTGTACCTGCTTACATTCGTCCACTATTTTGTGAAGGAAAAGGACCTTTCCGTTGGGTTGCTCTTTCTGGTGATCCTGAAGATATCTATAAAACCGATCAAAGAGTTTTAGACATGTTTCCAGAAGATGAAGCATTATGTAGATGGATCAAGATGGCACAGGAACAAGTTCAATTTCAAGGATTGCCCTCACGGATATGTTGGTTAGGATATGGCGGACGAGCAAAATTTGGATTAGCATTGAATGAAATGGTTCGTAATGGCGAATTATCTGCTCCAATTGTAATTGGAAGGGATCATCTTGATTGTGGATCTGTTGCATCGCCTAATCGAGAAACAGAAGCCATGAAGGATGGATCAGATGCAGTTGCAGATTGGCCGTTATTGAATGCCATGGTAAATGTTGCTGGCGGCGCAACGTGGGTCTCTTTTCATCACGGAGGTGGAGTTGGGATGGGGTATTCTCTACACGCAGGACAAGTTATAGTCGCAGATGGAACGGTTGAAATGGATGCACGATTAAACTCTGTATTGACAAATGACCCGGGAATGGGACTTTATCGTCATGCAGACGCTGGTTATGAAGATGCCATCGAGAATGCAAAAAAATGGGATGTGGATATTCCCATGATGAAATAGTCCGCCTTTGGCATCTTAGGAAAATGGTTGGTCTTTTATAATAAAAGATAAAAGAAGTTTCATTGATACGATTACGTATCGTATATTTAGATATGAAAGTTACAGCATTAATTCCAGATAAACTTGTTTCTGAAGTAAAAGACTTGACCCAAGGTAAAAATATAACAGAATCACTTATAAAAGCCCTTTCAGAATGGGTTGCCAACCAAAAGGTTAAAGAATTAAACTTACAAATCGCCGATAAACCTTTAGAATTTAAATCGGGGTTTAATTCAGAATCTGTTCGTAGAACAAATCGAACTTGATTGTTGTTGACACATCAGTTTGGATAGAATTTTTAAGAGGGAATTCATCCATATATCCTAATTTGAAATTATTGCTCGAAAAAAATGAAATACTTGCATTTGAGCCAGTATTTGGTGAATTACTTCAAGGTGCCAAAAATAAACGAGAACGCGACATTATTTCAAACTATTGGATTAACCTGCCGAAGTTTACATCAGATGGTAGTTTCTTTTTAGGGGGCTTACACTCTGGGCAAGGTAAGTGGCTAAGTAAAGGAGTTGGATTAATTGACTGTTCGATCCTTATGTACGCAAGGGAGAGAGGATGCCAACTTTGGACCTTCGATAAAAAATTAAAATCAATTTTGCACTATGATGAAATGTATCCGTGAAAACATTGTTGAATTAGAAACTAGGATAGATCAAATTGATTTTGGTTTTTTTACATGAAAATATAATTTAAAAATGAATTCATTAAAACTTATCAATATTGGTCAATTAGTCACTTACGATTCTGTGAAGAATGAAATGGTGGTATTCGAAAATACAGAGATCGCTATTGAAGGAAACCACATTAAAGAAGTAGGGCAAAACCTAGGCGATGCAGATCAAATATTTGATTGTAAAAATAAACTTGTAACGCCAGGATTTGTAGATCCACACACCCATCCAGTATTTTTGGATGGGAGAGAAAATGAGTTTGCTATGCGGCTTCAAGGCGCTACTTATGAAGAGATTGCTGAAGCAGGTGGCGGGATTGTAAACAGTATTAATGGTGTTCGGAATTCATCTGAATCGCACCTTATTTCACGAGTTAAAACTCGCATGGACAGATTTCTTAAACTCGGCACAACAACCGTTGAATGTAAAAGCGGATATGGTTTAAATACAGAGTCAGAACTAAAATCACTTAAAGTGATTGATGATGTGAATAAAAGCCATTTTATTGATATGATTCCCACCTTTATGGGTGGCCATGCATTCCCCCCAGAATTCAAAAATAATCCTAATGATTATGTCGATTTAATTTGTAACGAAATGATTCCAGAAGTGGCGGAACAAGGTATAGCCGAATTCAATGATGTCTTTTGTGAGAATGGTTATTTCACTGTTGATCAAAGCAGGCGAATTCTGAATGCGGGAAAAGTTCATGGTTTGACTTCAAGAATCCATGCAGACGAATTTGAAGATTCCGCGGCAGCAAAATTAGCAGGGGAATGTTATTCAATCTCCGCTGATCATCTGATGGCAGTGAGTGATGAAGGAATTCAAGAGTTGGCTGAAAATGGTGTAATTGCTACTTTACTTCCAGGAACAACTTTTTTTCTCGGGAAATCCGAGTATGCACCCTATCAAAAATTAAAAGAAGCTGGCGTAGATGTTGCCTTAGCCACAGACTTCAATCCCGGAAGTTGCCATATCCAGTCTATGCCTTTTATTTTATCCTTATCCTGTATTTATCTAAAAATGACTGTTTTGGATGCCATCAAAGCTGCCACGTTTACATCGGCAAAATCGTTGCTTTTAAATAAAACAATTGGGTCCATCGAAATCGGGAAAAAGGCAGATATCATTGTTTGGGATATTGAACGGTTAGTTCAAATTCCTTATTTAGTATCTGATCATCCTATTCAGACTATTGTAAAAAGTGGAGAAATCGTATTTACCTCTTGATTCTTCGTCGGGTGATGGTGTAAAATCTCGTCGAACATTTTGAACAGAACGATGCAATCTAAACGAATATTAATTGTTGCGCTATTTGCGCTATTGATAAGTACAGACGGACTTTTCGCAAATTACGCTTTTAAGAAAAAAGTTAAAACCGTTTGCCAATCATACCGGATTACGGTTGAATCAACCCAATTTTCTCTGGGTGAAAATGATTTTTTGATTGAGCTTGAAAGTGGCCGGAATAATTTTGAGATGGTGATGTTGGTTGGCTTTGCCGCCGCAGGACATGCTATTGAACATCAGATCCAAATGGGTAAAGCAAACGCATATACACCGGAAAATGTTACGGTGAATGTTGCTGCTCCTGTTTCGAAGGGTGAAACTAGTATGTTTATTGCAACCTGTTCAAAGAAAATGGCAATTGATTTAGCCAATGGTACCATGGATTCTTCAGACTTCATGCAAAAAATTAATATGGAAATACAATAAGGAGTTTACTATGCCGGATCCTAATTCACTCGTTGGACTATTAACACAATATGCACGTGCAGTAGGTTGGTCTATCGCTGCTGCGGTAGGTTTTGCTATTGGTATTGGAATTGCGTTAAAAGTCTTTGATATGTTATCAACTGAAATTGACGAATGGGAAGAAATAAAAAAAGGGAACATGGGTGTTGCTTTAATTTTTGTTTCTCTTATCGTGATGGTTGGATTACTCGTTTATAAAGTCATCTAGACCACTTTTAAAACCATTTGTGTAAAAGCCTTTCCGGTTTCGGGAAGGCTTTTTTTATATAAAGTCGCTTATCCTTTCGAGACTGCATTGATCGATTGGTTCAAAATCGCCCACGTCAGGTGAATCAATATCTAAAACAGCGATTACTTTTTGATTCTGAAATAAAGGAATAACAATTTCAGATCGTGTTTTGGAATCACAAGAAATGTAATTTGGATACAATAAAACGTCTTCCACGATTTTTGATTTACCTGTAGAAGCAACTTCTCCGCAAACACCTTGCCCGAAAGGAATATGAATACATGGGAGTACATGCCCTTGATAAGGACCAATCTCCAATAAATCTGGTTTACATATGACGTAAAACCCACAAAATGTCCAATGCGAAAAAGTTGTATGAAGTGCTGATGCAATAATAGACATTTTGGCGTTAACGGATAAGGGCCGTTCTGAATCCAAGATTAATTCGAGATTTTTTATAACAGTTTCATATTGTACTTTTTTATTCATTAAAACAGTTTCAAATAAAAATACATTAGGAAGGGTGCAAAAGCAGTATTTAATAAATTAACCATATCATTATTGATCCACCGATTCCCTGAAATCAAGGTTGCACCTTCTTCGGGATGTTCAATGATTTCACCTTTTTGCGTTTCATATTTTGCTTGGACAGTTGCTCCCAATACAGAATCGAATATAGACGCAAAAAAACCAGAGAAAATGATACCGTAAATAATGAATCCTGACATGGGAAAAATCGTCCAAACTGTCAGCCCAATAATACAAGCACCTAATAAGGAGCCCAAAGTGCCGGTTCGGGTGATACCTCCAGAAAGTCCATGAGCCATTGATTCGAATCCAATGATGGAACGAGGTTGATGTTTTGATAATTTTCCAATTTCTGTTGCCCAAGTATCCGCCATGGCCGCAGAAACAGAGGCGAAAAAGAGAAAAATATTTAGCGCATTTGGATTTAAATATCCATGTATGCAAATAATGAGGGCTACCCCGCCATTCGCATACACTTGAACAATATCTCGCCGGGATCCTTTTGACCGGTAAAATGAAGTATTTTTTATTACTTTACTCAAAACCGAAGACAGGATAAAAAAGACCGCCAGAGGGATTAATAACTTCCAACTTCCTATAATTGTTATCAATGTACCCAAAATCAATCCACCATAATATCCACTGCGAGATAAAGAGTGTAATTGGTAGGCCACCGAAAAAAGTAATATGGTTAAAAAAAGAAAAATGGAGGAAGAAGAAATAGTTAAATCAAAAAAAGTTCCAAGCTCTGAAACATGGCGAAAGTATCCAATCATGAATAAAATACTCACGAGAGGGATTGAAAGATTATCTGTCCCTTTTGAACTCGTTACTTCTGCTAGGGTTGCCCCAATAGCTGTAAAAAGAGCCAAGCCAAACAAATAATTATTGGAATGGTCAAAAAATGTTTGAGATCCAAAATACACGATCAAAAAAGTGCTCATGAAAAATGCGATTGTTCCTTGAATTGTTTTTTCGTCATTCCATATTTTGAATTTAGATGGACCGGGCGTGGATTGCCCAACCTGTGAAGCCAATGGATCTGAAATAGATAATATAATCAAGGAAATAATTATGAATTCAGGGAAATTCCAAAAACATAGGAAAATCACGAAAGTTGATACGGGAAAATAAACCGTTCCGTATGAAATTCTATTTTGGTTGTGAATCCCTTGAAAACTTCCTTTTTTAAGCGCAAGCGCATTCACAAGTATGAATAAAGCAGACAATGTTAAAGGTGGAATTGATGAAGTGAAAATCAAGGGAGATATAGACACAGAAATCCCTACTAAAAAATGAACCAACTTTCGGTTTGATTCGGGTGAAATAATTTCACGTTTTAAAGTGATTTCACTTAATCCAACCAATCCAAAGATCGATAAAAGGAATATTGCAAATGTTGTCCATTCGCTCTCAAAAGGAATCCAAACAGGAAATACCATGAATAAAATTATTGTTAGAGTTGTTAAATGGCAATGGTTGAGACCAAAAAAAGAATTAATTTTTAGTCTATTCAAAACCCGATCAGGAATTAACATGAAAGTCGCAGTAAATGAGTTTGTCCGCCGTCAGATTAAAGGATCCGGAAAAACCTATGCCGAATCACTTCAATTTGAAACGATCGCGAAACATGCTCAATCTCAAATGGAAAAAGGTTTTTTTACCGAAGGATATAGAGATGGAGTTCGTGTGGTTCAGTGCACTGTTTCTATGATATCAAAATTTACCTGTCCATTTGTAAAATTAGATGAACACACAGAGTTAGTTTCAAAACGGGTGCGCCGTATCGAGAGTGAAGCATATTATATTCAAACGAGAGCAAAAAATGGTATGCCTTTAAAATCAGCCGCTGTGGACTTGATTTTATATCGCCATGATGTATTAATTGAAAATAATGAAAACACCACAAATGCGGATTGGGAACTTATTAGCATAAACGCTATTCCGGAAGGTATTGATAAATTTCCCATGGGACCGGTGACAATGATGCGAAATCAACTTGAACTTTCTGGGGGGACGAAAGCATATTATTCCTCCGATTCTTGGGCCGAATCAGTCCAGTTTTGGCAAAAATTTGTAGCTTTGGAACCTGAAAAGTAAATTCGATAAAGATGTTTACAATTATTCACTTAATATTTAAGTTTTCGGTTGAAAGCTGATTAGGTAATCCACTGTTATATCAGCACTTAAAATAACCGAGGTAGAAATAAGGGGATGAAATTCATTCTTAACCCATTTCATTGGGGACGATTTCCTGTAATTGTTGCAATTCTAATGTCCACATGCGTCTATGGACAGGGGTTTTCCATATCAGGAAGAACATATAATGAAGCTGGCAAGAAAATTGGTTCAGTTAGGATTGTACTATATAATATTGACAAAAAGAAAGTTGTAGATTTTAAAACTCCAGGTAGTGGCAAATTTAAACTAAAAAATATTCCCGACGGGAATTATACAATGAACTATTATGGGGAAGGAGGATATGGTGGAACTGAAAATATTTCTGTCAATGGTGAAAACTTAAATGACTTATCCCCGACCCTTCAATCGTTAGATGATCAACCGCAAATAAAATTAAAACCTATTGTTGGTGGTGTTGAAATTAATTGGCGGAAAACTGTGGGAGCTGTTGAATTTATTATTTACAGAAATAATGAAGAAGTTGGAACTGTCGCCGAAACTATTTATACTGATAAGATTGAAGCTGGCACAACCCATGCCTATAATGTAGTTGCTGTAAAAAGTGATCAATCTAAAGGTGCACGATCTGTAACTGAATATAGTAAAGCACTATTGCCTGCACCAAAAAACGTCACCACAAAAGCAAGAAAAAATATCGTAAAATTGGATTGGGATTCAATAGAAGGTGTTTCAGTCTATAATGTTTACCGAGATGGTGAAATGGTGAATTCATCATCTGAAAATTCTTACACTGATTTCAAATTGAAATATGGTACTGAATTTTCTTATACAGTTGCTGCGTTAGATCATCAAGAAGAAGAAGGGGATCGGTCCATCGCAACATTTACCACAACACACATAGAAATGCTTCAACCTGAAAAATTGAAAGCTGAGAGTGGCCCAGGTTCAATGGAATTGACCTGGAGACCCGTTACAGGAGCAGTGAAATACCTAATTTATTTAAATGGTGCCCTTGTCGATTCAGCAGAAATAACATCGGCGTCAGTGTCAGCAGAACCAGGAGCTGACAATTGTTTTACAGTATCTGCTAAAGATCAATATGGTACAGTGGGTACTCAATCCAAAGCTGCTTGCGATAAAAGTGTTTATCCTCCACCCGAAACGGTCACCGGTGAAAATGAAATTAGTAAAAACCTTATTGAATGGTCGGTTGTAGATGGGGCATCATCTTATAATATTTACAGAAATGATGATTTATTATCTAATACATCAAAAACTGCTATAAAAGATGGTGTTCTTAAATGGGATAGGGTTTATAGCTATCATATTACATCGTTAACAAGTGATGGGGTCGAGGGGCCAGCTAGTCAAAAAATTGAAATTACGGTTCCACCCGTTTTCATAATTGACGGCAAATTAGTAAACGAGCAGGGGAATTCGAATGATGTAGATCAAGCCAAAATATTCCTATATGCTAAAGGTGGAAAGCTACAGGAAGAGTTTACGGTTTCAAACAATGGTAAATTCAGGTTTGAAAAAGAGATTATTAAAGGCGAATACACCCTAAAAGCTTACGGAAATGGAAGTGGAAACGGTGGGGAACGAATTCAAGTTGTGAATAGTGATTTGAACGACGTCAAGATTAGTTTATCAACAGATGGTTTACGACCGACTATAACTGTTGAACGTGGTGTTGGACAATTAACCGTTCATTGGAACGATTTACCCGCGGCTAAACATTACGTCGTTTATAAAAACAATAGACTTTTAGCCACTATAGTTGATGAATTAAGTTATACCGATCCACAAGTTGCTCCGGGAATTCCAACAAACTACGATGTTCGAACTGTTGATGTTTATGATTTGGAAGGTCCAAAATCCAACGAAATCACTGAAACATCATCTTTTAATCATCCAAATGTAACTCCCCTTGTTTATTCGGGTGCTTACACGGTAGATGGAAGTGGACGAATTATCAAATTCAGTTGGCAAGGAATTGCAGGTGTTGACTCTTATGCATTTTTTAAAAATGGTACCCTATTATCCAAACAATCTGAAACAACGTATATTGATTCGAATACGACTTTTAATACAAACTATAATTATGAAATTAATTCAATTGATAAAGATAAAGTTGAGGGGGTTAATTCACCAAAAATTCTGGTTACAACCCATAAGGAGCTTTTAGCGCCAACCGTAACAATTGAACCATTAATTAATTCTATATCTTTAGCTTGGGCTTCTCAAGAAACAGTTACAAATTATAAGATATTTCGGAATGGTAGCAATATTGCGGATACTCCCGATTCAATTTTTGTTGATAATGTAAAACCGGGTGTAGAATATTGTTATACAGTTTCTGTGGAGGATAGTTTTCAAACCGTGGGACCAAAAGCGGAAACAAAATGTGATCGTGGGCTTTTTGCACCGCCTGGGAATTTTAGTGGAAAAGTAATTCGGAATGAAGTTACATTATCTTGGACTGTGACAATGGGTGCAACTGGGTTTAGGATTTATAGGGATGGTAAATTATTTCATTCAACACCTGACGGAACAGATTATATTGATGATTCTCTCGCATTTGATACAGAATATTTATATGAAATCGCAAGTATTGATCAAGATGATTATGAGGGTCCAAGACAAAAAATTCAAATGTTGACTCATGAAAAAGTATTAGAAACTGAATTATCGGGTGAATCTGATCTACAAAAAATATCTTTAGCTTGGGAAAGGTCAATTCTAAGTAAAACAGATTTCAGGTATCGAATATACCGTGATGGTGAATTATTAGATGAAACTACAGAGATCAAGTATCAAGATTTCGTTCCTGCAGGTCAATTTTTTTGTTATACGATTACTATTGTTGACCAATATGGTACTGAGAGTCTAAAATCAAATGAAGAGTGTCATAAGGTGTTGGTGAATTTTCCAAAGAATCTCGTGATAAATGGTGACGTTAAACGAATGATGTTTGAATGGAAAAAAATGATTGGTGCTGAGTTTTATAATATCTACGCCGTTGATAAAACGACTCAAGAAGAGAAATTCCATACCAAGACTAAACAATATTTTTATGAGCATAAAGATTTGCCATTTGATACTGAATTTTGTTACAAGGTAAGCAGTGTCGATGCTGACGGAGATGAAGGTCCATTATCAGAAATTCAATGCGGATGGGTCTTGCCACCGCCTCATATAACTTTAGTTGAAAAGCGGTTTATGGAAGGCTCAGGAAATGGAATCCTCGACGGGCGGGAACATGGGTGGATTATTGTAAAAATTGTAAATGATGGACGGAGCCCAGCTCGTGAACTTAAACCATGGCTTGAGTATTTGGATGGTGAAGCAACACCCAGTTTAAAAATTGACCAAGTTACCATGATTCCAAAATTAGATGTTGGAGATACCTTAACAATCCAATATCCACTTTATGCCAAATTGAAAATTGAATCTGGAGAAAGAAAGTTTAACATTCGAGTGGACGAGTTCACTGGAGTTGATCTTGAACCAGAACCCATTTCATTTAGGACCTTAAAAATTATCCCTCCTAATTTAGTGATTACTGATTTTGCCATTGATAATGAATGGGGTCAGCATTATATCCCAATAAATGAAGTTGTAACTATTTCCGTTCGTATTCAAAATTTATCTGAAGGTAAATCAGATACGGCTAGTATCCGTTTTAGAAGGGATAGCACTTTTGTTTCAAATGATGAAGATGAATTACACGAATTTGGTTTTGTGAATGCTGGGGAAGTTTTAGATTTCAAATTTGAAATATTGAGTCGTGTAAATAAGTTTTCTGTACATTTTGATTTATACGATTATTTTGAAACAAAAAACACTCAACAGATTCATCTTGAAACAATGAAGGCTTATAAAGGTGCAGACGAAATGATCGTGATTGAAACGCCTTATCCAGATGAATTAATAATTGGAGAAGCAGAAATTGTTCCTGAATTAATCGCAGATTTACAGTCTGTATCAACGGACAGAGGCACCATCGGAATTGTTTTAGGTAATCAAATATTTTGGGATCCCGAAATTGAAGGTAAACCGTCCACGACCGAAAATGTAAAAATGGTACGGGAATATTTTCATGATTTATTTGGGATGGCTGATCATACGATTATTCCAAGCCAATATTGGTTCTTCAATGAAGGGATTTCTAGCCGTGATTTCCAAGCTCTCTTTGATCCTGATCTTGGTATTCTTCGTAAGAAAATTGAATCGAGTATATCATATTCAGGAGAATCAGAACTTGACCTATTTTTATATTTCAGTGGAGAAGGCACAACCTATAAAGGTGAAAAAGTAATCATCCCTTTCGATGCTGACACAACAAAAGAATTTTCATTTTATTCTTTAAAAAATATGTACGAGAATTTGAAACAAATTCAACGAATGAGTGAGATTGGAGAAATCACATTATTTATGGATGTTGATTTCAATAATTCAGCTTTTCCTCAATATTTAAAGAAACCTGTTGCTGAGATAGTCGAAGATTCAAAAGCAAAAAAGAAAAAGAGAAAGAAAAAGAAGAATGATATCCCCGAGGAACCTATTGTCTTCGTGGATGAAGAAATAATGCCACCAAAAACGATAACAGCTTTTTATGCATCAACTTCAAATCAAGTCACTCATGACCATCCTGATATTGATAATACTGTTTTTACGTATTATTTGCTTAAAGGAATGCGTGGGGAAGCAGACAATGGTGATAAAGAGCTCACCGTTGCAGAACTTTATGATTACATTAGCAAAAATGTAACCGATACCACGGGAAAGCTTTATAAAGATTTACCACAAGTTCCTCAACTATTCTCTTCAAATCCAGATAGAATTCTGTACAGATTACCTTAATTTTGTTTCGTGGTTTGATAACGCCTTTTAATTATACTTTTAGCATACGTCCCAGATACTTACTTTTATTTTTAACAGTTACTTGTTTATTTGCAAATTCCGTAACGATTCGTGGTATTGTTCGTAATCCGGCAGGTAAACCGGTTAAAAAAGCATCTGTCACTCTTCGGAACATGAAAGACGAAATCGTGGTGGATGAAAAAACCAATCGAAAAGGAAATTTCATCCTTGAAGATGTGGATCCAAATTTTTATTTTTTATTGTTTGAAAATGAAGGAGATGGTTCCAAGCGAATCAAAATAAATCCCAGAAAAACTAAAAATAAGGATTTAGTCCTTACAATTGAATTGAATGGAGAAGATCAACCGATTGAGTGCTATTTATTTTCGAATAATAATCCTACCGATTATGACCCTGTTTTGAAAGCGAAAGGTTTGAATGTAAAATTAACGGATCAACATTTCAATATTTCATGGACAGATATTAAACAAGCCACGTCCTATGTGTTATTTGAAAATGATGTTGAAATTTATACAGGAGTAGAAACTCGTTTTGAAAAGGTAGCTAAACCAGGTGTTGAATATTGTTATTCAGTTGAAGTGAAAGGCAAATTTGGCTTAGTTGGAGAGAAATCAGAACAATATTGCACAAGTGCTCCAACTGCGATTCCCAGAGATATTTCGATCAATGTTTCTAAAAATACACTCTCATTGAATTGGGCGTCTGTGGATGGTGCAATATCTTATATTATTTATCGAAATGATGAAAAAATCACCAATACAGATTTAACATCCTATACCGATATTGATCTGGAATTTGGAACGGACTTTTTTTATAAAATAACCGCATTAAATCTTTTAGATAAAGAAAGCCACGCATCTATTGAAATTAAAGGAACAACTCGGGACTTTGTTGCGCCGCCCATATTAGCGTCCATGAAAAATGAAAATCGAATCATGTTAATTTGGAATGAAGTGAAGATTGCGAAAACGTACAATATTTACCGGGGTGGAGATTTTGTCAAATTTGTACATTCAAATTCATTCTCTGATACCAAACCGCCTGGAGAAACCCAATGTTACGAAGTAACATCCGTTGACCAATTTGGGGTAGAGAGTGATCGGTCCAACACACATTGTTCTAAAGTTCCTATTAAATCACCGACTGGTGTAACGGCAGACGGCGATGTTGCATCCATGCATTTGAATTGGAATTCCGTTCCTGGCGCAATTTATTATCAAGTTTATGAACAAGTTTCTCCAGATTCTACCGTGTTAATACAAAAGGTGAAATCGACTCAGTTGACGGTTCGGGATTTGGATTATGGAATTGATAAATGTTTCGTAATTACAGCATTAGATGGAGACGGAAGTGAAACAGCTCCTTCAATTGAATCTTGTAATGCTGTATTAGATCCACCTCATTTTACTATTCAAAAAATGAATATTATTGAACCATCTGGAAATAATGCACTTGATGCGAATGAAACAGGAAGTTTTGAATTTGCAATTTTTAATGATGGACAAAGTCCTGCGCATCAGGTTCAATTATCCATAATTCCTATCAATGAAAATCCACATATAGAAATTGGTGAACCTGTTATTTTAGACACGTTACTGGCTGGTAGAATTGAATTTTTTGAAATTCAAATGAAGGGACTTTTAAAATTGGAAGCAGGAGAAAATAAGTTTGAGTTGAAAATTACGTCCCAAGAAAAGATCATATTGGAAGAGTCTTATCAATTTGCTGTTGATGCAAAATCAGTGATTCCACCCAAACTTATTATTGCAGATTTTGCCATAGCGAACGATTTTGGTACGCAATATATTCCGAAAAATGAACAAGTTACATTAACCATAAGAGTTCAGAATGTAGGAGAAGGCTTTACAGAATTTGCAGAGGTATTATTGCTTGAAAATCGCAGTTTTACCACGCCAGGATTTGCTGGAATAATAACATTGCCAGCAATGAACCCAGGTGATTATATTGATTTCGAAATTCCCATTATGACACTTCAGGATAATATTTTTGCAGATTTAGAATTAACCGATTATTTAGATAAAACGGTCACGCAAAGATTAGAACTTGAAACCATGAAGCATTACCGAGCTCCAATAGATTTAACACTTCAATCCATTGGGACAGAAGATGTGAATCCTTACCCAGATGCCTTGGGTGAAATTGATGTAGATCACCGCATTCCATTGGGGCGAAAAAATCCCAATGCTATGGCTATAATTTTAGCCACCGAACAATATGATGATTCCAATTATCCTGATTTGGAATTTGCTCAAAGAGACGGAGATATTGTTCGCCGATATTTTAATCAATCGTTTGGATTATCTGATTTTCAAATGTTGCCTGCAAAAACGTGGCAAATGGAGGGCGGACCAACAGCGAATGATTTAAAAAATATTTTTGATCCTCATCAAGGCGATTTAAGAAAACGAATTATTACTGCCGATAAATATTCCGGTGTGGATGAAATGGACATTTTCGTCTATTATCGTGGGTATGGAGAATGGGTGGATGGAAAACCACTTCTTATTCCCATAGATGCAAAAAGAACACGCCATATAACAAAAATCCCATTGGAACAAATGGTTGAAAATCTTTCCTTATTAAGTGTTTTGAGTAATATAAAAACGATTACAATCTTTTTAGACATCACGTATCTCAACCCAAAAAAGTCTGTTGGATCAATTTGGGAGTTCCAGGATTTACCAGATAAAATTTGTATTTTGAGTGCCGCATCAAATGGGGAAGCATCACAAATATTTAATGAGAAAAAACATAGTATATTTACTTATTCATTATTGAAAGGATTTGCAGGAAGTGCAGATGATGGTGATCATCTATTAGAATTAGGAGAGTTAATAGAATATATTTATAAAGTTGTTCCAACTTTCGCTAGAACCGTTTCTAATTCCAATCGTCAAAATCCCGCTTTTTACGGAATGGACTTAAAAAGAACCATTCTTGATTTAAGATAATAAGACTGGATATATGATTTTAACTGTCCGAACTTTTCAGGGTCAACTACGTTATATTATTCAAATATCTAAAAGGAGTTACTGAATGACAAATAAATTAATTAAGACTTTTCTTACTATTTTGTGTGTAATGCTTGCATTCAATTGTAGTAGTGGTGGTCCAGATCTTTCTCCAGAACCAACACGAAAAGTGATGAAAAATATTCCGGATTGGTTTATTACTGCACCGACCAAAGCAGGGTACCGATATGAAACGGCAACTGCAACAAGTCAAGATTTGCAATTAGCGGTCAATAAAGCAACATTAGATGCAGCGAGTCGATTAGCGGCGACAATAAATTCTGTCATGGATGGATTTACTAAAAGAGTTCAGGAAGAGAATGGACTTGGTGCAGATTCTGATATATTGGATAGATATTCTCAAGTTCAGAGCCAAACAATTGCAACTGCTTTAAAAGATTACTCTGTTGCTAAAAAGCAAATTTTGGAAGAGAAATCTAATAGCCAAGATATTTTTCGTGCATACGTATTATTGGAATGGAATGAAACTGCAGCACATCAGCGATTGCTTGAAAAAATAAAATCAGATAAGGAATTGTATGATGCCGTTCGAGCATCTGATCTTATGGAAGAGATGGAAAGTAAGGTAGAAGCTTATCGTCAACGAATGGGCGGTTAATCTTTAAAAAAAGCGGGATTCATTGGATCCCGCTTTTTTTTCACATGAATAAATTATTATTTTTACCGATCCTTTTGGTATGGTTTGGATGTAGTTCTACAGTGCCAAATTGGATTTCTGTCCAACCATCAGATTCTAAATATTGGCATGGAATTGGTCGTGTAGATAAATCAGATTATCCCAATCCAAGATCGTCTGCTAAGGAATTTGCAATCCAAGAAGTTTCCACCCAAATCAAGGTGAATATTTCTTCGGAAATGAAAACAATCATCCGTGAATCCAATGGTTCTTTACAAACGACTTATTCTTCGGTAATGGCTTCTCGTGTCGACTTACTACTCCCCGAATTAGAGATCGTCGGTTATTACCGTACAAAAGACGCCTATTTCGCCTATGTGAGATTGAATAAACAAAAATATCGAACTGCCATGGCTCGGTTGAGAGAGAATGCGAAGATTATTGCATTAGATTTTATTCAAGAAGCGGATGAGAATTTTGGAAT
>JABHAX010000249.1 GCA_018674095.1 Fidelibacterota bacterium
CATTATAAAGTGTTACAAGCTATTGCTGACGCAGTTCGAATCTGGAATGATGAAACAGATTTATCTCATTTACGGATTTGGGGATATCGAAATGTCTGGTATCGGTTTGATCTTGCTGAAGCGGATCTGATCATTCCTGTAACTTTGAATTCCATGGCGATCATTCAATCCACTTTTATGAATTGCTACTTAAGTCAACGGGATGCATCTTTCCCCAGTTTTGAATTGGACGGCCCTTTTTGTGACCTTTCCCAAAAGATCTGGGTGGAACAGCACCAGGATTTGCAATTAATGCTAGGTCGGGACTATTGGTATCAGAATAAAAACCCTCACCTTCGGGCAGTACATGGGGCAGTCTATTTAAAAGAAATGGATGTGGAAACGTTTCTTACTGTTGCACGAAAATTGAAAGATTCTATGGAAGGATCCACGCTTTCACCCTAATAGGAATTTTCTTCTCCAACAGATTGATTAATGATTTCAGCTTCTTGGACTATTTGTGCCAAATTAAAAATATAATAAACAGCTTTTTTTAATTCATCTTCCGAGCAGGAATAACAGGATCCTTTGGGTGGCATTACACCTTTTTCACCTGCCAAACCATTTAAAACACTGCTATATATATGGTCGAAACCCTTTGCTGCAAGTTTGTCAAAATGGACTTTATCTAGCACGGAAGCGCCACCCATGGAACCATACATGTGGCATCGAAAACAGGTGGTAACCCATACGGATTCACCCACAACTAAATCTTTAGGAGATATTTTTTTGAATTCTTCAGATTCATAAATATTCACAGGTTCTTTGGAACATCCAACCATAAAAAGATAAGTAAAAAATAAAATTGTTCGTTGCATGAGTTTCCTTATTTTTAATATTCTCATAACTCAATTTAATATCTCTCATCGCAACAAAAACAATAAATGAAAACAAGATATATTATTTTTATTACCCTTATCACTGCTCTATTTGGGCAGGATAATGGATTCGTAAACAGGAATTTTCATCTTGGGTTAAAAGGTGCACATTATACATTCTTTAAATCACCAGGTAGAGCTGTCCTAATTTCAGGTGGATTGGGTGCAATTGTCGCACATCAATTTGATGCTAAAATGCAAAAATGGTTTTTAGAAAATCAACCCTTGCCTGAAGAGTTAAATAGATTTGGTGACACCTACGGAAATTTATATTCAGGGATTATTGTTTTAGCAGCATCAGCAATTACATCCCAGAGAAACCAATCTCTTCGTCAATTTGAATATGCATTTGCAACCCTTGGTGCCAATGGAGTAACAACAGTTTTAATGAAGGAAATTTTCAGAAGAGAAAGACCTAACGGCTCAAATCATCGATCTTTTCCATCAGGGCATGTTTCACATAGTTTTGCTACCGCAACCATATTTAAAGAATTGTATGGATGGAAGATGGGAGTTCCTGCTTATGGAATCGCTACAATTGTTGCTATGAATCGGATGCAGGATAATAAACATTATTTCAGTGATGTGATTTTTGGTGCCAGCCTGGGAACAGCCTTTGGGATGGGATTTTCCCAAGCTTATTTAAATGAGAGAATAGAAATGAGTTTTAATTGGGTGAAATCAGAAATGCAGTTTTCTTTGTTATTTTAGCTTTCTATTTCTCGTGAAGTCGGTGGACTTCACTTAATCAATAATTGAAATGGGGACTTCCCTTAATTAGTCAATCGCGCTATGAAAAAATCACCAGTTTCAGTTCACAGATTCGTCAATTACTTTGCACCAACTCTATTGAACGCCCGATTTAAGAATATCGTGAATGTGAACAATCCCGTCTGGTCTTTTTAATGTCGAATCCGAATAAACAAATAAACTTGTGATGGAATGTTTTTCCATGAGTTCCAATGCGGAAATCGCTAAAGTATCAGCAGTGACTGACTTAGGATTTTTTGACATTAGAAATTCTGCAGTTTGATCAAAAAGATCATTCCCGCTATTTTCCAATCCACGACGAATATCTCCGTCTGTAATAATGCCAACCATTTCATCCTTTTTATTCAAAACACCTGTCATGCCCAAGCCTTTTTCAGAAATTACAAGAAGCGCTTCTTTAATACTTGCGGATTGAAGCACAAATGGAATATAATCGCCAGAATGGACCAATTGGTCTAAGGTTAACAAAAGTCGTTTTCCTAACCGACCACCGGGGTGGAGCTCGGCAAAATCTTCTTTATTAAATCCACGGATTTCCAAAAGAGAAACTGCTAAAGCATCACCCATGGCCAAAGTTGCTGTGGTGCTGGCGGTGGGTGCTAAATCCAAAGTACAGGCCTCTTTTTCTACAGAAGTGTCCAAATAAATATCAGATCGTTTGGATAAAGTGGAATTTTGCCGTCCAATCATTCCGATGATAGTTATGCCTTTTTTGCGAAGAGTGGGAAGAATTTGAATGAGTTCCATAGTTTCACCGCTATTGGAAACAATGAGCACAATGTCTTCTTTAGTAATCATGCCTAAATCGCCATGGGTAGCCTCAGCGGGATGAACAAAATGAGAGGGCGTTCCGGTGGATGCCATTGTAGAGGCAATCTTTTGCGAAATGAGTCCCGATTTCCCCATTCCTGAAACAATCAGGCGTCCTGAACATTGTAAAATTGACTGAACCGCTGATTCAAATTTGGCGTCGATACGATTTCCCATGAGAGAAACTGCCTCAGCCTCAATCTCAATTACTCGTTTTGCGACTGATTGAATATTTGAAGAATTCATAAGATAAAATTTAATACCATTCTGTTGTTTGCCTGATTAGTTTATACACTTACATTATGAAAATAAATCAACAATTACAGTGGGATAAAGAAGAGATTGCTAATTTGGTGACCCATGGGCTTGGTGCGATTGCCAGCGCTATAGGCTTAGGTTATTTACTGTATTTTGCTTTCAATAAAGGTGGAATATGGGAACAGGTTAGTTTTGGATTATTTGGAATTACCATGTTGATTGTGTTTTTGGCATCCACAATTTACCATACCATTCGAACACCGAAATGGAAAAGAATATTTCAAACAATTGATCAATCTGCTATTTTCCTACTCATTGCTGGATCTTATGCACCTTTTTGCCTTGTTAGTATGAGAGGGGTTTGGGGTTGGTCGATTTTATCTGTTGTTTGGGCTTTGGCAATCACGGGTATTTGTTTAAAGTTCTATTTCAAGAATCGTATGATAAAACCGTTTGTGCTTTTATATGTTTTGATGGGATGGTTGTGTTTGATTGCAATTCAGGAAATGATGGAAAAGATTCCTGAATTTTCACTTTTATTTATTGTGGTTGGTGGTGGATTTTATATGCTTGGAATTATTTTCTATCTTTGGGAAAAATTGCCGTACAATCATGCTATTTGGCATCTTTTTGTAATCGGCGGATGTGCCAGCCATTACGTTGCAGTCATTGATCTTATTTTATGAGTAAACTTATTATAGCAGGAATTTTTATTATGCCCTTATTCGGAAAATTACCAGTGATTGGAGAGTCAGCTCCCAATTTTTCATTAGAAGATCAAGATGGCAATTTGCGTTCATTGGTCGATTATAAAGAAAAAAGATTAGTAGTATATTTTTTCCCGAAGGCATTTACCCCAGGCTGAACTAAACAAGCATGCGGATTCCGGGATGAATCTGAAAAATATAATGAATTAGATATAGAAGTTGTGGGAATCAGTTTTGATTCTAAAAAAGCACTTATTGGTTTTAAAGAAAAGTTCAGAATCCCTTTTAACTTTTTGTCGGATAAAAATAGAGTTGTTGGAAAGAAATATGGTGTTAACAATTTTTTGTTTGCATCTCGAAAGACGTTTCTAATTGATGAAAAGGGAATCTTGATTCATATCATTGAAAATGTGAATTTGAATTCGCATCCGATGGATATATTGGAATTGTTTGAAAAAGTTAAAACTGGAGACTAAAAATTGAAAGTATCTATTGAATATTGTAGTATGTGAAACTACCTGCCTCGTGCTTCCAGTTTGGAAGCTGAATTAAAATCTAAATTTGAAGATATTGAAATCAAACTTATTTCTAGTGGTGGAGGTGTTTTTGAAGTTAGTCTGAATAGTGATCTAATTTTTTCAAAAAAAGGATTAAATCGATTTCCTGAAGATGGTGAAGTTGAAAAGTTGATTCGGGAAAACTTGAACTAATTTGAAAATAAACATAAATCATTCTGGTCAAGATCATACTATTGATTTGAATTCCGGAATTGATCTATCTATCCCAAATAGGTTTGATGGGAATTATCCAACATTTTATAGTGCATCGGCACCATCTGTACACCCGGTAGAAATTGGTGAATTTGTTGGGGATTTAAATCGGGGAGGAAGTTGCAACGTTAAAATTGCATCGTTGAATATCCATTGCACCGGGACCCACACAGAATGTATTGGTCATATCGACAAATCCGATACAATAATCACAGATGTTTGTCCGAAAGGATTTTTATTTTCCCAATTAATTACGGTTAAACCGGTTCAAAAATCGAATGTAAAAGAATCTTATCATGTTGAATGCGAAAAAGATTTTGTGATTTCAAAAGAATCAATCATTGGAAAAATAATAAACAAAACCGACACTCTAATTATTAGGACGTTGTTGAATGATACCGCCAAATTAAATTGGGATTATGATAAGAATCCTGCACCATTTTTTACGCACGAAGCTATCAAGTTTATCATAGAAAAAGGGATTAAGCACTTATTGGTGGATTTACCATCTATCGATAAAGCCGACGATGGTGGACAATTAGGAAATCATTATCGTTTTTTTGAAATTGGAAAAACAATTTCTGAATTACTTTTTATTCCTGATTCCGTTCAAGATGGCTTAGGATTTCTTCAAATTCAGATCCCAAACTGGGGACTGGATGCGGCGCCCAGTCGTCCTATCTTCTATCCAATTTAAATTATAATTAATTTAGTGAATTGTAGCATGTTGCAATATTATACTCCTAAATTGACCACCCGGTCATTATATAATTAATTATGATTTCACTCAATAACAAATTTGAACAATTACCTGAAGAGAAACAGTCACGGATAGTGAATGCTTCCATTTCTGAATTTGCAGAAAAGGATTATGAAACTGCATCCATGAATACGGTTGTTAATCAGGCGGGGATTTCAAAGGGATCGCTCTTTAATTATTTTAAAACAAAAAGTCTTCTTTATGACCATATTTATAAATTGGCTTTGGGAGAAGTGAAATCCTATCTCCGAAAAGTTCGGGATGAAACAGTTGATCTTCCTTTTGAAAAACGTTTATCAAAAATTGTGGATTCCGGTGTACAGTTTATTATAGAACATCCACGGTTAGCAAAAATTTATTTTCGGCTCATTTATTCCGCAGATTCTCCCAATCGTAAAAAAATAGTTTCGGAACTCCAAAAATTATCCAATGATTATTTAGGAGAAATTATTCAAGATGCCATGGATCAATCTGAATTAGATCCCAATCTGAATCAAGGACAAGCCGTCTTTTTCTTGGATTCAGTTCTGAATCGTTTCTTGAAAGATTACCACGAAGCAATATCCCAAGGAGATGCAAACCAGTTTAATAGAGATGAGTGGGTGAAAGGGATAACAACATTATTTACAAAGGGACTTTCGTGAAACGCAAAGACGCTGAGTCGCAAAGACGCAGAGTCGCAAAGAATTTTAAAATGAATAAAAAACAAAATAAAGAATACCCATCCGTTCAGGAGATGAATGACGATCAACGCATAGGAATCGTGAAAGATATATTTGCATCCGTGACGGATAAGTATGATTTTTTGAATCGGGTATTATCCGGCCGGAGGGATGTGGCCTGGCGGAAGCGAACTGTATCAGAAATGCTATTTTTCAATACTCACCGATTTTTAGATGTGGCAACGGGAACGGGTGATCTCGCTTTGGATTGTGCCAATTCCTATCCCGATGTAAAAGTGGTTGGCGTGGATTTTGTCCAAGAAATGGTGAATAATGGATTGAAAAAAGTAGATACCCAAAACTTAAATAATCGCGTTGAATTAAAGTGGGGAGATGCCACAAACATTGAATACAAAGACAATTTCTTTGATGTAACAGCTATTGCGTTTGGGATACGGAATATTCCAGATAAAGAAAAAGTGTTGTCAGAAATGAAGCGTATTATTATTCCAGAAGGACAAGTGATGGTTTTGGAACTCACTACGCCGGAGCCGGGGTTTTGGAGGAGTATTTACAGCTTTTATCTTAATGGCATTTTACCAAAACTGGCAAAATGGTTTACAAAAAATCCTGCTGCATATGAATATTTAGCGGACTCCATTATGAATTTTCCAACTCGTCGAGAATTCCTGAAACTAATGGAATCTATGGGCTTGAAAAATTGTAAAGCAATTCCCCTGACATTTGGGGTTTGTACACTTTATATCGGTCAAAAATAAAGATTGCCACAAAAGATGCAAAATGCACAAAAAGATAAAATGAAATCATACTTTCAAGCATTTATGAATTTGAATACTTTAATGTAGAAACGCTCGAACACTTTAACACGGAAACACCTAAAAGATTATGAATATAAATGAAGCACTACAAAAAATAAATGAATTTCAGAAGAATACTATAACGGGTGTATTGGGGATAGAAATTACTGATATTGGGTCGGATTATATCTGTGGTAAAATGCCCGTTGATGAGCGAACAATACAGCCCTTTGGATTACTTCATGGCGGCGCATCGGCTGTTTTGGCAGAATCATTAGGGAGTATTGCTGGGGGAATGCAGGTTAATCGAGAGACTCAAACTGTTGTGGGCG
Organism: Fidelibacterota bacterium; assembly: GCA_018674095.1. Taxonomy (GTDB): domain Bacteria; phylum Fidelibacterota; class Marinisomatia; order Marinisomatales; family UBA1611. The sequence continues at coordinate 6,806 of JABHAX010000249.1, forward strand.
TAGAAATCAATTGTAATCATTTACGAAGCGCACGAGGTGGATGGGTTTTTGGAAAGGCAACGCCCATAAAGATTGGGAGAAAAATCCATGTGTGGAATATTGAGATTAAGAATGATGATGGGAAATTGGTGGCTGTGAGTCGGTTAACTTTGGCTGTGATTGATAAAAAATAGAAAGCGTTAAAGTAGAAAAGTGTTCATGTGTTTATGGAATTGAACACTCAAACACTTTAAAACCTTAACATCATTTAAAATGAAAATTAAAACAATATCAGAACAACAAATTTCTCTAAACAGTCTTTGGTCCGGGGTGATGGCTGAAAATGGCTCTGTTGCCGTTTGGCGGTGTCCAAGAGAATCAACGATCTACTTCTTAGGTGATTCATCTCCAGAACCGGCAAAAGGAAGGATTGATCTTCAGACAACTGAAATGGGATTTGTGGTGAGTCCGTTTATGAACCCGGAAGGGAATGAGACGCTGTTTCTAAAAGCGGATTTGTATGGATGGAAAACATATGATGGAAATTGGGAGATAGAAAAAGGTGAACCACGGGAACATAAAGATACAGGGAAAACTTTATTTCATTTAAATGCACGGCCTGATACGGAAATTTCTGGAGAAAAAGGTCACTTTATTAATATGGTGGAAAAGGGAATTTCTGCCATAAGTGAAGGTGAATTTGATAAGGTAGTGTCTGCCCGTACATATGACGAACCCCTTTCAGAAAATTTCAATATAATTGATCAATTTTATCGATTGGAAAAAGCGTACCCCGATGCGTTTGTTAGCTTGGTTTCGATTCAAGGAAAAGGGACGTGGATGGGTGCTACACCCGAACTATTGATTGATTCTTCTTCTCGGCATTTCAGAACAGTATCTGTTGCAGGAACTCAACCCTTTCCATTAGACAAAGAATTATCTGAAGCGGCATGGAACCAGAAAGAGATTGAAGAACAGGCCATGGTTAGTCGCTACATCATTGAACAATTCAAGACCATTCGATTGCGGGAATTCACAGAAACGGGACCCCGGTCTGTTCGTGCCGGAAATATGATCCATTTAAAAACTGAATATTCCGTGGATTTGGAAAAACTGCACTTTCCTGAATTGGGTACGGTGATGCTTCATTTACTTCATCCCACATCGGCCGTTTGCGGTATGCCAAAATTTTCTGCACTTCGATTTATTGCAGCCAACGAACATTTGAATCGTGAATTTTACAGCGGTTATTTAGGACCGGTAAATATGGATGGTATTTCGCGGCTTTATGTGAATCTCCGATGTATGCAAATTCTTCGGACGAGAGCTGTGCTTTATGCCGGTGCAGGGATTACCCATGAATCGATTCCGGAAAAGGAATGGGAAGAAACAGCGTTGAAATGTGAGACATTATTGGATGTGATGTATGGGAGCTCTTTACCACGGAGATACAGAGACACGGGGAACTAAATGGGAGATTATGTGAATTCTGTGGTTTTAAAAAACACTCAGCATATTTACGATTTGGTGATGCTCTGCGTCGAGTTCGGCGTGGAAAAAGCGGTGGTTTGTCCGGGATCTCGCTGCGCGCCTTTGCTCATTGGATTTGGAATGCATCCGGATATTGAAACTATTTCTGTCACGGATGAGCGATCGGCTGGATTTGTGGGATTGGGTTTAGCTCAACAATCGGGAAAGCCAGTCGTATTGGTTTGTACATCAGGAACAGCGGCGCAGAATTTTGCTCCGGCAGTTACGGAAGCATTTTACCAGCAAGTGCCCTTGATTATACTTACAGCGGATCGACCATCAGAATGGATTGATCAATGGGATGGGCAGACCATTCGCCAGAATAATCTTTATGTGGATCATGTGAAAGGTAGTTTTGTCTATGATAAAGAAAACACGGATGTATCCGAAATAGCATTGAATATGGCATTGGATGGTGGACAAGGACCGGTGCATTTGAATATTCCAATAGTTGAGCCATTTTATCCGAAATCGTTAGAAGATATTAGTTTTACCCCAGAGACGCAGAGAACACAGAGAAAAACAATTAAAAGTGTTTCTGAAGAAATTATTTACGAGTTTGAATCTATTTTAGAATCATCGGAGAAAGTGATCGTTTTGGGTGGGCAAATGGAGCCGAATCCTAAATTGGTTGAATGGCTCAATAAATTGGATGTGACTGTAGTGGGCGATATAATCTCAAATCTTCATGGGGTGGATGGTGTGATATATTCATCTGATTTACTCTTTAAAAATTGTTTAGCCACCAGCCTGCCGGCAGGCACGGCAAAAAGCACAAAATTCACAAAAGATTTAAAACCTGATTTTCTTATGACTTTTGGGCGGTCAGTGATTTCTAAAAATTTAAAACTTTTCTTGAGAAAGAATAAACCAAAAATCCATTGGCATATTGGGGAAGGGATGGTTGGTGACCCGTTTCA
>JABHAX010000030.1 GCA_018674095.1 Fidelibacterota bacterium
TTTTCCCTTAAAAATGGCTGTGGGAAATTTTTCTGATTCCAAATAATTTTCATTAAAATGTTCCTGCATGAGAGCATTCTCAAAAATAAACCCAAGGATGGGTACCTGAAATGCGACACTCCCATTTTCCTTGTCTAACACACAAGTTACTTGCTTATTATATGCTTCAATGTCCTCTATTATTGCGGTTGAAAAAAAGGAAATGGTTCCAGACCTTGTGAAATAAATATCCTTTGCGGTGAGAGGTTGAGATAAGATTAGGATTAGCAGTCCTAAGCTAAATCTTCTGCGGTTAAAGACTAGAGAGTTGGTTAAAAGATTTGAGATTGAAACAACTTTCACTCGTCACACTCCATTTGAGAAAATGAATAAAGTGAATCTAAGTTAGCATCTGATAATTTAGGTTTTCCCATAGGCATAAATCCGAATGAACCCTGTTCTCGATTCACTAGATCCAATATGGAGGGTAATCTGGTTTTTACTGAGGTATAAATCGATAAATCCAATTGACCGGACAGGTTTGTACTCGTATGACAACCATAATTGATACAATTGGCTAAAAGAATGGGTGCCACATGGTCTGTGTAGTAGGTTTCCAAAATAGAACAATCCACAGTACTATCTTCAATTTCTGGCTCAATATTTTTCACACAAGCTGAAATTGGGATTAGGCATAATAATAATAGATTAAATATTTTTTTCAAATTTTTTTCTCTTCTTTAGGATGCAATTTACACCTTAGCATCCATTAAATTTAATGTATCATGATGACACGTAGAGAAATGAATTGGAAGATTGTTCGATCCATTATTCCCATTATCGCATTGGGGGCAATATATTACTATACCCAATCTATTAAAGTGAATTATGAAACCAAGGAACCCGTTTTAACGACTAATGCAAATGACTTAATTTGGCGATTTCAGATGGATGCTGCAAAAGAGCTATTGTTCCAAGTTGTACACGTAACCGGAACAATTACAGGGATGGATTCTCTCCTCGTCATTCTGAATCACAAATTAATCTGTGCGCCTGACGGTGATATGAAATTGAATCCAATCATTGGAGAAACCGTCACCTATAAAGGAAGATGTATTGGTTATGATGTGCTGTTAGATGAGGTTCGGATGGATCACGTTTATCAATTAAAATAAGAAGAATATCGGGAAGGGAAAAGTAACGCGGCAACATTACTTGTAGGAACTAACTCTAAAGAACCATCTTCCCTATCCAATTCTCTATTGGATGGAATAATTCTGAATTAGTTGTCAATTAAATCTTTATTTATAATGCATGAAAAAATTGAAAAGAATAAGGATCTGATTTAATGATAACATTATTAGTTTTTATTGGAATCCTAATTTCCTCTCCTATCTTCAATAATTCATGAATTTCCACAGGAAGTTTTATTTCAACATTTTTTGAGTTTGGTCCGTTATTTATCACAAGCAAAATCTTTTCATCAAAGTAGCATTTCAGTGTGGCAAGAATTGGGCCATCACTTAATAAAATTATTTGATCTCCCAATGCGAGACTGGAATTATTCTGCCGAAAACGATTCAATTTTGAATATGTTCTTTTTAATTCTTTTTCATTTCCGCTGAGATTAAATCGCATCATACGGCGATTCCCAGGGTCTCCTTCACCCATCATGGCAATCTCCTCGCCATAATAAATAATTGGAATCCCCGGCTGACTTATATTAAACGCATGGAAATTCGCCAATTTTGAATAGGTAGATTTGTGGAGAATTTCCCCCACAGGATTATCAAAGGATCGTGCAGTTCCATTATCACCAAAATTCATTTGTCCATCCGCATATCCTGCAAAACGGAATTGATCATGACTGCTGGTAATATTTCCCATCAAATGGATCGAACCAAAAGCGTTTCTATTTTCTTCTATAATTCGCCCTAAATCGGAAAAATTTGCTTCATCAGAACTAAATGGACCTCGCGCATTGAAATAAATACCGAAATTGAATTGAGCATCCAATTCTGCTGGATTCACGTAAGAACCAATTAAATCATCCGACCCAAATGTTTCTCCAATTTGATAAATAGATTTTTCTGGAAATTGGGATTTTGCCGTTTGGGTTAATTGTTGCCAAAAAGAATGTGGAACATGCTTTACCGCATCTTGGCGAAATCCATCCAAATCATATTCCTTCATCCACCACATTGCATCATCAACAACTTGATTTGAAGCTTCGGGAGCAGATGGGAAATCAAAAGACGGAATGAATTCATCAAACCATGTTGTAAGGCGTGTATCTCCATCCCATTGACGAATATTTATTCTACCATCGGGAAGTTTCACATTTCCGAACCATTCTCTATGTTCCATGAAATATGGATGGTTTTGATGAACGTGATTGGACACAAAATCTAATATAACTTTAGTTTCGGATTTATGAGATGTTTTAATTATAGTTTTAAACTCTTCGCGATTCCCAAACCTAGGCTCAATTTCTTTTGGCTCAATAGGCCAATAACCATGATAACCAGAAAAAGTACGATTGGGTAAAACCCATTCAACCCAACTGCTGTCCGGTTGTTTTTGGATAGGTGAAATCCATAAAGTGTTCACGCCTAAATCTTCAAAATATCCATCATCTAATTTCTGTTGAATACCCGAAAAATCGCCGCCCATGAAATTCGCCAATTCAGGCAATTTTGGATCATAGATTGGTTTATTATTTGATGGATCTCCATCTAAAAACCGATCGACCAAAATATTATAAATAATTGAAAAATGCCAATCGTCAGACTCGGTAGATAGGGGTTTCCCATTTTTTATGATGGTCTGATTTTCTGGAATTAGACGTCCACTTATATCTATCCCAACTATTCTCAATAATCCTTTGTCCACGCCTGCAATGTTCACCTTTATTCCACCATTCGGTAATGGATCCACAATATCTGCGTGAAGTTTAGAATTATTTAATAATACAATCCATTCTTGTGGTATTGCACCATCTTTTGGTGGAACATAATCGAAAGTTAACCAATTCCCATTCTGAGAATTTTTTATCAATTGTCCTGATTTTGTTTGAGTTTGATGACTTAAATCCAGGATTGAATTCCATCCACCAATATTATTCGAGATAAAAACCGGATTGGATGGGTCAATTTCTTCAACTCCATCTACCACGAATTTATATTCGTGTTTTTTGGGCTCCATAAATATGGTTTGGGAGAATAAAGTTCCAACCTTTTCCAAAGGAAGTGCGGTTCGTGACCAATCATTAAATCCACCCATTACAACTACTTTTCCTGCAGATTCGGACGAAAACGAAAAAGTGTGTTTCACCATCCACTCGTATTTTATAATTACTTGTATGGGATGTCCATTGGCTAAAAGAAAAA
>JABHAX010000031.1 GCA_018674095.1 Fidelibacterota bacterium
ATATTCTCCAATATTTTACTCCATCCCACCATCTCACCTTCTTTTAACCCACATCCACATTCAATATTAAATCCTCGAAGTGTCGCCTGCAAAATAAGCAAAATGAAAATCGCCATTAATCCACCGCTAATTGCAGAAGCACCATCAACCATAATTCCTGAGATTAAACCAATCCCAATAAATAATTCTAACCAAGGAATAACTAATGCAATCAAATTCTCCAAACCAAATGGAATAATATGATAGTTCCCTATAGCCCTTGCAAATTCCCCCGGATCAATAATCTTATCAAGACTTGCATAAATAAAAATCACACCCAAAAGAAATCGAATTAACAAAAGAATCCACGGATATAATTTATTCATGAGTTTCAATCTCAAAGCCTGCTTCAGTCCAGGATTTCCAACCACCTTTAAAAACCAGAATATTCATAAAACCTATTTCTTGTAATTCATATGCTAATTCTTCACTTGAACCACAATCATCATCACTGCAATAGACCACAAACCCTTTATCAAAACCGATAAGAAATTCAATTTGCTCTGAGAGTAAACCTACATCATCATTTCCAATTGCGCCCGGTATAATCCCATTCGTTAAATATTCTTCTGCTCGAGCATCTACAAACAATAATCCGGTTTTATGAAGAGATTTTGCCATTTCAAGATCAATTTCTCGAATTTGCGGATCAACAAATAGGGAGATTAAATCTTCCTTATTACTTACAAGTTCTATGGGCTGGTTTATCCAAGGGATTGGACTTGATTCTATTCCATTCGAAGCAATTCCACAGAAAATTGAGAAACCTAAATAAATGATGATTTGTTTTTTAGTGTCCATTCAAATAAAACGACTTAAATACTATTAATGATCGTGACCTTCATGACTATTGGTCAATTTAGATTTTAATGGTCCTTCCTTTTTACCGATATTTTTTGGGAAAGGTTTTGACGATTTCGGTTTTAGTGAAATACACCTAGCCAACGATTCATCAACAAAAGCTAATATTTCAGGATTGTCTTGTATTTTTCTATTGAGTGCGATTGTTTCAAACTTGATAGTATTAATAGCATTTGCTAGTAAATCTTCAGACGTTTTTAGTTTAGCTCGATTCTGCTCAATAAGTTTCAAAACATTTTCTTGACCAGTATATATTTCATTTAACGTTTTATCTGGATCCTTTTTTTGAAGACGCTCAAAACGTTTCTGTATTGATTTAATATTTTTTTCATGAGTTAGTATGTTTACGAAAGGTTTTCTATCATCTTCAAGTTTAATATTTAAAACACAAAGATATTTACCTTGTTTACCACAAGAAAATAAAAAGGGATCATCATCTTGGCTTTTTGAAGAATTCCGAGTCAAATTTGTACTTCCACTTGTAAAAATAAAATCTGCTTTTTTAAAATGATCTGGCAAATCATCATGGGTACCCCGATCACTATTTACCATCATGACAATTAGATCTGTTTTCCTTTCAATTTCATTAATATACTTTTGTCCCGCTTCGATATAATTATCGGCAGTCATAGATTTACTCGTATCGGGAAGTTTATCCGTAACACCAATAATGCCAACCCTGAGTCCATCTTTTTCAACAATTAGAAATGGATCGAAAATTAAGTCATTAGATTTGCTGTCTCGAAGATTCGCCGATAAAAAAGGTATGTCAGTTTTACTATCCACATCTTTAAGAAAAGTTAGACCATTTAAAGTTTCATAATGTCCGACATTAATTGCATCACACCCAATTTTTTCATACCCTTCTATAATTGCTCCCGCGCGATAAATTTCAGATTTCTTATTGGTTTGATTTATATTTTTCGTACTAAAAAATAAATCACCTGCATCTAAAATTAAAGGATCAATCCCGGATTCTCGTAATTCATTTATTTTGACAAATCGTCTGGACAGACCGCCCAGTGGATTCTTTTTTCAGCCACATGGATCTAATTGACCATGAACACTTCCTGAAAGAACCATTGTTATGGTTCCTCGACCCGATGCTTCTGAACACGCTCCCACCATCATTGCCATCATAATAGAAGGAATTGCAAATTTTAAGATTGTTTTCATTGTTTATTAGCCGCCACTTAGTTTGACAACATATCCTTTTATTGATAATAAGTTTCGAATTTTTTCACGATGATTTCCCTGGATTAATATTTCACTATTTTTCACGGCTCCACCAACACCGCATCCCTTTTTTAGCATTTTAGCTAATGAATTCATAATCTCGGTAGATTCCTGTAACCCTTTTACAACTGAAACAATTTTCCCACCACCTTTCCGATCCAAATGAATTCTCACCCGTTGTTGTGATGCTTCAACAGGATTGACTCTTTCTATATCGTCTATTAAAGAAATAGAAGGGTCAGTTGAATAGATTAATTTTGATTTGGCCATATCCTATGGGTACTGAACAAATAAAATAGAAAATTGTTCCGAATTTCAATGCGAAAACATACTAATCTTTTAAGGTAATTAAACAGAGCAATTCAATACAAATCATACTTGAAAAATTCTTTAAAAAAATATTTTCAATTATTGTCCATCATTCTAATTGAAGACCGGAAATTTGCTACGTAATTTGAGGTATCAA
>JABHAX010000032.1 GCA_018674095.1 Fidelibacterota bacterium
AGACGGAATCCCATACAATCCTGCTTTAGTGATACTTACCATCATACCGGCGGTCATGCCGTGGCCTGTGGCGTCACCAACAGCTACATATAAACTTTCACCATTCTTCTGTGGGAAAAAATCATAATAATCACCACCCACTTCCGATGCGGTTTGAATGGTGGCTGCTATCTCTAAATCTAGAACGTCTGGTATTTCTTTGGGGAGCATATCCAGCTGGAACTGGCGAGCTTCTTCCAGCTCTGTTTCTTTTCTTTTTTCTTCTGATGCTTTTGCCTGAGTTTCTTTTTGATATTTAACATAATAAGCAATCACGGCAAGTGTTGTTGTAACATATATAAGGTAAGCCCACCACGTTTTCCAGGGAGGTGGAATTATTTGAAAATTGATTTGAGCGGTATTTTTACTTTCGTATCCTTCGTTGTTATGTGCCTTTACAAATAACGTATACGCCCCTTGATTTAACCCTTGAATTTCAACATACCGCCTCTGTCCATTTTCCACCCAATCATCATGATAACCCTCAATAAAATATGAAAATGTTGTTTCGTCTGCTTTGTATAAAGATGGGGCTGTTAAGTTAAATCTTAGGGTGGGTGTTTTGTAAGTTGAGCGAACGTCATTCTCCGGAACTAAGATGCTATTATTATTTTTATCAATGAGAAAAACAGACTCAATTAAAGCAGTGCTTTCGTGGTCGTTTTCATAAACATCGCCTAGGTTTACAAGGTAATATCCTCCATTCGCAACGACCGCAATATTATTGTTGGGCTGAGAAACCAAGGCTTCTGGGCGATGTATAAACGATGAGAGTTCCTCTTTGCTTCCAATTTGTTTTGCGGTGCTCTCTTTCTGATTAAACAGAACAAGACCACCATTTGTTAAAACCCATGTTGTTGTGTCGGTTGCTCCTACGACTGAAATAATATTATTACTTGGTAAACCATCATTAATTGTCCATTTGTCAAAATCACCTTTCTTTCCATAAACAAAAACACCGTCGCCATTTGTGCCTATAAACATTTTTCCTCTATGCATAATAATGCACGAAACCGAATTGGAAGAAAATGATTTTGGGTTTGATTTGATTGTAGTGTGGTGCGTAATAAGCCGAGGGTTTTCCGGGTTTGAAACATCAACTTCATATAGCCCGCTTTCTTCGCTGCCAAGCCAGAGAGTTTCCCCATCCAAAAAAAGTGACGCTGCGCCAGTTGGGAGTTTTCTGGATAGTAGTCTATTTTTTCTATAGTCTGTTATTCTGTTTTTAATACGGTCAATATGAACAATGCCACTATTCTTTAGCGATAAAAAAATTGACTTATCATTCGCTATTATTCCATCTATGGGAAAATCAAATGTGGCCAATAACTTCTCTGGCGCATCATCAACAAGTTCATATAGTTCTTTATCATAAACATATTTATAATTCTCTTTCCATACGTACAACCCTTTATTGTTTTGGATTCTTTTTGTTCGGATGATATTTGTTTGTGTTGGGTCAGCACCAGGGCTGTGGCGCATAATTCCCCCCCGACTTAACGTGTAGATTTTTTGTTCAAACCGACCAAAAGAATTTTCTTTTATTTCTGGAGCGGATGTAAATGTTGCCGAGGTTTTAATATTGCTTGCCCGGACCGCGCCATCTTCACCAACCAACCAGACACCACCCTCACTGTCCACAAAGATGTCTATTGTTGCTATTGGTAATTCTATTTTGTTTATTTGATACACGTCATCAATATCAGTATCCACCGAAAGAAAAATGGCGTTTTTACTTGTGGGTGAATACAGCAAGTATTGCCCGGAACCCAAATCATTAACGCGGCTTAATTGGGTATTGGTGGTTTTCGTTTTTGTGAAAGCGTTTTTTTCAAAAACACCTATGTTTTTTTTAGAAACAATCCCAACAGAATTTGTTTCTTTAATATAAAACAAGTTTAAAATGTGCTGTGATTCAAATTCACCAAGTTGGGTTGTTTCGGCCAGCTTATTATTTGTTTCGGTATATAAACCCAGGCCCTCGGTTGTACCAACAAAAAGAACATCATTAATAAAAAGTACGGCTGTAATTGTATCGCTTTTTACATAATTTGTTTTTTTACTATACAGCCTTTTGGCCTGATTGGTTTTTTGGTTTGTTTTATTTAAACCATTCATGGTTCCAACCCAAAGATTGTCGCCTTCAATAGCCACAGGTTTCGCTTGGTGAGAACTGAATTTGCTTGAAGAAAGCGAAAAGGGATCCAGTGGATCAAAAAGATA
>JABHAX010000033.1 GCA_018674095.1 Fidelibacterota bacterium
TGTGCAACCAATACGGATGCAACAGCCCCGCCAAGTAATGTGACGACGCCAAAATTTAAAAGCATTATGATTATGGTGAGAAATTTTCCCAAATGGGTTACCGGACTAACATCCCCATAGCCCACTGTTGTAAATGTAACAATTGACCACCAAAAAGTATGGAAAAAAGTGTCCAACCAATTGGGTTCATCTCCCCCAAAAACAAATGTGTCACCCACATGGCCCGTAACACTTTCTTTAAACATATCATATTCAATGATAGTTAATGCTGTTGTAGAAATCAAAATAAGAACGGAAGCCCAAGCAGCATATCGAACAAGTTCATTTCCGCTATAAAAGTCTTTAAACTTTTGAATAGTATCCGTAACCCAATGAGATGATGGCCCTTTTTCCTCCGCTTCCTCTTCTTCAATTGAAATGGAACTAAGCGCCTCAATCTCTGGGAGTTGGTTTAGCTTATCAAATAGGCTTTTATTAGCATGGATGACACCATCTAATTCATTCGATGATACATCCGAATCCTGTGTATGATCTGGTGAGTGGTCGTCTGTCATTTGGGTTTTTATGAGTTGTCTTGTCTTAAATGGGGCAGATAGTAACAAAAATACTATCAAATTATTTTACAATAAGCAAACAGGAAGTTTAAAAATGATATTCTTGAATTGATTTCACTTCTATTTTCAAATGAGCCCGTCGAATCGCCCTGACAGCTGCTTCAGCACCGGATAAGGTTGTAATTGCCACGATTCCTTTTTGAATACAAGTTCTTCCAATAGATTCTTCATCGTATCTGGCCTGAGCGCCCATGGGTGTATTAATCACCAAATCAATTTCACCATTTTTTATTCCATCTACAATATTGGGACGCCCTTCTCCTACTTTAAAAATGGAATCAACTTGCAATCCATTTTGTCTTAATTCTCTGGCAGTCCCAGATGTTGCCACCAAGTTGAACCCTATTTCATGGAGATCCCTGGCAATTGGAATCACATCCAACTTATCCGAATTATTGACCGAAAGAAACACAGTCCCCTCATTCGGAATCATATTCCCTGCGCTGATGGATGCACGGCGAAAAGATTCACCGAGAGAATTTGATATGCCCATGACCTCGCCTGTGGATTTCATTTCAGGACTCAGAAAAATGGATTCTTCCGGAAATTTATTGAAAGGCAGTACAGCTTCTTTGACTGCCACATGATTTATATCATCCCATGGTTTTAAATTCATATCAGCCAATTTTGAACCCGTGGCAAGTTGAGAAGCAATACGCGCCAAAGGTACATTTGTTGCTTTACTTACAAACGGGACCGTTCGACTGGCTCTTGGGTTTACTTCCAAAACATAAACTTGACCATCCTTATAGGCGAATTGAAGATTGATTAATCCAATAACATTGAGTTCAAGAGCCAATGCTTTTGTGATGCGAATAATCTCACTCATGGCTTCAGTTGTAATTCGATAGGGCGGCAACACACATGCGGAATCACCGGAATGAATCCCCGCTTCTTCAATATGTTGCATCACAGCACCAATATGAACAGACTCACCATCACACAAAGCATCCACATCAAATTCAAAAGCATCTTCTAAAAATTCGTCAATTAAAATTGGATGCCCCTCCGTCACATCTGCATTTCGAGAAATATAATCGATCAATTGTTCTTTGGCATACACGATTTCCATGGCGCGGCCACCCAAAACATAACTGGGGCGAGCTAAAACAGGGAAGCCAATTTTTTCTGCAACAATGACAACTTCATCCAGGGTTCTGCCGGTACCATATTGGGGACAAACAACTTTGAGTTTATCCAGAATGGTTCCAAATTTTTCCCGGTCTTCAGCTAAATCAATATTCTCAGGAGATGTGCCAATAATGGGAACACCAGCATCTGATAATGCTTGGGCAATCTTCAAAGGCGTTTGTCCGCCAAACTGAACCAAGACGCCATCCGGCTTTTCAAACTCAACAATGTTTAATACATCTTCAAAGGTTACCGGTTCAAAATAAAGCCGATCCACAAGATCAAAATCAGTGCTAACCGTTTCCGGATTACAATTCACCATAATCGTTTTATAACCCTGATCTCTCAGCCCAAAAACAGCCTGAACACAGCAATAATCAAATTCGATACCTTGGCCGATCCGATTGGGACCTCCTCCAAGAATAATTACCTTTTTACCGATTAAAGGTTCAATCTCATTTTCTTCATCGTAAGTAGAATAACAATAGGGTGTTTCTGCTTCAAATTCCGCTGCACACGTATCCACCACTTTATAAGATGGAAATACTTTTTCTTTTTGTCGCAATGCTCGGATTTGAGTCTCAGATTTTCCCCAATATCGTCCAATTTGTTTATCAGAAAAACCATTTCGTTTTAATTCGAGTAAATCCAAATCGTTTCGCATCTCTGCCAAAGATTTTATCTGATATAAGAACCAGGGATCTATCCCTGTTATTTTATGAACACTTTCAATGGATTGTCCTTCCAAAAAAGCTTGGCGCACCTTTAACAATCGAAAAGATGTGGCATATCTTAAAGTTGACATATCTAATGATCGTGCTCTATTCAGATCCGGATCCCCTTCCGCCGGCGGTTTAGGTTCTAACCCATCCAATCCTACCTCTAAAGAACGAAATGCTTTTTGCAGGGATTCTCGGAATGTGCGCCCGATAGACATCACTTCCCCCACGCTTTGCATTTGTACGCCTAAGTGTCCTGATGCGGACGGAAATTTTTCAAAATCAAAACGAGGAACTTTTGTAACGATGTAATCGATAGTCGGCTCAAAAGCGGCTAATGTTTTTCCTGTAATATCGTTAGAGAGTTCATCCAAAGTATAGCCAACTGCCAATTTTGCAGCAATTTTCGCTATGGGAAATCCTGTGGCTTTGGATGCTAATGCTGAAGAACGACTCACCCGTGGATTCATTTCTATTACTATCATACGGCCATCTTTAGGATTCACGGCGAATTGAACATTAGAGCCGCCTGTCTCAACGCCAATAGTCCGCAAACATAGGATGGCCCAATTCCGCATCTTTTGATATTCTTTATCTGTTAAAGTCATGGCTGGCGCCACCGTGACAGAATCGCCTGTATGGACACCCATGGGGTCAATATTTTCAATTGAACAAATAATGATGGCATTATCCGCCGTATCTCGAATAACCTCCAATTCAAACTCTTTCCATCCCAGCAATGATTCTTCCATTAACACTTCCGTAATGGGACTGGCATTCAACCCATTTTCGATCAATTCTTGAAATTCATCAAAATTATAAGCCACGGATCCACCGGTTCCACCCATGGTAAAGGATGGCCGAATAATGATGGGGAAATTCATAAAATGTAACTGTGATTCCGCTTCCTTCCAGGAGTGTACAAATCCGCCTTGCGCCGTATCAATTCCAATGGCGTCCATGGCTTCTTTAAAACGTTCCCGATCTTCTGCTTTATCAATAGCGTCCACTTGTGCCCCAATAAGTTGCACATTATATTTTTCTAAAATGCCTAATTTGTGAAGAGCCATGGTGAGATTGAGCGCCGTTTGTCCACCAACAGTTGGAAGAATGGCATCGGGCTTTTCTTTTTGGATAATGGCTTCTACATATTCCGGTATGATGGGTTCAATATAAGTTGCATCCGCTAATTCAGGATCTGTCATAATCGTGGCAGGATTGGAATTAACCAGAATGACGCGATAACCTTCCTCCTTGAGTGCTTGAGTTGCTTGCGTACCAGAATAATCAAATTCACAAGCTTGCCCAATAACAATGGGACCGGCACCGATAATTAAAATGGATTTTATGTCAGTTCGTTTTGGCATTGTTTTAAGTGTTTGAGTGTTAAAGTGTGTAAATGTTCATGTTTCTTAATCAGATGAACATTTACTTTCTCGAACACTTATTCAAAAATTTTATCCTTCAATCCTTTATTCAATTTGTATTTGTAAAAATTCATAGAAATCGTTCCAGCAAATTCATCTTTTTCTGAGTCATACCCAGCCTTTTTTGCAATCGATTCAAAATCTAGAGTGCCATCTGAAGGTCCGCCAAAGGAATGCGGATTCTTTGTTCTCCATTTACTAATACCTTTTATTCCTAATCTAAACTCAGATTTTTCAGGAACGTATATTCCATCAATCTCAGTATAAATGGTTTTAAAAATAAAAATATTTTTTGCATTCAATGAAACATCTACTTGATTTATCGTCCATTGATTCGGATCAATTAATACATCCATTTTAATTTTCAATGAATCGCTTTCATCAATGGATACGGGGATTTTTAATGAATCTTGATTTACTATTCCAGTAATTTTATAATACGAGAGACCATCAAATTCAACTTCAGAAATATTCATCACTGTTTCAAACATTTCAAAATACTCTTTTGGGTTTCCACCCACACCTGTTTTCGGTAAAATTGCGAATCCATCTGCATCAATTTTTATTTTACCGGGTTTTTTATAATACAGTCGAATTTTTTTACGCGGCATCCTAAATCCTGTCATTTTTACCGAAATTTTAATATCCACTCTATAGTCATTTATTTGATCAAATTGATTCATCACCTTTTCTTGGATTTGATCTAAAGTTTGAATTTGTGCCTGTAATCCACCTAAAAATAAAAAAACGATTATTCGTATTCGGTTCATGATTTAATGTCCTTCTGAATAAAAACTCTTGCGGCAATCACAAAAAAGGCTGCAGAATGAATAACCAAAATACTCGTTTTTTTTCCAATGCTTTCCCATGGAATAGGATCTTTGAAAGCATCTAACCACACATCAAAATAATGAACAAATATATAAGGCTCTATTTTGTCAAAAAAATCTAATGGAATTGCAATCACCAAATAACCAATTATGATTAAAAACATCGTTCCAACGATAGGACCAACGCTATTATCCACCATGGCAGAAAACATAAAACAAAGTGTAGCCACCATACACATAACCAAAATTGCTAAAGAAAATCCTAGTATCATTCGAAGCCATGCTTCGCCTTGTTCCAAAATTAATATACCATTATCAATGACAATCAAATCACCTGTTCCCAATACAATACTTCCAATGCCGAGACTCCAGAACGCGCAAAAAATGAGTAGCGATGCTGTGCAGATATAACTGGCTAATAATTTTGAAACCAGTATTTTTAATCGACTCGTAGATCTAATAAGTGTAATTCTAAAAACCCCGTTGGCACCATCTGCCGCTACGGAATCCCCAGCAGCCAGTGTGACCAAAAACGGTATGTGAATCCAAAATGCATTCATGATAATATAAGTGGCAAGCAATGAATTAAAGACGGAACCGACCATAATAAAAGAGCCACCCAGTTGACTCGTATACTCACTATTAATACTGCCACCACCAAGGTTAAATCCCCATAATATAAGTGGCATCAAAATCGAAATACCAATAAAACCGATATAACTACGCCATCGACCGGTAATGACTAAAAGTTCATTATAAATGAGTCCACCCATTATATGATTCTTTCCCGCCCCACCATGGATAAATACAAGTCTTCTAAACTGGTTCTTGGAATGACTGCTGAAACTTTGAGTTCATTTTGAACTAGAAATTGAACCAACCCGGAAATACGATCTTTTTCCAAACTCACCCGTAATGCTTCATCAATTATGTCAACGTGCCCAATCCACTCTAAACTTTTTAACAAATCTTGAGCTTTTTCTAATTGATCAACTAAAACCTCTATCATTACAAACCCTGCATTTGTTAAGATGTCATTCACCTTTCCGTTTGTAATGAGTTTTCCTAAACTGATCATTGCTACATGAGAACACATTTTTTGAACTTCATCTAATAAATGGCTGGAAATAAAAATAGCGATACCTTCGGAAGATAGTTCGCCAATTAAATCTCTTACTTCTTTCATGCCTTGCGGATCTAAGCCATTTGTTGGTTCATCCAATATCAATAGTTTTGGTTTTGATAAAAGTGCCTGCGCAATTCCCAATCTTTGCTTCATTCCCTGAGAATATGTTTTTACTTTATCCTTTCCACGATTCGCTAAACCTGTTCTTTCTAAAACAAATTGGACTCTTGAAAAATCTGTACCATCCATTCGAGCCAACATTTCTATATTAGTCGTTCCAGAAAGATGTTTATAAAAATCGGACTTTTCGATCAATGCGCCCACTTGTCCTAAGGCATCATTTCCCAGAGATTGTACCGATTTCCCCTGAATAAATACTTCGCCCTCATCCGGTGAAATCAAGGCTGTCATCATGCGGATTGTGGTGGATTTTCCACTTCCGTTTGGACCTAGAAATCCATAGACAGCACCCTCAGGAATTTCAAGATTAAGCCCATCAACAGCTTTTCGTGACCCAAATGATTTTGTGAGATTATTCGTCTGTAAAATCATGGTTTCATCATCTCAATAAAACGATTAAAAAGGTATTGGCTATCATGTGGCCCCGGGCTGGATTCCGGGTGATATTGTACAGAGAATGCATTTAATTCATTACAGCGAATGCCAGCATTTGTATTATCATTTAAATTGAGATGGGTGGGTATTACATTTTTTGGGAGCGAATCCAAATCCACAGCAAATCCATGATTTTGACTTGTGATTTCTACTTTTCCCGAATCTATATTTTTGACAGGATGATTTATACCACGATGTCCAAATTTGAGTTTAAATGTTTTAGCACCTAAAGCGAGCGCTAATATTTGATGCCCCAAACAAATGCCAAAGATTGGCTTTTTCCCTAACAAAGATTGAACTGTTTCTATGGCATAAGTAACTGCTGCCGGATCGCCGGGACCATTTGAAAGGAAAACTCCATCCGGATTAAAATTCAAAATCTCATCAGCCGTTATATTTGCGGGGAAAACTGTAACGTCACAACCGTGGTTTTCAAGGAGTCGGAGAATGTTTGTTTTAATACCAAAATCTATAGCAGCAACTTTATGGGGATTGTTTTGTTCGGATGCTTGAAGGGATGACCAGGCGTAATGTTCCTGAGTCGTAACTTCCTTTGCCAAATCTAACCCTGTCATATCTAGCGCTTTTGATAACTTTTGTTTTAAACGATCTAAATTAAAATCCAAGGTAGAAATAATACCATTCATAGCACCTTTATCTCGGATGTGGCGCGTGAGTGCACGCGTATCCACACCCTGTATCCCAACAATATTTTGTTCTTTTAAATAACCATCAAGTGATTGGGTCGATCGCCAATTGGATGGGACACTCGTTTCTTCCTTGATAACAAATCCAGCCACTTGCACTCGGCTTGATTCATTATCCTCCGGATTTATGCCGGTGTTGCCGATATGCGGCGATGTCATGGTAACAATCTGCCGGCAATAAGATGGGTCGGTCAATATTTCTTGATAACCGGACATGCCCGTATTGAAGCACACTTCACCAATAGTTTCGCCCGATTGCCCAAGACCAAAACCATAAAACGTTTTACCATCTTTTAAAATTAAAATGGCTGAATCTTTCTTTCTCAAGAAGCAACCTTCCTAAATACCAATTCGAGGGGACCCGTTTGAACTAAGGCGTTAACGATAAAACTGTCATTAAATTTTTCTGAAAGATGAATACAAATTAAAATCAAAACTATCGAAGTGGCTGCAACCCTTCCTTCAAATAGACTTGCAAGCCATTTTAGCCATTCCGATCCTGCAACACCACCCATCACCACCTTATAATTTACAATCACCATTCCAAAAATAGCTAAAGCACGTGCAAGGTCATATCCAATGATTCGTTTAGTTTGCATAAAATATATTTTTAATAAAAGTAAAAAAAACGACCGTCCTGCAACAAAAGAACGGCCGTTTTAAAATTATCCATACCTGAATTTCACAAGGTTTTTTTAAAATTATTTAAGAAGAACAAGAACCTTACAGTTTGTAAGTAGTCCAAATTTCTTTTCCACATCTCGAATTCGTTCCGCATCCATATTCGATACAGTCAAATTAATATCATCCAGGCTACTTACTGCTTCAACCAATAGTGGATTATTCCCGATACGGCGACGAACATTCCCATCATCCATTGAATGTGCATACCCAATAGGACCTCGATTCACAGATCTGGATCGTGTATAATGTCTTGGACCATAAACCAATTTATCATCTTCATTAAACACCTTTGGAACCATAGCGGGAATATGATAAATATTCCGAGCATCAATAACTACACCGGAGGTACGTTCACTTTTCGGTGTTGCTGCTCGAGTCATAAGATAAGCAGATTGTGCAACACCTTCATTTAAATACCCAGTCGCATCCACTAGGATTTCTGCTAAACCGGACATTTTTATAGCTAAAGCAATCGCAACTTCATTTCGTTCTAAGTATTCGATTTCTCCCTGCTGATATGCACTGCCTACCAAAGATTCAACTTGACTTTCAATCAAGCGATCACTCACCATGAGTTCGCCCACAGTTCGAGAATCAAAATGAACCATCCTGATAAGATCCAGTAAATTTTCTCGGGCGCGTGCACGAGCTTCTCCCTTAGATAGTTTCAGATTTTTTTCAATCAACTGTAACTCACCTGTAGAAGAATTTTTCTGAGTAATCTCAGCAGTTCCGCGGGATACAATGATACGATTTGCATAATCAATGAACCCAAAATCGGTACGAACAACGGACGTTCGGGGAGAATCAACAGCAAGAAGGCTGCCAATAAGAATTAGGTATGTGGATAGATTTTTGAACATTCTGCCTCGTCTAGGTATGAGTGAAAGTAACATATTTGAGCCATGTAGTGCAACTCCCCATAACACATTTTCCATCTGTAAATTCTTGGCTATGACAACCCAGTTTAAAATTCATTTTTTGCTCTTGATTCTCGTTTTGTTTTCATGTGTAGAGCATCGGATTTTTATCCAACTACACCCGGATGGGCAAACTTATTTCAAATTTGAAAGTAGAGGCGATTCTACGGATATTTTTGATCAAGATTTTGTTCATCCACATAATTTCCCGGATTGGGTGAACAACTCAAAATTACTTGATGACGATGAAAAAAATAATTGGCTTTTTGTGACAGAAGGAATTCATCGAGATAGTGCAATCTTATTTTTTCCGGATGATGAAATTTCCTTGGGTTATTCTTTTTCCCGATCAGCTACAAAAACATGGTTTAGTACGGAATATACTTTTTTACTTGATATTAAAGGACGAAAAATAAAAGAAGATTATCCTAAATTATATGAGGCTATTTTATCAGAAAACCCAGATTCTCTCTATTGGCTTCCCGAAGCGCTTACAGTCTTAATGGAAAAAGGATTAAATGATTTATCTCAGGATTCCTTGTCAAATAATCAAAGTATTTTGAATCAAAGATTGGTGAATCATTTACGAAATTCATTTGCAAGAATCTCTACTTTAGATGATTTGAAAAAAATCCAAGAAAACAGAATTGACTTTTTAAAAGAATTATTAAAACCATTCAATATCGATTCAGAATTCCCCCGCAAACTGGCCTTAGCAATGGAGACGCATGAGAAATTACTAAAGTCAACAATAGACTTGAATGATGACTCTTTTATATTAAAAGTGCTTATGCCCGGTCAAACTGTCGTAACCAATGCAACTGAAACGAATGTAGACACTCTCATTTGGAAGTTTGGATTGGATTCTTTACTAACTCAACATTATTTTTTAAATGCAAAGTCAGTTATCTATACTACAGAACGGTTTCAAAAAACCTTAATTTCCGTTGGAATTCTATTCCTATTTTTGATGGGAATTTTGATAAAAAGACGGTTGTGATTTTAATAATAAAACGAATTATCCCACTTCTAATTCTTCAAATTGTTTTTGCGGATTCACCCAAATTTGGGGACACGCAAATTACCATCATGTTGAAAGAATATTTTCATGCAGCAAAAAATGCGCCCGATTTGATTGGGCAACGCTTTTATCAAAACCGGGGTGAAATGGTTATCCAATTAGAAATTGAATCAACTGTCGGCAATGTGAATGAATCCCTGCTATTTGGATTTAATGCCATGAGCCAAATTGCCAATGTGTCAAAAACAACGTTTACAGAAGCAGTACTTATTATGCATTTTGGTGATAAAGCTTTGCCAGCTGTGGCAAAATCGAAAATTGACTGTTCTAAGGAATTTTTTGTAGATAATTCATTCAATGAAAATAAATGGCGGAAAGATTGTTTAACAATTGCAGGAGGATAATTGGAAAATACCTTTGAAAAAATTCACCATTATATGGGCATAGAACTCAACCAGCAAACTTGGAAACTTTTAGAGAAAAAGGATAGAAACGACACAGATGATCATCGAATGCTCGCTTTTGCAAAAGCTTCTCTATATCATTGGCAAAATTCCCAAGAATTTCAACTCTTAAATGAACAACGAGGTGAATGGATGATATCCCATGTATTTTCAGTATTGGGGAAAGGCGAAGAAGCGTTAGCCCGGACCCATGGAGCTTCTGGACACTCAGAAAAAATGAATGAATATTTTCTAAAAGCAAAAGACATTGGGAAGCAAATTGAAGGGAACAAAGACAAAGAGATATTTTTAGCCGACCTTCATTTTGATCCTTGGTTCGAATGCACAAAACCTATGGATGACTCATGAAAGATTTAATTGATAAACTACACGAATTTGCAAAACAAGACTTTCCCGTTGCAGATGTAACTGCCTATTTGGAAGCTTATGAATTCAAAATGGATGACCGTGAAAAATATTGTTTTTTTGAAAATAAATTTTATACAAGAAATCTTGTATTTAGAGATGAACTTTTTGAAATTCTCGTCATTTGTTGGGGACCCGGACAAGTAGCGCCCGTGCATGGCCATGAAGGAGAAAAATGTTGGGCTCGTGTAGAAAAAGGGAAACTCCAATTTTGCGATTATAGTATCCTTTCAGAAACCCCAATTGAATTAAAAATGAATAATTTGGTCACAGGTGACAAAGGGTTTTTAGATGGACCTGCTGAAATTCATTCTGTAGAAAATATTTTTAATGAGCCTGCAGTGAGTCTTCACATTTACGCTAAACCATTTGACGCATGCGACATTTATGATTTAGAAAATAAAACAGTAGAACGCGTTACTTTAAAGTGTTATAGCCAATATGGTGAATTGTGTTAAAACTTCTTTTTTGTATCCCCATTTTACTGTTCGCCCAAATTGAATATCAAGTTCGAAACGATGATCCTTCCCTTTTTAGAAATCATCGAATTTTTCATGCAGCACCAAGTCCGTTATATAAAGACCGACCACACACTCTAGAATTTATTTCCAATATTCCTGATGATTCAGTTGCAACAGCGACACTGTTTTTTAAAACAGATTCCATGAAATATTATCAAGAGTTTCTCTTGAAAGGTATTCATGGCCATTATCAATTCAGGTATGATCCAAAGCAATATCCTGGGACTCATTTGCAATATTATTTTGTTTTGAATACTGGTTCAAAAATCTATGGCGCTCCGTTGGATTCATTAGGCATTATTTTTCCAATGAACAAATTATTGATTGACCCAATTCAACACTTTAAACAAAAAGCCCGCTTGAATCAATGAAGCCTGAAAAGCGAATCGTGGAACTTCGTGAAGCACTCCATGACCATAATTACCGTTACTATGTCCTGAATGACCCAAGCATTTCCGATGGTGAATATGATACCATGTTGCGAGAATTGGAATCCTTGGAAAATGACAACCCATCCTTAATTACCAAAAATTCACCTACGCAAAGGGTGGGTGCTTCTCCTATTCCAGAATTCGGCTCCATCCCACACAGAATTCCCATGTTATCTTTGGCAAACGCTATGAATGAAAATGAATTGTCGGCTTTTGATGAACGGATACAAAAAGGGCTAGATGAAGAATCTGTCGTGTATATGGCAGAACCAAAATTAGATGGGCTTGGTGTTGAATTGGTTTATGAAAATGGAACATTTGTTCATGGTTCAACACGAGGAGATGGTTACACCGGGGAGGATATTACTCATAATTTAAAAACGATTCGCGGAATTCCATTATCCCTTAGAATCGACGATTTAAATGCACCATCATTATTAGAGATTCGAGGTGAAGTTTTCATCCGGAAAGATGATTTTAAAAAGCTGAATCAACAGCAAGAATCAAGTGATAAACCTGCGTTCGCCAATCCCCGAAACGCTGCGGCAGGAAGTCTCAGACAATTAGATCCTGCCATAACCGCAAACCGTCCATTGTCCATATATTGTTATGAAGCAGGAATGATAGAAGGGATTTATTTCGCTAACCATTCATCCTTTTTAACTGCATTAAAAAAATGGGGATTGCCCGTTAATCCATTAATTCAAACTGTTGTTGGTTCATCAGGACTCATTCAATATCATCAAAAACTGGAAGCTCAACGAAATGAACTTCGCTACGAAATAGATGGGACTGTGTTTAAAGTGAATGATTATGAAAAACGCGAAACGTTGGGTACTCGAAGCCGATCCCCGAGATGGGCAATAGCAGGGAAATTTAAAGCGCAACAAGCCACGACTGTTATTCATGATATTGAGGTCCAAGTCGGGCGAACCGGTGCATTAACACCAGTTGCAAAATTGGAGCCTGTTTATGTTGCTGGTGTCACGGTTACCAATGCAACACTTCATAATCAAGACGAAATTGATCGGAAAGATATTCGAATTGGAGATACGGTTTTAATCGAACGGGCTGGAGATGTTATTCCCAAAGTGATGAAAGTCATCCTAGAAAAACGGCCCAAAATATCTCACCCTTTTCAAATTCCGAATAATTGTCCTGTCTGCGAACACGAAGCATATCGACCTGAAGGTGAAGTTATTTTACGCTGTGGTAATATTTCTTGCCCCAGACAGATTAAAGGAAGAATTCATCATTTTGCTTCCAAATTGGCATTGGATATTGATGGACTCGGTGAGAAAATTGTGGACCAATTGGTGGAAGAAAAAATAATTCATTCAATCGATAATCTCTTTACCTTAGAAAAAAAGACACTAGCGGATTTAGAACGCTTAGGAGAAAAATCAGCAGAAAATTTGATTGATGCAATTTCGAAATCAAAAGAAACAACTTTTGCTCGTTTTGTATATGCCCTGGGCATTCGGAATGTGGGGGAGCATATTGCAAAAGTTTTTGAAAAACAGTATGTTGGAAATTTGAAAAAATTTCAAAATGCGTCCATTGAAGCGTTAGAGGAAATTGATGAGATTGGTCCAATTGTTGCTGAAACTGTGGTGCAATTTTGGTCCGATGAATCTAATAAAATAATAGTCCAAAATTGTTTGAACAATGGTGTGACATTGGCAAATGTAGATACCATTAAAAATCAATCGTTTGAAGGATTAACATTTGTCTTTACAGGAGCTTTGGAGAAATTGTCCCGGAAAGAAGCAAAAGATATGGTTGAAAAACTGGGTGGGAAAGCCGCTGGATCAGTCAGTAAAAAGACCAGCTTTGTCGTGGCTGGACCGGGAGCTGGATCAAAATTAAAAAAAGCAAAAGATTTGGATGTTCATGTTTTAACTGAAGAAGAATTTTTAGTAAAGGTAAAAAAAATTCAAAATCAGGAGACTTTGAAGGGATTGTAGATGTTTAAAGAAAATATTAAAGCTCAAAAGGAATTATGAATGTTTGAAGAAAACATTAAAGCTCAAAATGGATTATGGATGAAAATATTCTAAATTCCATTATGAAATTCTTTCTTTCAATTTTAATATCTTTTTCATTTGGGCAAAATCTAGCCCTAAGAAAAGTTGCAAATGTTCCTGCGAAAGCACTTTATCTCACTCAAGCAAAAGGAGATAATTCTCGATTATTCATATTGAACCAAAAAGGACAAATCCATATTATTAAAAATGGTGAAACGTTAGAAAAACCATTTTTAGATATTTCAGACAGAGTCCATGGATCACTCGTTCCGGGAAGTGAAGAAGGATTGCTGGGACTGGCTTTCCATCCTGACTATTTCAGCAATGGATTCTTTTTTGTCAACTATGTAAATAAAAATGATACTTCCATTGTATCTAGATTTTCTGTCTCAGAAAATCCGGAAATCGCCAATAAAAATTCAGAAAAAATAATATTAGAATTAGCCCAGCCATTTGGGAATCATAATGGCGGACATATGACATTTGGACCTAAAGATGGAATGCTATATATCGGATTCGGGGATGGAGGAAAATGGGGCGACCCATTCAACAATGCCCAAAACTTAAATACGCTATTGGGCGCTATACTTAGAATTGATGTGGATAACGGAAACCCATATCAAATCCCTAAAGATAATCCATTTAGAAAACAAAAAGATAAACGTGGAGAAATATTTTGTTATGGATTACGAAACCCATGGCGGTTTTCATTTGATCAAAAAACAAATAATCTTCTTATTGGCGATGTTGGGCAAAATCTATGGGAAGAAGTAAATTGGACACCGTGGGATGAAGCAAAAGGTGCGAATTTTGGCTGGCGGATTATGGAAGCTGACCATTGTTATAATCCTGCAGAATTATGTGATACAACAGGATTGATCAAACCGATTCACGAATATCCAAACAATGCAAATTATATGAAGATCCTCATAGGTATGGATGAAGCTGAAGCCACGGGATGCTCCGTAACGGGTGGGTATGTGTATCGCGGTGCTACATTACCAGAACTTCAAGGAACTTACATTTTCGGGGATTATTGTACCGGTAGAATTTGGTCTTTTAAGCAGAAGAATAATGAACCAATAGAATTCAAGAATCTCCGTACAACATTGAAAAAAACCAGTGAAGATTTACCTTTATTTATTGCATCATTTGGTGAAGATAATTTAGGTGAACTCTATGTAGTGGATTATTTAGGCGCAATCTATAAATTTGTCCCTTATTAACGAATGGGAATTGACATGATGAAAATTGAAGAAGTAGTTGGTGATTTAATTTTATTAGTACTTGAGAACCATGAACCTCTTAAAAAAATAGGAATCGATAAAGATAAATTATTTGTCCATGTGAAAGGATATGATGAAAATGGAATGTGGATTTATCACCCCGGATTTCGAGTTCCAAATAAGACTGGAAAAGGTAAAAGTAAAACAAAAAAACTAAAAGCGTCCATATTAATCCCATGGGGATTTATCGTTTCTGTTGTCCACTTTCCCGATGCGGAAGGATATGATTTCCCAAGTCCGTTCGAAATGCAAATCGGATTCGAATAGGCTCAGTGCAAACACCTGCAATTCAGATAAAAGGATTAACAAAATCCTATGGGGATGTTCATGCTCTGCAAGGTGTAGATATGATAATTAGAGAGGGTGAGTTCTTTGGGCTTCTTGGTCCCAACGGCGCTGGAAAAACAACCACTATCAATATTGTAACTGGACTGGTATTTCGTGATAAAGGATCCACGAAAGTTTTTGGGAAAGATACGGTGAAAGATTTCCGATTCACTCGGAGTAAAATTGGAATTGCTGCACAAGAACTTTCTGTAGACTGGTTTTTCCCCATCGAAAAATTACTGTATTTCCAAGCTGGGTATTATGGGCTCACACAAACAGAAGCTAAACCCAAAATTGATGACTTATTGGATCGTCTAGGATTATCCGGAAAACGAACGTCTCGTTTACGTCAATTATCTGGTGGGATGAAGCGACGATTTCAAATAGCAAAAGCTTTGGTTCATGACCCTGATATTATCATTTTGGATGAACCTACAGCCGGTGTTGACGTAGAATTACGTCATGATCTTTGGCAATATCTTCGCGACCTTCATGCTCTTGGAAAAACAATTCTGCTCACAACCCATTATATAGAAGAAGCAGAATTCCTTTGCGAAAACGTAGCTATTATTAATAATGGAAAAATCTTAAAGGAAGGATCACCTATAGAATTAACAAGAGAATTAGGAACTGCCGGTATTTCGGTTCAATTAGGTCATGGCGAATATGATTTCGATTCTGTTTTAAAGGATTTTTCCTATACACAAAATGAAAACAAACTTCATTTTTCGGTAAAAGATCCTGATTCGGCCATGCCAAAAATTATTCGCCAATTATCCAAAGCGGATGTGCATATCCAAAGTATTGAATCCAAAGTTTCATCCTTGGAAGATGTGTTTTTGAATTTAACCGGAAAAGGAATCAACGAATGAATTGGATCGGCCTAAGTACGTTAATTAAGCGTGAAGTTGGACGGTTCTTTTCTGTGTATCGGCAAACCGTATTGCCGGGACTTATTTCATCAGGATTGTACATTGTTATTTTTGGATTTACGTTGGAACAGCGCATTTCCGAAATTCAGGGCATCCCTTATACTTTGTTTATTTTACCCGGATTGATTATGATGAATACACTCACCAATGCCTCGGCTAATACATCTTCGTCTATGTTACAAATGAAACTGCTCCAACAATTACCCGATCTATTAACAGCACCTTTATCTGGTTTGGAGATTTCTCTGGCTTACATTATTGGCGGCACCGTCCGAGGATTTGTGAATGGTATTTTGGTTTTAATGTTGGGAATTATTCTTACGGATTTAACCGTGGTTGATCCATTTGGGACTGTTGTTTTCATTTTTATCGTCTCTTGGGCTTTTGCCAGTATGGGACTTATCCTGGGTCAAATGACAGAAAGTTGGGATCAACTTGCCATGATGCAGAATTTTTTCCTGACACCGTTAAGTTTTTTAGGTGGAATTTTTTATTCAATCAAGATGCTTCCAGAATGGGCGCAAAGTTTGAGTTTTATTAATCCTATTTATTACATGATTAATGGGATTAGATATACAATTTTGGGTGTTAGCGACTCATCTGTTAGTGTTAGTTTTTGGATGGCATTAATTTTAACCGTCGTTTTTACAAGCATTGCAATTCTCTTGATGCAAAGTGGGAAAAAAATTAAGCAATAATGAAACGATTTTTACCGGTCATTTTTTTCACGTTGATTTTTGCCCATGAACCTAAAACAGAACTTCCCGATTGGAAAAATTACTATCGCTTGGGTACCGTTAATGTTCAATTTAATAATTTAGGGATTGCTTCTTACGCTCGCTTGAAACGAACAACGTCACACACGTTTCAAGATATTAGGTTCTATGGTCATTTTTTCGAAAAAGATCAGGAAATTCGAATTCGCCAGAAAACCAGTCGCCGCTATATGTCATTTGATAAGTTTTATTCATACACGACACTCATTTATGAAAAAAATACTTTTATTGATGTAGATCTCCGCTACCATTATAACCAAGGATTAGGATGGCTTATACAAAATAAAGAATCCGGAAATATGACTACTGAAATAGGATTTGCATTCGATAATTCAGATTATTTAAATACGGAACAAAAAACATCTTATGCCCGTGGTGGATTTACAGTAGATCAAAAAATTGGTACATTTGAAACAAAAATAGAATTTGAATATTTTCAACAAATAAGTGAAAAAAATGAAAATACAGATTTGTCACGATTTCAGATTTTGGGTGAAATTCAATATTCATTCAAAAAGGGTATGTCACTCGTTTGTGGACTAACCCAAGATATTCCTAAAGAAAAACCCTTCAACTTTGAAACTGCTTCCGTATTCATAACTATAGCCCTGAACAGACCTCTTAATTGGACATTTTAATGAAACACTATTTAATCATTCCTATTCTCGTTACCTCTATGGGTTTACCACAAGAACTGGACGAAAGTCTTACCCTTGAAAAAAAATCTGTGATGATTTTACCTGCATCTCAAGATAAACATAAAAATGTAGCGGATAAAATCACTTCCATTGTTGCTGAAGCGGCAACATCCATTGGACGATTTGAAGTAATTGATCGCAATTTGGTAGAAGAAATTCTGGAAGAACAGGCTTTTCAAATGTCTGGAATGGTTTCAGATGATCAGATTGTAGAACTGGGTGAATTGGCTGCAGCGGAAGAAGCATTGATTATAGACATAATTCATTTCGGGCAAAAAGGCGTCCCCAAAGAAAAGGATGATAAGAAAAAGAGAGATGAGGAAGAGGACAAGGATGAAACCTTGTTTTCATGGGTGGTGAAAAAAACAGTCACTGCAGCAATAGATAATACCAATAGTGAAAAAGAAAAAAGGAAATTAGAATTAGAAAATAATATTCATACAGTTATCAATGCCACAGTTCGCCTTGTCAATGTGGAAATAGGTATTTCAGAAGGTTCCTTCAATTTAAATGCTAGTTTTACCGGCGGGAACAGAGATGCATCTCTGGAAAAAGCCCTACAATATATTGCATTCCAAATTAAAGGAGAATTGAAAGAACTCTATACCATTACCAGTGAAGTGATGGATGTTGACGGTAATATGATTTCAATTTTATCCGGAGAAAACCTAGGACTTCAAAAAGGAGATTATTTTGAAATATCGTCCAAGGATAAACAAAAAACATATAAGGGAAAAACGGTTACTTTGCCTGGAAAATCCCGGGGCTTAGCACTCATTACCGAAGTAGGACCGGATGCAAGTAAAGCAAAAATTATTCGCAAATGGCGAAAAGTAAAAGAAGGACATAAAGCATATGAAATACTAAAAAACATATCCGTAGCTGAGTGGAAATTTTCCTATGGGCAAACACCACATTATGATTTGACTGGTAGATTATTATTAAATCCTTTTAGGTCCTTTTCCGGAAGTCTAAATGGTCATATTGGATTGGTACAAGATTCTCGAAATGATTTAGACTTGTATTTAGGTTTTGGTGGCACCATGGATTTCACTTTATTATCTAGATTTGGGACTACAGTTTCCACGGCTTTTGATTTACCATTTTGTTTGGTATTTACAGAAGATGATGATGATCATGTTGTACATGGTCTATTGGTCATGCCAGCTATTGGGTTGAATTTTGGTGTTCAAATTGGAAAACACCGTGATCTCCTTTTTTCAATCAGTCATGTTTTAGCCACCAATAATCTTGCTTGGACTTATACGGCAAAAACCGGAGAAGAGGATGAAGATGGAAATGACAAGACAGAACAAAAACCAGCCGTTTGGATAGATAACAAACCAACTATAAATGCTTCTGGATTAATTTTTTCTATTTCCTTAAGGCGCTATTGGTTTTAATATAAAAAATTTATTATTGAATTACAAAATTACTTTTTATTTCGTTGGTTCATAAAAAGCTAACACATTTCCATCTATATCTTCAAAGGCTGCCCAACATCCAATTTCATCTGCAATTATTGTTCTGTGTACAACGACACTCCCACCAGCTTCTTCCACCCGTTTTAAATAAGGGTCAATACCAGAACTTCCGTCAAAATAAAGCATAACACCGCTATGCTCAGGCGCAACATACCCTTCTTCTTCTACTAATGCTCCGTTCACACCATCATCGGGGAAAAATGCCATAGACTCAGCAACGTCAAGATCTAAAAATTTCATTTCAATTTGCAATACATGATTATAAAATTGCATCGCTTGTTTTAGGTTTGAAACATTTATCTCAAACCATGTGATTGTATTTTTCATAATTGACCTATTTTATTTGCCACGAAGAACGCTAAGTAACACTAAGTAAAAAAAATGGCGTGGGGTATAGTTTTGATAATAAAACGTAAATATGTACTATCATTAACGTGGAAGATCACTGGCGAAATATTCGACCTAAAACGGATTAATGAGTGTCATTTGGAAATAAGGTTTCGGACCAAAATCAACAATATCACCCTCATTTAACTTGAGATATTTATCCCAATCATATCCCCATTTTTCGGGCGATTGCGCCCAACCAAAACTAAAAATAAATAGGGGCGATCTTGCGAGTGATAATGCAAATCTAAATTCTGCACCCGTTGTCAATATCATATCTTGCAGCTCATCCGCATCATTCCATGCATTTCCAAAATCACTGATCAAGGCAACTGTAGGATTCCCAATTTGAATAATTTTTATAATTTCGACAATATTAACGGGTATCATAGGCACACGCAATTCTAGTGTTCCCATAAAGGCTTGGTCGCCATATCTTGAACCAGAAAATCCACGGGGGCTCATGTATTCACGTCCCGGAACAAACGCGCCAGCAATGTAATAATTTGGAATGTCGAAAATTCCCAAAGTATCTTGTGCCAATGGATCCCCGGATAGCTTTTCATAACGGCCCCGTGTGTAAAGTGAAAATGGACCGACTTTATTATTGCTAAATACTTCTACACTGGATTTATTATAGTCCAGATCTCCCCAAACCGCAGATGTAATCATATCATGCTTCATACTCAATCCATAACCTTGATTTGGTGCAAACATATTTCTTTTATGGAATCGCTGATTTTTGAATGTATAACTAAAAGAGATTTTTCCTTCCTTGCCACTTTCCGGTGTGAGAAAAATATCCAATGAATCTTCAAAAGCAACTGCATGGCGATTCATAAAGTCTAACGAAATTCCAATAGAATGATTTGCAACACGAGATCGACCAAAATTATAAGGAACCTTCCACCAAATAGATGTTCCGTCAAATAATTCTAATAAAGGCGTTTGATCCCGATTATAGAATTGAAAAGTAAATAACATATTCTTGTAATAATTAACGCCCCATGATCCCGTAAAAGGAAAGCCCGTATTATTACTATACTGTAACATGCCTGCATGAACCGTATCATAATCTGTGAAATAGAGTCCTGCAATTAGATGTCGGCCCATGCCATCCGTAAATGCTGAGTTTAAAAAGAAACTTTTCAAA
>JABHAX010000034.1 GCA_018674095.1 Fidelibacterota bacterium
GGGATACCTGATCTCCATGGCTTTTCAAGTCATGAAAAGATAGTTGGCGTTAATTTGAAATCTGCTTCCAGATCTAACAATTGGGTAAAGCTCCAAGTCCATGATTCAATCACGTCCATTTCATTGCAATTAAAAAGTAAAGGTTATTCTATTTATGCTGCTAATAGCAGCGACAATGCTTTGGATTACCGAACTGTTAATTATACCAAACCTACCGCAATTGTACTTGGTGCCGAATTGGGTGGCCTTTCGGAGGTGATCCTCAATGAGGTCGGGCAAATTAAAATACAAACCCGAAGTAAACTTTATTAAAAAACCCGTCTTCCTGAATTGGGACAGTCCAGGATTTTTTGTGTCCCTGTTTTGTAAATGTTCTCGTTTCTTCTGATTCAAATCGCTCTCGGGAAAATGTATAACCCACTGTAATGCCTTTTTTAGTTGTTTTATTCATTATAAAAAAAAGGTCTGATCCTGAGTTCTCTCTCACAGCCATCATTGACAAATCTATCGGGATTTTTTTTAATGGTCCAAAATTGAGATCAATGATTCCTATGAAATTCGCCGGTGAATTATTCAATCCGAAAAATGCCATTCCGGTAATGAGCGAAATATTCCCACCCAAAAATATTTCATTCAACCTTTCATCCTTCAACTTAGTGTTATTTGAAATTCCTCCTCCCAAGATCAAATCAGGTGCTATTGCTTTCATCCAACCCAATGATGAATTGAATTCAATCGATGTTTCCGGATCCCTATCCACATTGCTAAACCAAACATCACCATACAGCCCATTTTTAAATTGTATCTCAAAAAAACCATCTAACTCCATATTGTCAGTCCCTGCATTGGCGTATAGTCCCGCACCCAGCCCAATATTAGGATTCAAAACTCCGGAAGCCTGATTTGTCACTTGGCAAAAAGATGATGTAAAACAAAATAAAATTGTTAAAAGTATTTTCATGTAAGATTGAATAATTATTCCGAGACAATTGTCCGAAATATATTATCCGAAGCAATTGAACCAAATACGCCAAATCCCCCTTCTATGCCAATGGACCGGCCCTTCGTTGTAGGGCTATTTAATAAGAAATTAGAATAATCATCAATTTCACCTTTAACAAAATACGTAAAATAATTATCATCCATGGCTGTGAGCCGTATAAAATAGTCTGCGGTCTGCGACGAATCACTGGATAAGTCACAAAATTCTGTTGGAACGGTATAAATGCTGTCAGACAATTTTACCACCCTTTCAAAATAAGGCCGGCACCAGTCCGTCCCATCTTTCCAATAATCATTATTTTGGATAATACTCCCTGATAAATATCCGCGTGTACTATCATCCCATTTATCCCAAAATATCTTATAAGTATCCCTTGATGAAATTGTGTCTGAAATGAGTGAATCAATTAAAGTTGGATAATTTGGTGTGGTGAGTTCTCCAACCACAGGATCATAATTGGGTGAATTGATTGTGAGTTGATAGGTAACACCCGGCTGGGCAGTAAATGAATCTGTTGTATCTTTATAATAATTCATCCGGACTTCAGTTGTATCCACAAATTCCCAGCCGAGAATTGGCACAACAATTGTATCATAAAATTCTTCCGATTCTACAAAGGTAAAATTAAAGGTATTCGTTCCATCGGATATTTGAACAGTGGCATCTTTGATTAATGCAGCAGGCTCATAAATTGAATCCACATGATATATATCGTTTTCTTCATCATACCAAACTGTATCGACACCTACAAAAATTTGGGACATTTCTCCCAAGTCCGTTGTTCGATAAAGACCAACAAAACTGGAGATACCAGGGTCTAATGAAACAATGCCTAAAACATTCAACACATGGTCATAGTTTGATTCAATATCTTCCCATTCTTCCGGTGGCGGAATGCATCCTGGAATTAAAAGAAACACCGAAAAAAGGTGGGTTAGAATTGAGAGTCTAAATTTCAAATTTGACTCCAAATGTAATCAGAAGAGGAAACATACCCACCTTTCTTCTTTGTACACCCATTTGGTTTCCTGTAGGATCCGTTTTAGTCTGATAAGTATATCCCAGAATATTCACATGGTTCGTTACATTCATAATCTGCCAATACGTATCATATTGGAGTCCAAAAAGATTGCCATGTTTTCGAGTGAGTCCAATATCAAATCGGAAATAATCACCATACCGAGTTGAATTTTTCTCTCCCACCAAAAAGCTATCATTAGGATACCAGTATGTGGATGTATTCAAAGAGTGCGAAAAATCATAAACACGTCCCATGATTGGTGTATAGGGGTTTCCAGTTGAGGTAGAAACAGCTGTACTAAATTCAAGATCCGCATTAATCTCCACACTTGTTACCATGTTAATGGTATGTGTTCTATCAAAACTGGGCGTATGCCATCCGCTTTGCGGATTATAATATTTTGATTTTGCAAAGGTATAACCAAGCCAACCATTCAATCTGCCAGACGATTTCTTGATTAAAAATTCGATCCCTGTTGCTTCCGCATCGGTATCCCAAAATTCATTAAAGGGTTCGGATTGGAATTCATTTTCATTTTCTGTAAAGGCATCCACTTGTTTTAGTGTGAGCAAATTATCAAAATCTTTTTTATAAACTTCAACTCGATAAAAAATATTAGACGGCGACAAATATTCTAAACCCAAAATGGAATGTTGTGATTGGCTAGCATCTTTATCCTCGGGAATTCCCATCCATAAATCCACTAATCTGAAATTTTCATCCTGGTTATTCGCCGTGGTTAAAAATTGATGGTAAATACCCCAATTCAATTTGAGAGAAATATTATCAGACCAATTGTATTTTATTCCCAATCGAGGATCAAAATACAGTTTATCATGTAAAGAGTAATCCGTGCCCCGCAACCCGACTTGGACTTTTAATTTATCCGTCACCTCTATTTTGTCTTGAATAAAAAATGCGATTTCTCTCGTATCTTCATCCATATCAAGTGGCGTTAGTAAGATGGAAGTATCCAATGTTGTTACGCCAAAATCCATACCTAAATTAAAATTCACATCTTTCAATTGAAATCCACTGGTGATCTCATGGCCGTCTCTGGCTTTCCAAATAATTTCCGATTCAAGAGAATTGTCCAAAATGATGTCGTACATATCAAAAAAGAAGGCCGTTTCATTATAGATTGTTGAATCAGGATAAATGATGGTTTCCTGGTCTAGTGAATGAATATTAAAATGAAAACGATATCTGCTCCGGGAAAGGAATGTTTTTGCCACAACAGTTGGGGAAACGATCCACCGCCAAGTCAATCCATTTGTGTGGTTCCCCCATGGCCAATCAATACCAAATCTTCTTTTTACACGAGCTGTCGTATTATCTTCGTAATTGTAATTCTGTGTTTCGTCGAAAGACCAATCCAATACATCGTCTCCGTAAAACCGGGAATAAGTGAGCCGATGGTCCAAACCAAAATCCAAATTGAATTTTAATTGTAAATCATAGAAATAATAGGGGAACTCCAAATACTCCTTTGTGCCGTCTTCCTGTTTATTAATGGGAATTTTAATTGCATTGATAATTTTATCAAAATATGTACGACGCCCCGAAATCATCCAAGATCCTTTAATCCCTTTGTATTCAGGGATAGGTCCTTCTGCCAATCCTTTACTGGAGATCAGGGAAATATTAGCAGACCCTTTCACGGTTTGAGTATTCCCTTCTCGATTGATCACATTCAAGATGGCGCCCATCCGCCCACCATATCTTGCAGGAAACCCACCGGCATGAAAATCCGCCTCCCTAATTGCATCCGTGTTAAAAGTAGAAAAAATCCCACCCAAATGATAGGGATTGTAAACCGATATCCCATCCAGCATGATCAAGTTCTGATCCGGTGTGCTACCGCGTACATAAAGAGCGCTGGAAAAATCACTGGAGGTCTGAACACCGGGAAGCATTTGTAGTGTTCGAAAAATATCTGGTTCAATAAATGCAGGGGCAGAATTAATTTCGCGAAGATCTAAAGAAATCTGACTACTCTCCATGGATCTTTCAAACTTTTGTCGTTCGGCTGTGACCAGTATTTCTGGGCTTACTATGGCTTCCCGTTTCAAGCGGATATCCAATCGAATCGTTTCTTCATCAGTTAAATTTATCTGCTTTTTGTAAACACCAAAACCGATCATGGAAGTAATTATTTCATATTGACCATTTGGTATTTTTGTGATGACGAAATAACCATCTTTATTTGAAGCTGCACCGAAACCGCTATTGGAAAGAAAAATATTGGCATAGGAAATAGGTTCACCCGTAGCATTTTCCCTAACAAATCCGCTGATGGTGGATGTTGCTTGAGCGTAGGTGAGCAACCCAAATAAAAAGAAACAGCAAACCATGGATTTAGAAAACCTTTTCACACTGTTGAC
>JABHAX010000035.1 GCA_018674095.1 Fidelibacterota bacterium
ATATTAGTCAGTGAGGTTGTTTGGAGTGCAGAAATTGAAGTCCCTTTAATTGGGCCACCCAAAAAGATTTCTTTTCTCGGAGATAATTTTACAGGCCGCTTGGAATTTCAAATATTGAAAAAATAGTTTACTTTTACAATTCAAAAATCTTCTAATATAGTTATTGATTTTTAATAGTAGCCTTATTACATTCTTTTAACATCAGGAATGCTGAAGAAGAAAGTTCAACTGAAGTGGGATTTGATAAGTTTTTGAAATTTAAGTAAATATCTTTTAATAATAACATAGGAGTTCTTATGAATAATCTTAATGGGTACATATTACTACTTATTGGGTTTGTTGTAGTCTTCACCACAAAAATTTTAGAAGACCGAGCAAAGATAATAAAGATTGAAAATAATAATAGAATTCGAACAGAAAGATTAGCCGATGAAAGAGCCGGACAAGCACGGATTGATATTGAGATGGCTAAATGCAGGGTTACAGTTCCACATGATGGAAATAAGTTGTCGAATAAAGCAATAGTATCTCTAAGTGCAAATGGATCCGACTCCGACGAAACTGATAAACTAAGTTATCGATGGTCACAAACAGCTGGAACAGCCGTAAAACTCAAACCAAATAGAACTGCCAAGGATATTCATTTTAACGCCGAGGCAGGAGAATATTCTTTTGAAGTGAGTGTTAAAGACAACTATGACGAAACAATGACAGAGACTGTAACTGTAAAGGTTTTACCAGAGCCAAACAATTCACCTGACGTTGAGATAATATGCTCAATGTGAAATACCATAAAAAGTAATTTTAAAATGGAAAGATTTCGGAAATTTGAAATACGGATTCTTTTTATCACGAATAACTACAAAATATTTTTATCCCTTTTACCCTAGTATTCACCGTGTTATGGGATAATACTTTCATAATAAACAAGGATATTTTTATGAAAATCATATTCAATACATTTCTATATCTTGCTTTCATTACCTTTGCTTTTTCTCAATCAAATACCCGTGTAAAAATGGGAATGGTGAATGGAACTAGTTCCTTAACAGATTATACTTTAGAAATTGAAGAGAGGGGATTTTCAGCAAAAATTCATGTTGATCGATTAAAAAGTACGGTCAGGAATTTGAAGTTTGAATTCGAATCGGATGACTATTATAATGATTATTTTCAAACATTGGGTAGCATTGTTTCAGCAAGTGCAAGTGGTATACGAATTGAAATTAAAGAAGGTCGTGAAGGTATTTTAATTGATGTTGGTAAATTTTCTATTTCTTTAAATAATTGGGATGTACACATTGATAATAATGGTCCAAGGAATATGCCCGTTTTTAGTTGGAAATTAGATTTACAGAATACTGAAATAACCCCATCAACTGATATGACTAGAGATCTGGGTAGAGAAGAATGGCAGATTTTCAACTATCTTTCAGGTGGGTCTGGAGCCATAACTATTAAAAAGATATTGGGTAATTTATCCATGACTCAAAATGGAAAAATTTCAGCGAAAGGAAGTATTCTATTACCTGTCGGCAAGATTGGTGTGAATTTATTAGCGACAATAAATCAAGATTTAAAATCAGAACCATACATCAATTCTCTAAAGTTAGATTTATTAAATTTAAACCCAGAAGTAAAAGCATGGCTTAATGATATTATGATTGAAGAAAATATTTCTTTTAGGAAAAAAGGGACTGGCTTTATGATAAATCTCTCAGGTCTAATTTCATCCCCTAGATTTCATTAATACATCTGCAAAAAAATAGAAGATTAATTGTTGTGGGAAAAAGGGTTGCGAATTTTGTGGCCTTTTTTATTTTTCCCAAGCCGGGCAGACTAAACTTTTATAATCGCAATAATCACAATAGAATCCGGTTTTGGCTTCAAATTCTCGATTTCGAATTCCGGCAGCCACATCTAATATTTTTTCTTTTGCTTCGCCAATTTGATCTGAAGTAAAAGAATGGCTCCGTATTGGTTTTTCTTCATCTCGTAAAAAATAGAGCGACGCTTGAGCAGGAAGTCCACCAATTTTTTCATCATCTAATTGTTCTAAATACATTGAATAGATGGCTAATTGAAGATTTGATTTTGCTGGAGTACTAGATTTGCTAGTTTTATAATCTACAATAGAAATACCTTCTTCAGATTGATCAATGCGATCAATAGCTCCACGAATAGTGATTGCGCCTAATTCAAATGCGAAAGATTCTTCTCTCATGATTACATTTGGTGGATTTGATTGAGCTAATCGAAAATACCTTTTGAGCATTTCTT
The DNA here is from genome assembly GCA_018674095.1 of Fidelibacterota bacterium. Lineage (GTDB taxonomy): Bacteria > Fidelibacterota > Marinisomatia > Marinisomatales > UBA1611. Next base: position 2,281 of record JABHAX010000035.1, read on the forward strand.
GACCTTGTTCCTTAAACTTTTCTTCACGGACCGAATAATCAAATTCTCCTTTAATCCATTCTTCATCCAGAAGTCGGAGTATTCGTTCTTCATTTAGATCTTTTTCAGGTTCATGAAATCTTTGTAAAACTCGATGAATAATATTCCCAAAAACCAATTCAGGTTTACTGGCAGTTTGGGGAATGCCGTCAATTTTACTCAATCGATATTTTAGAGCACATTGTTTGTATGTATCAATAGAACTAGCTGAAAGGTTGATCTTTTCTTTTTCGGGTGCTTGAAATGGCTCAGCTAATTCTGATATTAATTCAATTTCCCAAGGCGATTCGCCTAATCGAATTTCATTCCCATTTTCATGTTTTTTAATAATTGAAAGAGCGTCTGAATAATTTTTCACTCGCTCAAAATCTTCACGGGATAAAGCTTTCTGTAATTTTTTTTCATATCTGATCTTTAATTCTGAATAGGTTTTGAGATTGCTATTTGGGTTTATCATGATGTGGTCCTCCATGAGAGTATCTGGTAATTCTTTAATAAATTTCGATGTAGATTTTTCAGGTGCCAAAATATAAAGTTTTTCTTTGGCTCTTGTGATGGCAACATAAAAAAGTCGCCGTTCTTCTTGGTAGTGATGTTCTTTTGGCGTTAAGTCTGTTTTTTCTGCATAAGCCAACCAACTATCAGGTGGACGAGAAATTCGTTTCTCTGATTTAAAATTTAAGGGAAAACTAGCACTTCTTTGGTAGGGTAAGAATACAACAGGAAATTCGCCACCTTTTACACCGTGAACCGTATTTACCAATATGCCATCTATTTGTCGGTAAGTCGGTGGTTTGATGGAAGGAAGTTTCCCTGTTTTCATCATGGCTTCGTTATAGATATTGAATGCAAAAAGGCTGTGATTCCCCTTATTTCGACGCGTGAAATCTTGGGCACGTTTCAAGAAATCACCCACGTTCAAAAGAGCAAAGTGATCATCCAATGTATATCTACGTGCAAGCTTTTTAAGCATTCCCAATTGATCTGCAATTTCCCAAACCATTTCTCCAGCAGACCGTTTTTGGCAAATTGCCTTCAAATTTTGGATCTTTTTAAGGAGCTTCTTTAATTCTGGGAATCGTATTAAAAGGTCTTTATTTGATTTTATTAAAAATAATCTAGGTGTTCCATCTCTCGAATCAAATTGAGTAAACACATAATGAGCGGTTTCATATCCGTATGATTTTTTTATGATTCGATATAAAGCTGAGTCTTGAAATGTCCCTGCACCAACTATTTGGCACCATGCCATCATATCACGAACTGCTGAGACTTGAAAGAAAGGACTCCATTTTGTTTGAACAGGAATACCAGCTTTCGCGAGTGAAACTAATATTGAATCGGATTGATTGTGGGTTCTGCACAAAATTGCGATATCTGTGTAAGCTGTTCCATTCTCTATTAATTCTAAAATTTCTCGAACGATAAATTCAGTTTGTTCTGTTTTATTGCCCCAAAATCTCATTGGCATTATTGGTTCGGACTTTACCATAGATTTCAACGTTTTGTCCATTCTATCTACATTGTGTTTTATACTAGTATTTGCAATATCCAATATGACCTGTGTGGACCGAAAATTTTCTTCTAACGCAATGGGTTTATAATTTGGATGATCTCCATATCGATCCTTAAATCCTTGGATATTATAGGAATTAGC
>JABHAX010000036.1 GCA_018674095.1 Fidelibacterota bacterium
CACTGGAAAAGATCTGTATTGTTCTGGACTGTCAGCCTGGAGATTTACTTGAATGCCAGCCCTATACAGATGAAAAAAATGACAAGAATAGAAAAGACATATTCGAAATAATAAGTAAAAATCTTATGAAATTGAAAAATACGGAGATTTAAGATGTTAGAGACTTTATTAAATGGTGGACCCTTTATGATGGTATTACTCATCATAGTAGGTAGTATCATTTTTATTTCAGTAAAAAATATTAAAGAACCCTATAATACTAATGGTATTGTGTTACTGGGTATCTTTAGTGCTTTAGTTGGTATCTTAGCCACATATCTTGGAGTCAATGCTGCATTTAGTGCAGTACCAGAGATTAGCAATATTTCGCCACAGATTTTAATTAATGGTTTAAAGACATCATTAATTACATCATTTACAGGAGGAATTATTATGCTTATTTCAACAGCGCTATGGTATTTCTTTATAAAACGGCACAATCTACTTGTTGTATAATTCGACGCCTATTCGTCTTGCAGCCAATTTAAAATAGAAATCAGCATTTTCATTTTGCACGAATCAACTAAATTATTTTTCAAGGATTATGAATAATAAAATGAATAGAAAAAAACCGGAATTACTAATTTTATTAAAAACACACTGGTTGTGGATATGGTTCTGGCGTGTAACCCTGGTTGTTTCTCTCTCCTACGCTTGGTATTGCTTCTACGTCCCCTCCAACAGAATCGTTTGGGCTGACAACTACACTTCGGCTCAACATCAATCTGTCCAATCTGACAAGCCCATCATCCTCTTCTTCACCGGCAAGTGGTGCGTTCCCTGTAAGATTATGAAGCGCCAGGTCTGGGCGGATGATCAAGTGATGAACATTGTCAATGCAGCGTTCATCCCAGTGACGATTGACGTGGATGACCCCGACAACGCTGCCGTATTGGTTCGCTACAACGTTGGCGGCACACCAATCACGATCATTACCGATTCAAACGGAAATGCTTTGCAATGGCGAGTAGGGGGGATCGGCAAATCTGAATTCCTGGATTTATTAGGGCAATCGTGAGTTTAGTTGGACTATCTAACCAGCCGTTGCAGACAGACCTTCACCCGCTGCGCGGGCTCCGGCTTATCGAAGGAAGTAAGTACTATAGAGTTTTCGTTAACGGTGAAAAAGAAGAAATGTAGTTAACCATCAAGCTCCACTCTCGTTTATGATTATAGTGGGCAACATAGATTCCGATACTACTATTATGAAGCGTCTCTGGCTCGAATAAAAGAATTCAAAATAGTTAAATCAAAATCGCACTGCCCTGAGATAGTTTGACTAAAAAATGAAACAGACAAAATGAATATTTAATATTTAGAATGAATCTGCTAAAAAAAATATACAGTGATTATTTCCGTCTACCGCAAAATATTCATTTTCTAATTTTATTAGAAATATCACTAAGTCTCATCCATGTTGCTTTTATTCTTGTTCTGAATATTCTTTTACGGAAGCAAGGTTTTAGCGATCCAGAGATTGCGTCTTTCAATTCACTTCGTTTTATTAGTGCGCTTGCCTTTGCATTGCCATTAGGGATCTACATTCGAGGAAAAAGATTAAAACCTTTTTTTATAATGGCTTCATTGATTGTACCACTTACAAGTGGGCTTATAATTGAGTCTGTCTATCATGAGATCACTCCTCTCATACAGCTATCTTTTTTATTGTGGGGTTTTGGGATGATGTTGATGAGAGTCTGTGCTCTCCCATTTATTATTCGAAATACAACTCCTGATAACAGTACTGAGGCACTTTCTTTGAGTGCTGCAACCTGGTCAATGGCAACGGTTTTTTCAGGAATAATTATCAGTGGCTTGGATCGATTAGGATATTTTAATATTGGAGTCTGGACACTAGAGTTTAATGAAAGAAGCACCCTCTGGATTATTACAGTACTGGGGTTCAGTGGTCTATTCTTTGCTTTGAAAATCAAAGAAAATGAGCCTGATAGTTCGTCAAGGAAGGGGAAACTATTTTCTATAAGGAATTCCTATGACTGGAATCTGATCTTTAAGGCAATCTCACCCTTAATATTGATATCCATAGGTGCTGGGCTTACGATACCATTTGTAAACCTTTTCTTTAATTCAGTATTTGGTCTGACATCGAGCCAGTTTAGTATTTTAGGAAGTTTTACAGCTTTATTAGTATTTATTTTTTCATTAATGGTTCCGTCCTTACGGAAAAGATATGGCTACTGGATGACCATAGTTATCGTACAGGCCCTATCAATATGCTGTCTTGTTACAATGGCGATGATGGAGCTTTATGTTGGTTACTCTTTTGCAATGGGTGTAGCTATAGCAGCCTATGTCCTTCGTCAGCCGCTTATGCATATGGCGCATCCTGCTTCAAATGAATTAATGATGAATTATGTTGGTGAAAAGAATCAGGAGTTGATCAGTGCTTTGAGTTCAAGTCTCTGGAGCGCTTCATGGTTTGTAAGTGCAAAAGTGTTTGAATGGCTTAGATTATTAAAGTATGACTATTATGAGATATTTCTTATAACTGCGGTACTTTATTCGATAGGTGTGCTGGCATATGTATTTTTGATACGTGAATATGAGTCCAGAGAAAATAATAGGTCCGGGGAGCTGCTGCCTTTGACCGATGATATCACAATGGATTAATATGGAAACATCTATTTCCTAAATAGATATGAAGAGATTTGATTTTAAAAAACTAAATCATCTTTCTTAATAGATAGGATTTAATTGAGAGTTCTGCCCTTAGCGGGGTTTTTTGTTTCTAGAATGATAGGTAGATTTGAAACCTTGATTAATAAATAATCTGCATTTTAAAAGTATAAAATATGAGACAATCATTAGAATAAAAAAATAGTATTGATAAAAAACAAAATCATTACAAAGGAAAAAAATGGAATTAACTATCCAAAATATCTCAAAAACTTACCCAAATGGCGTTGAAGCGTTAAAAAATGTCAGTTTAAAAATCGGTAACGGAATGTTCGGGCTTTTGGGTCCTAATGGTGCTGGTAAATCCACACTTATGAGAACCATTGCTGCTTTGCAAGATAGCGATGAAGGAACCATCACAGTTGGTGATATTGATGTATCAAAAGACAAACAATCATTGCGAGAAATTCTAGGTTATTTGCCCCAGGAATTTGGTGTATACCCTAAAATATCGGCAAATGATCTTCTGGACCATTTGGCTGTTATGAAGGGAATCACAGACACGAAACAACGCAAGGAAGTGGTGGAATCCTTACTTTATCAAACAAACCTGTGGGAAGCAAAAGATCAAAAACTGGGCACTTATTCTGGTGGAATGAAACAGCGTTTTGGGATAGCTCAGGCACTCATTGGTGATCCAAAATTGATCATTGTGGATGAACCGACTGCAGGACTGGATCCGATGGAGCGAAACCGGTTCCATAACCTTTTGAGCGAGATTGGCGAAAATGTGATTGTAATCTTATCTACACATATTGTAGATGATGTAAGTGATCTTTGTAATAATATGGCCATTATCCTAAATGGGGAAGTCCATTTGGTTGGCGAGCCAATCCAATTGATTAAAACACTAGACCAAAAAGTATGGAAAGGGCTTATTGAAAAATCAGACTTAGTGGAAATTGAAAAAGAAAATGATGTGATTTCTTCTCGCCTTTATCTAGGGAAAGTCCAGGTTAGAATATTTAGTGAATCACCTATGCAAAATGGGTTTGAGTCTGTAAATCCGGAGATTGAAGATTTGTATTTTGCTACAATCAATGGTTTATCAATTGGTGGATCTGAATAGTATGTGGAAATATATTTTAAATTTTGAACTCAAATTAGGATTTAAGAAAACATCCGTTCTAGTTTATTTTGTCGTCTTTTTTGGATTGGCATTTTTGATTGTAAATATTTTAGGCGGAACCTTTACCGGTGCCCGAATTATTGTAGGAAATGCCAATAATAATTTGAATGCGCCAGTTGTCATTGCAATGCTTCAAAATATTTTCTGCATTATTGGTGTATTAATTTTTGCAGCCATGTTTGGGAATGCAGGGTATCGCGATTTCGAATTCAATACTCATCCATTATTTTTTACAAAACCCATAAAACCATTCGATTATTATATTGGCAGATTTACCGGTGCATTTGTTGTAAGTATATTTATTCAAGCTGGATTTACATTGGGAATGCTTTTTGGATTTCTAATGCCCTATTTGGATCAGGATGCCATTGGTCCGTTTAGTTTATACGCGTATCTCCATCCATTTATGATATTGGTCATTCCCAATATTTTTATGGTGGGTGCTTTACTTTTTATGTTGGCTGTTCTCACTCGTCGAATGCTACCGACTTATCTGGCATCGGTTGTTCTTCTGTTTGGATATCTCACAGCTGGAAATCTGGTATCCGATATAGAAACACGTTGGATTGCGGCTTTAATGGATCCTTTTGGTGGAGAAGCTGTCAGTTTAGCTGTTAGATACTGGACGCCTGTGGAACAGAATTCAAATTTTATCCCTGTAAGCAAGTGGCTTTTATTCAACAGGCTAATTTGGCTCGGAGCCGGTGGTGTATTCATGGGCATCGGTTTGTGGAAATTTGATTTTAAACATTCCGAGCCCGGAAAGTCTAAACGTAAAAAAGATGAAAAAACTGAGACTACTGACAAACCAGTAATCGGTAGCGGATTTATTCATGCATTACCCGTTTTTAATTCAGCGACACTTTGGCTGCAGTTTAAGACCCAGATTTTTATCGAAATGAAACGGGCATACCGCGATCCCTATTTCATAGCCATCGCCGGTACAGCAGCAGGATTTCTGCTGATGAACCAGCAAGCCATTGGCAATATGTATGGTGTTGATACACTTCCTATAACACATATGGTCTTACAA
>JABHAX010000037.1 GCA_018674095.1 Fidelibacterota bacterium
ATCAAGGATGATCGTGGCGCCTAATTTAATCCCCAGATGAAATAAACAGGCGTTCGTTCAAATAGCGGCGTAATTTCATTTCATCCATATCCAAATGGGTAAAGCGACCATTTTCCGCTGTTGAAATGGTTCCCCGTTCTTCTGAGACAACCACAACAATAGCATCCGATTCTTCTGTAATTCCCAATGCCGCGCGATGTCGTGTTCCCATCTCTGGCAAAACCATTTGGCTTTCCGTCAAGGGTAAAATACAGCCTGCAGCTTCTATCAAAGTATTCTGCAAAATTACGGCACCATCATGCATGGGTGCACCTGGGTTAAAAATAGACAAGAGTAAAGGTGTGGATACTTCTGCCTTTAGTGCAGTTCCAGCTTCTTTATAAGATCGTAATCCTGTTTCTCGTTGGATTACAATTAATGCACCCCATTTTTTTTCAGCTAAAATCAAAGATGCTTCTACAACAGATTCCAAAGATCGAGACGTTCCCATCATAAAAATGCGCTGGAAAAATCGAGTTTGCCCCACATAGATCAGGAGCCGCCGGATTTCCGGCTGAAATAAAATAACAAATGCCACCACCCAAACCGTTTGAAATTGTCCCACCAACCAAGACATGGCGCTTAAACCAAATGAATTGAAAAGGAAAGATGAAATGAGCAAAATCACCAATCCGATTAACATTTGTCCGGCCCGCGTTTCCCGAAAATATTGGTACACCTTGATAAAAATCCATGTAACCAATATGATATCTATCACATCAATTAATGTTAAAGTCAGGAATCCAAATTTGAAAAGTGTCATGCTGCGGTCCTTATCTTTTCGGTGATGGTAACGACCCGTTTCATTTCTTTCACATCATGAACCCGAACAATTCGGGCACCATTTAAAATGCCGGCCGAAACGGCGGCGGCAGTCCCTTCTACCCTCTCATTTGTTGGCAAGTCCAATGTAGTACCGATAAATGCTTTTCGGCTAGGACCTATCAATATTGGGAATCCTAATTCACAAAATTTGTTCAATTTTTGAATCAATGTAAAATTATGGACCATTGTCTTACCAAAACCGATACCCGGATCTAATATTATTTTATTTGATTGAATTCCAGCAGCTTTTGCAACATTGATTCGATTCAGGAAAAAGGAACTTATTTCACCTACCAAATTTTCATAATGTGGATTCTTTTGCATGGTTGCCGGTGACCCGTTCAAGTGCATTATAACGACAGGAATATCCAATTTCGAAACGACTTTAGCCATTCTTTTATCAAAGGTAAGCCCACTAATATCATTTACAATATCAGCTCCTGCTTCAATAGCTTTTGCCGCCACGACTGATTTTGTTGTATCAATAGAAATTAAAATTTCTTGATCAATTTTCCGAAGTCCTTTAATAACGGGAAGGATTCTATTAAGCTCTTCATCTTTGGAAATAGATTCTGCACCCGGACGTGTCGATTCCCCGCCAATGTCCAAAATTTCAGCTCCATCTTTTATCAGAGATAATCCATGGTCAATCGCAGATTCGGCTTGGTAGAATTGACCACCATCGCTGAACGAATCTGGTGTAACATTCACAATTCCCATGATAAGGGTTTCCCGATGTGAATTAAGACACCAATCTGTAAAATTTGTTCGTGATACGATTTGTTTCAAATCAAGAGCTTACATCCTGTTTTTTGGGTGAATCTTTTTGGCTTGGTTTTACATCATTTTTTAAGGGTTTTAGATTCGAATTTTTTTGAGATCTATTTTGATCTTTTTTTCCAGTTTGAGCTAATTGTTTTTTAGGTTGACGTCGTCTAGGTTTACGTTGTTTTTTTGTTTTTTCATCTCTAGTTAATGGTCGAGTGAGTTGTTCACCTTTTAGAATTTTCTCAAGATCAAAAGAATCAAGTGTTTCGTATTTTAAAAGTTCCTTCGCCAGTCGATGTAAAGTTTCCAAATCTTTCCGTAAAATTTCGTCGGCAAATCGTTGAGAATCTCTTACAATTCTAGAAATTTCTTCGTCGATCATCCGCGCCGTAACTTCACTATAATCCCGATTAGATTGAATGTCGCGCCCCAGAAAAATTTCTTGGCTTTTATTGCCGAATGTCATGGGTCCCAGTAAATCACTCATACCCCATTCTGTTACCATTTTCCTAGCAATTTGGGTGGATTGTTCAATATCGTTTCCAGCACCCGTTGTCATTTGATTAAATATCAACATTTCGGCACTGCGTCCTCCCATGAGAATTGAAAGTCGTCCTTCAACGTAATCTCGAGTATAGCCATGCTTTTCGTCTAAAGGAAGTTGCATGGTTACACCCAGAGCTCTTCCTCTAGGAATAATAGTTATTTTATGAACCGGATCAGCCCCTTTTGTTTTAATGGCAACAAGAGCATGACCAGCTTCATGATAGGCCGTTACTTCTTTTTCTTCGTCAGTTAAAATCATACTTTTGCGTTGTACACCCATCATGACTTTATCCTTTGCGTCTTCAAAGTCATCCATATCTATTGATTTTTTTCCCTTACGGGCCGCAAGAAGTGCTGCTTCATTAACAATATTTGCTATATCCGCTCCAACCATTCCAGGTGTGCCTTTTGCGAGTGTTTTTAAATCAACTTTTGCTTTATTCATTACAACTTTTTTGGTATGAACTTTTAAGATACCCAATCGTCCATTATAATCTGGGACATCCACTATAATTTGTCTATCGAAGCGACCGGGTCGCATTAGGGCTGGATCTAAAATATCTGGACGGTTTGTAGCTGCAATAACAATAACATTTTGGGCATTATCAAACCCATCCATTTCTACAAGAAGCGCATTCAATGTTTGTTCACGTTCATCGTGTCCACCGCCAATTCCTGAACCGCGTTGTCGTCCTACAGCATCCATTTCGTCAATGAAAATAATACAAGGTTCAGTTTTTTTAGCTTGTTCAAAAAGATCACGAACCCGCGATGCACCTACTCCCACAAACATTTCAACAAAATCTGCACCACTCAAACTATAAAATGGAACGTTAGCTTCACCAGCAATTGCTCGCGCCAATAATGTTTTTCCAGTACCGGGAGATCCGACAAGTAATGCACCTTTTGGGACCTTTGCACCCAATTTTTGAAATCGTTTAGGACTCTTTAAAAAATCAATAACCTCTTTTAATTCTTCTTTTGCTTCCTCGCAACCAGCCACATCTTTAAATGTGACACGAGGTTGATCTGATGTCCACAGAGATGCACGACTTTTTCCAAATTTGAAAATTCCACCCATTCCGCCTGCACCACCTTGCATCCTTCGAATCATATAAAACCAAAAACCTATAAGCAAAATCCAAGGAAGCATATTCAACAAATAGCCGGTCCAATCAATTTTTTTTTCTTTAAAAGTGTATTCAATCCCAGCCGTATCCCAAGCGTCCGTGTCCGCCCGTTCTATAAATGGAAGTGTCAATTTAAAATGAGTAATATCATTCAATGAGCCCATGGCAGTTTCTATACTTTTTGGTTCCTTGAATTCGCCATGAAATATATTCCCCATGATAACACCTTTTTTAATATCACCCTCAGAAAGGTATTCCCGATATTCTGTATATTCAACTTCAATTTCTTTTTTTCCCGTTTGAGTCATTAACCCGGAAATATAAATTGCGCCAAAAATTATCATGATCCAAACGAGACTGGTTTTCCCTGCCCTTGTCCAATCAAATTGATCTGGTTTCTTTTTTGGATCTTGTTTTTTAGACCCTTGTTGATTTGTCTTTTTTTGATTTATCATAAAACTTCCTTAATTGTTTAGTCTATTGAGTCTTCATCTAATCGATAAACACCATCTAAATGTCTTAATTTTTGATTGAAATCCAACCCGTATCCTACAACAAATTCAGGTGGAATTTCAAATCCTATAAAATCGATTGGGAAATCTGTTTTTGCCACATCCGGTTTCATTAAAAATGTAGCCACGGAAATAGATTTGGGTGATGCGCCACTCAATCGATCTCGTAAGAATTTGATTGTATGTCCAGAATCGATAATATCTTCAACCAAAATGATATGTCGATTTGAAACATCTGCAGAAATATCTTTAATCAGTTGAATCGTTCCAGATGATTTTTTTCCAACGTAACTCCGCACCTTGATAAAATCCATTTCACAATCAATGGAAATAGTACGGAGCAAATCAGCTAAAAAGATGAAACTACCATTTAATACACCGATGAAAATGGGGTCCTTTCCCTTGAATTTTTCGGAAATCTCTCGTCCCATTTCCGACACACGATTTTGAATGTCTTCAGGCGATATTAATAGTGTCCTTTTTTGATCTATTGCTTTCATATATCCAATTGACTTCTATTTAAGATTGCAGTTTCTGTTGAATTTGGTGTGAGTTTAACCCAATCTGCTATTCGTCTTCCACACACCCATGCGATTGTGCCATTTGCTGTTAAAACCGCTTGACTCTCTTTTTGAAAAAGGTCCACTTTTTCATGGGTTAAAAAATCACTTATCTTTTGGTGACCTTCCATCCCTAAGGGTTGAAAAATGTCCCCATGACTCCAAGTTCTTATTTCCAATTTTTGGTCTTTTAATATTGACCAATCTACTTTTTCTAAATTTGGACTTGAAGTTAGTCCAGCTGGTTCAGCCACATTTAATTCATATCTAAATTGGATAAATTCTACAGGATGATTCGGAACAAGTTCCACTGGAAGTATTTCATCACATTTAGCCATTTTTTCTCCAATAATCAAATATCTATCTCTCAATAATTTCCAGCCGTTATGCAAGGTATGATAATGTCCAATTTCTTGGTTTTGAAAAAAGTGCTTCAATTGTTCAATTTGATGTTTAGACCATCGGTCATCATGATCACCCTTAAACAAATTCTGAACCAATCGTACTTTCGTCATATTTGGCATGGTTTCAATTATTTCCAAAGGAATTTCGAACTGATTGTCAGATTGAATTACTTTGGAAATTAGATATGTATCAATAAAATGGTCCAAAGCATCCATCCATTCAATAAAATGTTCTATGGAGCCTTGGATACCTTTTAATAGTGAAGGGATTTCCTTTTCCCACGGTTTTACAACACGATGTCGCATAAAATTTCGTGGAATAGACAAATCATTATTCGTTAAATCTTCACGATATGGAATGGATTGTCGTTTAACAAATTCTGACAATTCTTGTTTACTAAACTTTAATAAGGGACGTAGAACTTTTCCAATTTCTTTTCCAACACCTCGAAGTCCAGCCAAGCCCGTTTGTCGAGATAAATTCATTAATAAAGTTTCTGCTTGGTCATTTCCATGATGGGCAGTCATAATCCAATTAATATCTGACGACACCACAAGTTTATTTAAATATTGATAACGATGATTCCGACCCCATTGTTCAATACTTACTCCGGATTCAATTTCATCTGGATTCAGCGATTTGCATTCAAATGTGATTTTTAAATTTTCGGCTATCGCTTTCACTAAGGATTCATCTTGATCAGAATCCTGTCGGAGATGATGGTTAATATGGGCAACAGTGATATCAAAGTGTCCACTGGAAACAAGTAAAGACAATAATGCCATAGAATCCAAACCACTAGAAACTGAAACTAAAATTGAATCACCTTTTGTGAGGGATGAAAAAGAAAAAATTTCTTTTTCGAACCTTTCAAATATAGGATCCATTTTAATTTTTTCGGATTGAATTTGTATTAATTCCGACATTATTAGGAATTTACTCGATTTAATAATGGAATCAAAAATGGGTTTTGTTTCTTTTCAATTGCCATTGTTGTGTCCACTCCATGTCCTGGATGTAGAATATTATCGTCGGGAATTATTTTCATGGCCTTCACCAAACTATCACTTAAAGTTTCCCAATTTCCACCAGGTAAGTCTGTCCTACCCACCGAACCAGCAAAAATTGTGTCTCCTGTAAATGCATGATTTTTTATGATTAAACATGTACCGCCCGGAGTGTGTCCTGGCGTTTCTACCAATTGAATTGAAAAATCACCAATTGATAGATCTTCCTTTCCAAACCAAAAATCAACCTCTGGCGTTTCTTTGGGTGTCATTCCAAAAAAAGCACAATCCCGAGCATAACCATCCAATACTGGTTTTTCATTTGGATGCAAATAAAAAGAAATTCCAAATTCCTTTTTTAATCCAGCAATAGCACCAATATGATCTAAATGAGCATGAGTATTCACAACGGCGATTGGTTCAAGATTTCTTTTGTGAATACAGTCTATAATTTTCTGTAAATCATCACCGGGATCAATAATAAGACAAGATGATAAATCATCTAGCCATGCAATAAAACTATTTTCTTGGAACGGGCCCGTAACGACCCGTTTGACATTCAAGCTCAAATGATATTAAAGAACAGATGAGAAAGACATTGAATTTTGTCTTCATACGAATGGGGATAAAGCATCCATTCTGCTGCAGAAATTGAACTTAGAATAGAATTTCCATCCTGTGGTGTAAAACAAAATCCCGTAATTTCATGATCATTTCGAACATTTAGGGATTGCTCAACCACCACAGTTTGATTCATGATTCGTCCATAATGTCCGTGATCCCGTCCAAATGAGAAAACTGTACTAGTCATATCTTTCGGAGTCATTGCAACGTGAGGGTTGTTGTGCAATTGCTCTTTTACGGTTGCTAATGTTGTTGATTCTTTCACTTTTAAATTGAACCACAAAACGTGCATATATTGGCTATTCACTTTCATAGCGGACGAAAACAAATTCAAATCCATGCCCATTGTTGCAAATAATCCGGCAGCATCCGCTGCATGGTGAGATCCATATTTATCATCGTTATGCGTTCCAACTTGCGGCGCCGGGATAAAACTCCCAGCCTGACTTAAATCATTGGCACGGCGAATCAAGACGTATTTTCCTTCAACAAGATTATCCGGGTCTTCGCTCACGGCAAGTGTATTAGTAATGCAAGATACATTATGCGTATTACAAGACACAATTTGGAGAAATTTATCATTAGTATTTAAAGCATGGTCATTTATTCCACGAGCATACTTTTTTCCAAATCCATCCTCGCTCCCTTGGGCTAAAAAACCTTTTACCGAATCTGAAAATTTTTCATAATATTTCGCTTTGTTTGCGTGACCGATTCCTTTTGGAGTGCAATCAATAACAACAGAAGCTCTTTTGATTGATTCTTCCGTTTCAAAATCCGGATCCATACCCAATTTCCTAAATTCCTTCCCCTTCCCCTCATCCACGGATAGGCGCGCGCCACGACGTAACAAATCAGTTACTTTAGATCTATCTCGACGAAGTGCGGAATTTTTGTGAAAGGTTACTTCATCAATCCCAAGTTGATCACTATAATCACATAATAGACCGATGAGCGGTTCACCAATTGTACCAGTTCCCACAACGTGGACAATTTTGCGTTCCATATTTATTTACTCCTCTTAATAAACTTTTCTTGTTTCAATTGATAAAAAAACCATCCGGAAATCAATCCGTAAACTAAAAATACGACTGCCATTAAATAAGTCATGAATTAATTTATATTATTTTGTTTCAAAATTGAGACTCTAAATCGAACCATAAGAGTCGAAATAATAATAAAGGTAATTAAGGAAAAAATAACCAAAAATGTTGGAAATAAATTTCCTGAATCAAAGTATGAACCCACTTGTGGGTGAGATTGCATTTCGGGTAACCAAAATTTGACAGAAAAGAAAATCAATGGAACATCCAAAAAAGCGAGAATACCTACCACGGCTCCATACCGAGAAACTTGTTCAGTATTTCCACCAAATTCTCTTAGCATAAAATAGCCCAAAAATATTAAAAATAATATTAAACTTGTTGTGAGTCTAGGTTCCCATGGCCAAAAATGACCCCACGCAGGTTTTGCCCAAATTGGACCCGTTGTTAATATTAGAAACATAAATAAGGTTCCAACTTCTGCAAATGCCAATCCACGATGATCCCAAATTGATTCTTTTTTTGTTAAAAACATGATGCCAGAAATCATGACCATAAAATAGAGTAGAAATGCCGTCCAAGACACGGGCACGTGAATATAAAATATATTACCGAAAATACCTTGAGCCGCGTTGGGCGGATCCAATGTAATAACGATAAAGATATTAATGGCAGATAATGCAACAGCGATACCTGCATGAATTAAGTTATTTCTATGATTAAAAAAAGGCACTATTCTTCTACAATCTTGTTAAATACCAAGTATCCAAAGAGCGTGAAAATTACAAAGAATGAACCCAAAATAAGTAACCAATAATTCCATTCTGTTATGGATTTTTGATTGAACAATAATTGGGTACATTTTGTAGCTGCAATGGCGACGGGTGATGCAGTAGGAAACAATAAAATTGGGATCAATACATCTCTTTGGCTAGCTTGTAAGGTGATCCCCGAAATTAGGCAGCCCACAGAAACAATAGCGCCCGTTCCAACAAATAGGATTAATCCCAGTTGAAAAAACGAAAATTCAATAGGTAAATTCAAAAAAACAAAGAATGGAATTATAAAGAGAATTTCCGAGAATATGACAAAAATTAAAGCTGAAATTACTTTCGCAATAAATACGGTCCCTCTATCAATGGGGCCAGCGGACCAACTCCACAATGCATGTTCATCTCTCTCCAAAGAGAATAATCTATTTAATCCTAAAACGGATGTAAATAGAATAACAACCCATAAAAGTCCTGGGGCAAACTCACGAATCATTGCAGGCGCAACTTGAAAAGCTAATGCAAAAATTAACGTCACAGATAATCCAAAAATAAACATGGATGTAATTATCTCTTTCGATCTTAATTCGATTTTTAAATCTTTTAAAATGAAATGCACAAGCATGATTAGGCCAAAGTAATTATTCGATCCGTTATTCTGGACAACCAATCCAAATTATGAGACACAATGACCATTGTTTTTCCACGAGAATCCCAATTTGATAAAATGGTTTCAAACAATTGAATCCCATCAGGGTCTAATCCAGTTAGAGGTTCATCTAACAAAAGGACATTTGGATCTATGACAAGCGCACTTGCTAATTTTAATCGTTGTCGCATCCCTTGAGAATAAAATTTCAATAACTTTGATTCATTTGTTCCCAAACCAACTTTGGATAAAATATCAGGAATAGTTGATGTCGACTGACTATACAAGCCAGCCATAAACTCTAAATTTTCTTGTCCTGTTAATCCCGGATATAATCCGACCGAATGTCCCAAGTAAAAAACATTTTTTCGTGAATTTGTTTGTTCTGGATTAACTTCAAGTCCATTTATTTGAATTTCACCTGAGTCAATAGACGTGATTCCACTTATCATTTTTAGGAGGGTTGTTTTGCCTGATCCATTTGGGCCGTTAAGTCCAATTTTTTCTCCAGAATAAACTGTAAGCGAGAAATCACGGAAAATTGGTGATAGATTAAAATATTTTGATAAAGTTGTGACTTTAAGAATCACGATACATTTTTTATTTCAGAGATAATTTCGGAGATTTCGCGTTTTAATAATCGTCGATTTATTGCATAATCTTCATCAGATATATTTCCGATATGGTGATCCATATCCAATTCTTTAATCTGGCGAAGCAATAGTGTTTTTTTTCGATTCAAATCATGTTTGTTTACAGTGATTGGACTATTCATGTTTCCACTTAAAAGTGGTGTAATGATATACCAGGTCAATCCTATAAAAAGTGCCATGACAGTTAATATAAAAATTAGATTCATTCAGAATCCTTTGCTGGCCAAAGACTGATCATTGTTCCAAAAATAAGAACATAACCGCCAAACCAAACCCACCAAACAAGCGGATTAATCATTATTTTTAAATATGCAATTTGTTGTTCCATATCCACACCGGAAAAAATAGAATAAATATCTTTATTCAACGTACTGTAAATGTCCAATTCACTATGGGGTTGTCGCTTATCAGGATTTGGATCCTTGTAAAAATATACCCGTTTTTCCGGGAATAAAGTCGTGACCAATTCATGGTGAAAATTCCAAACATTTAGTCCAGCAATCCAGGCAATATGGTTTGGTCTCTCAATGGGTTGAATATTGACTAATTCAAAGTTGTACCCACCAAATTCTTTGGTTTCACCCGTTTTAATTGCGAATTCAGTTTCTGAATCAAAAGCATTGCCGGAAAATCCTATAAACATAAACATGATTCCAAGATGAACAATATACCCACCATATCTCGATCTATTTTTGGATATTAACATTTTTAAAGCACCCAAAAATGATTCATTAAATCGAGTCACTCTAGATTTAATTCCTCGTTGAAATTCAATAAGAATTGCCATCGTTACAAATCCACACAAAGGGAAAGAAATTAAAGTTGCATTTCTTAATCCCATTGAAAAACAGAAAACAAAGATTACTAATCCAGTCAAAACTGGAATAGTAAAATTCTTAATGAATGCTTCCTTTGATGTTCGTCGCCAAACGAGTAAGGGCCCAACGCCCGTTAAAAATAATAGCATCAACCCTATGGGGACATTCACTTGATTGAAGAATGGTGCTCCAACGGTAATTTTTTCTCCACGAATTGCTTCTGACAAAACAGGGAAAATTGTCCCCCAAAAAACAGCAAAACATATCACACAAAAAATTACATTATTAAAGAGAAATCCACTTTCTCTGGATGTAAATGACTCAATTTGTTTTTCAGATTTAAGGATAGGAAATCGGATAATTATTAAAAAAGTACAAACCACCAATAAAATTGCAATGAATCCAAGAAAAACGGGTCCTAGATTTGAAACTGCAAAAGAATGGACAGAACTCATTACGCCACTTCTTGTCAAAAATGTTCCAAAAATACAGAGTGTAAATGTGAGAAGAATTAAAATCATATTCCAAGTTTTTAGCATGCCTTTCTTTTCTTGAATAATGATTGAATGCAAAAAAGCTGTTCCCGTTAGCCATGGCATGAAGGATGCATTTTCAACCGGATCCCAAGCCCAATATCCACCCCAACCTAATTCCTGATACGCCCACCAACCCCCAAGAATGATTCCTCCGCTTTGAAAAAGCCAAGCAATTAATGTCCAACGGCGAATGGAGCGAACCCAAAGAGAGCCCGTATCTTTCGTAACAAGAGCGGCAATCGCAAAAGCGAATGGAACAGTAAAGCCAACATATCCTAGATATAAGGTTGGTGGATGAATTGCCATGGTCAAGTTTTGAAGAAGTGGATTTAAACCATTTCCGTTTACCACCACAAAATCAGCATCCGTGGGTGAAAATGGATTTTCAACAAAATTGACTAAAATTAAAAAGAATGATTGAACAGCAACCAAAACAATACTGACCCAAGGCATCAACTTGGTAAAAGAATTTTTATATTGAGCTAAAACAATTAATGAATAAACTGAAAGGATAAACAACCAAAAAAGTAATGAACCAGATTGGCCTGCCCAAAGCGCCGTTATTTTATAAAATGTTGGTGTTTCTAAACTAGTATAATGGGCGACATACTTTATATCAAAATTGCTAATTAGCAATTCATTTAATAAAAAGAAAGTAGCTAAAATGGATAATACTGAGACTGATAAAGCTGCTCGCCAGCCAGCCAAATAAAAGCGATAATCTTCACTCTTAAGAAAAAGTGAAAAAAGTAAAATAGATACTGCAGATATCCCCAGCGCAAGACTTAAGGAAATACTCCCTAAAACAGGTGTCATATAGCTTCAGACTTATAAGATGATTCGTCTCTTAAATCGCCTTCGTAACGAGATGCGCATTTGGTTTGGAGTTGATCCGCCTTAAATAATCCATCGACAAAAATCCCTTCCACAATCACTTCTGCTTCGTCTTTAAATAGATCGGGTCGCGTTCCAATAAACTGAACAGGAACTGTATGTTCACCCTGTTCCAAATGGAATTTACATTCTAACAAGTTTTGTTCAGAAACAAGAATTGTACCTGGGGATACTAATCCTCCCAATCGAATCCGTTCTGTTTGGTTTACAGTCTGGATATCTGCAAGAGAAAGAAACCTTATCATTCCTGGGTTTTCCTGATCCGGATTAAGCGTAATATATCCAATCCAAGCAAACGCTAAAAAGGAAAGGGCTATTATAGTAATTGTAACTTTTTTCTTATTCATAATGACAAATTCAAATTTTATTTAAATATTATATTTCCAAAATAGTTTTGATTTATACGCATATTTTTACCTATAACAAAAAACTAAAAAACAGCGGATTCTTGCCACTCACCAAATTCAGCCTTCATTGCAATAACAATTTCACCCATAGTTACATAGGCTTTGGCTGCTTTTATGATGGGTGGCATTAGGTTATTCCCATTTTTACAGGCTTCCTGAATTTCAACTAACATCGCCTGTGCATTAGATTCGTCCCGACTCTTTTTCATATCAGCCAATTTTTTTCGCTGACCGGTTCCAGCTTCACTACCAATTTCCAGAATAGGAATATCAATCTCTTCATCTTCTTTTACAAATTTATTTACGCCAACCATAATACGTTGATGAGAATCTAATTTAGATTGATAATCGGAAGCGGAGCGCGCGATTTCGCGTTGAAAATAGCCTTGTTCAATGGCAGGAATCACGCCACCCAAATTTTCTATTTCGGTAAAATATTGTTCTGCTTGCAATTCGATTTTATCTGTGAGTTCTTCAATAAAATAAGATCCACCCAATGGATCCACGACATTGGCTACCCCTGTTTCAAATGCAATTAATTGCTGTGTCCTTAATGCGATTTCAGCAGCTTTTTCTGTTGGCAATGCCAACGTTTCATCCATAGAATTTGTGTGTAGACTTTGAGTTCCACCCAAGACACCCGCCAAAGCCTGGAATCCTGTTCTTGCAATATTGATTTCCGGCTGTTGCGCTGTAAGGCTACAACCTGCCGTTTGTGTATGAAATCTTAATTTCCAGGATCGTTCACTTTTTGCGCCATATTTATTTTTCATACGTTTGGCCCAAATTCTACGCGCTGCACGAAACTTGGCAATTTCTTCAAAAAAATCTAAATGTGAATTGAAAAAAAAAGAAAGACGTGGTGCAAAATCGTCCACATCTAAACCTGCTTCTATCCCATGTTCCACATAAGAAAATCCATCGGCTAAGGTAAATGCCAATTCCTGTGCGGCGGTAGAACCTGCTTCACGAATGTGATAACCACTGACAGAAATCGTGTTGAATTTTGGCATTTTTTCTGTACAATACGACAACATATCTGTAATAACACGCATGGATGGTTTCGGTGGAAATATCCATTCTTTCTGTGCAATGAATTCTTTTAAAATATCATTTTGTAGTGTGCCACGAAGTTGATCCAATGGAACACCTTGCTTCTCCGCAACTGCAATATAAAATGCCAATAAAACAATAGCAGGACCATTAATGGTTTGGGAGACTGAAATTTCGCCTAAATTGATTCCATCAAATAATGTTTCCATATCGGCTAAAGAGGCAACACTCACTCCACACTTTCCCACTTCTCCTTTAGAATAAGGGTGGTCAGGATCATATCCCATCAAGGTAGGCATATCATAAGCTACAGAAAGACCAGTTTGCCCTTTTTCTAATAATTTTTTGAATCGGTTATTTGTTTCTTCTGGTTTACCAAACCCTGCAAATTGTCGCATCGTCCAAAGTTTCCCACGATATAAATTAGGATGGACACCACGAGTATATGGGAATTGTCCCGGGAATCCGATTGAATCTACATAATTACCATTTGGAGAATCTGGGAAGTAACATAAATCTAGTTCTTCACCAGATAAGGTATCAAAATCTGCATCACGCGTTGGCAATGATTCAGTGGTTTTCACCCATTGGTCCAGCCTGGATTTGAAAAGATTTAATTGTTCATTCATAGTCTAAAATTACTGGTTTACAGTGTCAATTCACGAAAACTTTATTGAACTATGATTCTTCTTTTTTTCTTTTAAAAAATGGAGTTCAATTTTAGGATTTAGGTTTTCAATGATATAAGTGGATTGAGAAAAAGGTTAAACAGAAACGATTCCCTTTTCACCAACAAAATCACCGATTGAATTAGCAACACCCTCCACATCTAAGCCGATTAATGATAACAATTCATCTCGTGAACCATGTTCAACAAATGAATCAGGAAGCCCTAGCTTTTTCATTTTTCCATTGAATCCATTTTCTAAAAGATAACTGGCTACACCATCACCAAATCCACCCGTAATTGTGCCCTCTTCCAAGGTAATTATAGTTGAAAATTTCTTTTTCAATGTATCTAGATATGCTGTATCCATGGGTTTTATAAATCTACAATTCACAACTTCAAAAGATAGACCAGTGGACGTTAATTGTTTGGATGCATCAATTGCTGTATAAACCATAGGACCCACAGCTAAAATAGCCACATCAGTTCCATGTTGTTCCACTTCCCAAGATCCAATGGGGAGCATGACCGCTTGACCATTCTCATCGAATTCAACCGAACTTGCTTTTGGATATCGTATAGAAATGGGTTGGTCTTTTATATTAAGTGCCGTGTAAAGAAGATGCCTGAATTCATTCCCATTTTTTGGAGCTGTAACAATCATTTCTTGTATGCATCTCATATACGAAATGTCAAGAGCGCCATGGTGAGTTGGACCGTCTTCACCAGCTATGCCAGATCGATCCATGCAAAAAATAACAGGCAAATGTTGGATAGCACAATCGTGGATAATATGGTCAAATGCCCGTTGTAAAAATGTGGAATAAATTGCCACAATAGGACGAATTCCCTCAGCTGCAAGTCCAGCGGAAAAAGTAACACCATGTCCTTCTGCAATTCCTACATCATAATATCGGTCTGGAAATTCTTTTGAATAGGGGACTAATCCGGTCCCTTCTCTCATGGCAGCGGTTACACAAACCGTATCTTTTCTATTTCTTGCAATTTCTCGAGTCAGTTTTCCAAATACATCCTGAAAAATTGGTGCTGTTGTTTTTGGAACTTCTTTCTCAATTTTATAGGGTCTTTTGTTGCTAGGTTTAACTGCATGAAATTTGACAGCATCGTCATGATATTCCCTATTCTCAACATTCATGGAAACCATACCCTTCCCTTTTTTAGTCAAAACGTGCAGGAGAACGGGTTTTTTAATATTTTTTATATTATCTAGGGTATGTAAAATTTCGTCTAAATCATGACCGTCAATTGGGCCAAAATAACGAAAACCTAATTCGTCAAATAAAATCCCTGGCACTATTAAACTTTTTAAACTTTCTTCTACTTTTCTTATCAAAGTACGAGTTGTGGCTTTTGCGATCGGCAATTTCCCTGTCAAATCCCAAATTTCGTTTCGAATTTTATTATAAAGTGGATTAGAAATTAACCGAGTAAAATAAGTAGAAATTGCGCCAACATTCGGACTAATGGACATTTCATTATCATTCAAAATAACAAGGAGTTGTCGCCCCAAATGTCCAGCATTATTAATTCCTTCAAATGCAAGACCACCGGTCATAGAGCCATCCCCAATTATGGCAGCGACTCGAAAATCATCCTTATTCTGATGGCGACCTTCCGCAATTCCAAGTGCTGCAGAAATGGATGTAGATGCATGTCCTGCACCTATCACATCATATTCACTTTCAGATCGTTTAAGAAATCCACTCAACCCATTAAATTTCCGGATGGTGCGAAAATCCTTAAATCGTCCTGTTAATAATTTATGCGCATACCCTTGATGCCCAACATCCCAGATTAACTTATCTTGTGGAGTATTATAAATATAATGGAGAGCAACCGTCAATTCAATCACGCCTAAAGTTGGAGCAAGATGTCCACCAATTTGTGTAATTGTATCAATGATATAAGCACGAAGTTCATCGCATAATTCGTGAAGTTGTTCATTCGAGAATTCTCTGATATCTTCCGGAGAATTAAGGGTGGGCAAATAGTTAAGCTGCATAAGTTTGATTTATTTTTTTGTAATAAACTGAACTGGTCGGATCAAATAAGATTTGATGAAAAATTTTAATACCATCCAATTCAGGATGAAAAGATAATCCGAGAAAATGTCCGGATAAAACTGCCACAGGTGATTGATTAAATTCTCCTAAAATATGAATGTCTTTTCCCATTTCAGAAATTTTTGGTGCACGAATCAATGTGGTAGATAATTCCATTTTTGTAGCTGAATTAAAATGGAATGAAACCATTTCTGTGGACGAGTTAATTTGGCGACCGTAAGCATTTCGATCAACGACAATGTCCATAAATCCCAATGGATTTACCCGTTTATCGGGGACAACTTTGGCCATCATGATTAAACCAGCACACGTTCCCATTACAGGATGCGTAGCACCATATTTTTTCAGTGGGTTTCGCAAATTATACGAATCAATCAACAAAGACATTGTGGTTGATTCTCCACCTGGGATTACTAACCCATCAACAGACTCCAAATCCGATGAAACTTTCACCGGAACAGACTCTATATTTAGAGTCGCAAAAACACGATGATGCAGGGCAAAATCGCCTTGCAATTCTAAGACACCAATTTTAATTACCAGCCTCTCTCTTGAAGTCTTTCTTCTGCTGGAATTTCTGACATATCAAGACCTTTCATTGCATTCTTTAGTCCAGTACTTGCTTTCGCTACTCGTTTTGCATCTTGATAATGTGTGGTCGCTTCAACTATCGCTTTTGCTCGGGCAGCAGGATCATCACTTTTGAAAATTCCTGATCCAACAAAAACAGTTTCGGCACCCAATTGCATCATTAATGATGCATCGGCAGGTGTGGCAATTCCGCCTGCTGCAAAATTAGGGACGGGAAGTCTTCCAAGTTTTGCAACTTGTTGCACTAAAGATAAAGGGGCACCGAGATTTTTAGCTTCCGCAACCATTTCATCATCTTCTAGTCGAGTCACACGTTTAATTTCTGTCATAAGAGTTCTCATATGGCGAACCGCTTCAACAATATTTCCACTTCCGGCTTCTCCCTTAGTTCGAATCATTGCTGCACCTTCTGCAATACGTCTCAGTGCTTCACCTAAATTTCTACAGCCACAAACAAACGGTGTTTTATAATCATGTTTCCAAATGTGATTAAATTCATCAGCCGGAGTTAGCACTTCACTTTCATCTATAAAATCAACTTCTAAAGTTTCTAACACTTGGGCTTCCGCAAAATGGCCAATTCGACATTTCGCCATAACGGGAATTGAAACCATTTCTTGAATTCCAAAAATCATTTCGGGGTCACTCATTCTTGATATTCCACCGTCTTTACGAATATCTGCAGGAATTCGTTCTAACGCCATCACGGCACATGCACCAGCATCTTCTGCAATTTTTGCTTGTTCAGGATTAGTAACATCCATAATTACACCACCTTTTAGCATTTCCGCTAAGCCAACTTTTACTTCATAAGTCCCTTTACTCATAAACTGTTTCCTCTTCTGTTACATGTCCAATTTTTTTAATTTTATTAACCACATCCTCTATGATTTCATCTGGCGTAGACGCGCCTGCAGAAATGCCAACTGTTTCACATTTTTCAAACCACAAAGCTTCTAAATCTTCAGCAACCGTTACTTGATAGGATTGTTTGTTTCTTTCTAATGCTAGTTGTGTTAATCTTTTCGAATTTGCGCTGGTAAATGATCCAATTACAATCATGATATCGCATTTAGCTGCTAGTTCCTTAATTTGCTCATGATTCCGACGCGTAGGAAAACAAATCGTATTCACAAACCTTAAATCAAAAACCTTTTCCATGAGGACATTGATAATCTCCTGAACATTTTCAATCATTTGAGTTGATTGACTTACAACACCGGCTTTTTTCATTTTTCGAAGTGCTTTCGCTTCTTCAATATTTGCAACAATGATGGGTGATTCTACTTGGGCAGCAATTCCTTCAACCTCATCATGACCATGGTCACCAATAATAATTGTCCTTCGACCTTCAGCTTCAAGTTTTTTAATTTCATCATGAATTTCTGTCACGAGTGGACAGGTAGCATCTATCACATTTAAATTCTTATTTTTCGCTTGATACCATGTATCCGGAGCCGTTCCATGAGCTCTAAATAAAATGGGTTTATCGGTAGGAACATCATCGAGAGATTCAATGACTTTTGCGCCAGCTTTGGATAAATCTTCCACAACTTTTTCATTATGGACGATTGTACCAAGCATATATACTTCTCCGTGATCTTTGGCCGAATCATAAGCAAGATTCACAGCATCTCTCACCCCAAAACAATAGCCCGCATCCTTCGCAACTATAATTTTCATTGAGATAGACTCATTTTTTGTTCGAGAGATTTAATGGATTCTTCCACAGCTTTCCTCGCAACATTTTTTAAAGAACCTTCCGTAACTGCGCCAGCAGCAAATGCATGCCCACCACCGCCCATGGCTTTAGCAATATCATTAATAGCATAGTTCCCTTTTGATCTAAAATTAATTCGACACCGATATTCATTTTGTTCAAAAACCATTAGAGCAACTTCCACACCTCTAATAGTTCTTACCAAATCAGAAAAACCATCAACATCTGCTTTTGTTGCATTTGCATTTTTCAACATCGTTTGAGAAATGGTGAACCATGCCAATTTCCCATCTAATTCATAATTGAGATTTGATAGGAATGTACCCATCAAACTCATTCTGGAACGAGTACTGTTTTCATAAATCTGTCTGTAAATAATGTGTGTTTCTACTCCAGCACTTAAACATTCAATGGCAATATTATGACATTTTTGATCCGTATTGCTATAACGGAAACAGCCAGTATCTGTCATAACTGCAGAGTAAATCCCAACTAAACTTTCTTTTTGTATTGGTTCTTCTCTAAAAAGTTTGAGATAGTCATATACCATACATCCTGTTGCAGCAGCTGATAAATCAACAATATTATGGGTAAAAGGATGGGCATTCGGATGTGGGTGATGATCAATATTCATAGTTGTTAAATTGTGTTTTTTAACCGCATCAACGATCGTTCGTATCCGAACATAATCTCCAACATCGAACACAATAACAAGATCAACATTTTCAATCCAATTTTCATGATAATCTTTTTCATAACATTCAAAAATACCGCCATCATTCAAATAGTCATACTCATCGGGTAAGGGTGAAAAGTTTACAATTCGAATATCTTTTCCTATTCCATTCAAATGATGGTACAATCCACACTCTGCACCTAATCCATCTCCGTCCGGGTTTTCATGGGTTGTAAGCATTATTCTATTGGCACCATTTATAACATGGTGGACTTGATTCCAATCGATGGTTGTATTATTAAAATTCATATTATTTTTGATGATTCCATTGAATTTCTTCATGTTTTTCTGTTATTGAAATTGATCTCGCTAATACAAAAAAGTAATCGGATAAACGGTTCAAATACTGAATATGTAGTTCTGGGATTTTTTCTGATTCATTTAATAAAACCAATTCTCTTTCAGTGTTCCGGGTTTCAGTCCTTGAAATATGAATTCTGGCAGAAAGTTCCGAGCCACCTGGTAAAATAAATTCTTTTAAAGGAGGAAGTTCTTCATTCAAATTATCAATTTCTGATTCTAACCATTCCAATCTACCTGAATTCAATAAAACCATTTCAGAACCGGGCATGGACAATTCACCGCCCAAATTAAATAAATCTTGTTGAAGTGTTTTCAATGTGGATTTTAAGGATTCCGTAGCTGGAACGATTGTCCATCCAATGACAGAGTTTAAATGATCAATCGCGCCTAAAGCATGAATACGAAGATGTGATTTAGACACGCGTTCGCCTCCACCCAATCCAGTTTGACCAGCATCACCCGTTTTTGTTGTAACCTTTGAAATTCGCATTAAAAGAAAATGTATGATACAATTATGAAAAGAGGTAACAAAATCGGGATAGACCATTTAAAAAGATAGCCAAAGAAACTTGGCATTTCTATTCCTGAAGATTCCGAAATGGATTTTACCATGAAATTAGGTGCATTACCAATATAGGTATTTGCTCCCATAAAAACAGCCCCCATAGAAATAGCCAATAGAGTATTTGACATTTCACCCATCAAAACAGAAGGATCGCCTCCTGCTGTGTTGAAGAAGACAAGATAAGTTGGTGCATTGTCTAAAAAGCTTGAAAGTATTCCCGTTGCCCAAAAATACATATAATTTAGTGGTTCGCCATCCTGAGTTACTGAAGAAATGACTGATGCGAGGACACCATTTGTTCCAGCTTTTAAAATGGCGATAGCCGGAATTATCGTTACAAATATCCCGGCAAATAACTTGGCAACTTCAATGATTGGAAACCAAGTGTATTCATTCGCTTCTCGTATAGATTTTGATGTGAACACCCAACTTGAATAAGCGAGACCAAGAAGCAACACATCCCGGATTACATTTTGTAATTCCATGTGAACATGAAAAATATCAAAATAAATTCCTGGTTTCCAAAAGCCACTAATGAGAACTCCTGCAATGACACCCAACAGTAAAATCAAATTAAATGAACCTTTTATACCTAGTTTTTCAGTCTCACTCTCAACTTTTATCGGCACCAATTCTTTACCATAATTATACGTATCTAAAGCAAAGAAAATTATTAACAATGAAACTACCATAAAACTCATGGGTGCCAACATCGCTGAAGTTGTCCAAAAGAAATCAATACCTTTTAAAAATCCGAGAAATAAGGGTGGATCACCTAGAGGAGTCAATGACCCTCCAATATTTGCCACCAAGAATATAAAGAAAACAATAATATGAGTTTTGTTTTTTCGAAATGAGTTTGCTCTAATTAAAGGACGAATAAGGAGCATTGCAGCACCGGTGGTTCCCATCCAACTGGCCAATATGGTACCAATAAGAAGAATAATCGTATTTAAAAAAGGGGTACCGACTAAAGATCCAGTTAATTGAACGCCACCCGAAATCGTGAATAAAGAGAGAAGCAATATGATAAATGGAATATATTCCAACAATCCAACATGCAAAATTTCATAGAGTGTAACGTTGAATCCTTCTTTAATTAAAAACGGAACAATAAATGAAACAACCCAAAATGCAGAAATTTTACCAAAATTATGATGCCAAAAATTGGGGGCAACCAAAGGGAACATGGCAATAGAAAGAAGAATCCCCACGAACGGAATTATCCAAAAAATAGATAAATTTTCAATACTTCCATCCAAATGTGGGACACCTCCATGTGCCGAACCACTTGCAAATGAAAGAGCCGGAATTCCTGCTAAGATTATTAATGATATTTTTTGTTTCATTATTGTTCAACTTCCGTTAAATGGAAGCTTTAAAATTACAATGATTCTCCTATAGAAAGGAACTCTGAACCCAACATTATAAAGATAAATAAAATGAGAATTTTCTTTAAATTCAGGCATGGAAACTATATTAGGAATATGCATATTATTGATAGCAATTAGCGGAATGGCTATTGGCGTTATATTTAACAACAAACCTCTTTCGGGCTCTTGTGGTGGTCTTAACCCAAATGGTGTTTGTTCATTATGTGGAGGAAATCCTGAAAATTGTGACAATGATAAATCCACTTTTTCTACCGAATAATTTCATATAAAGGATCTTCAACTTTTACACCATCCGACCTTGCTATCTTTCTTGAACCATTTTCATATTCAAGAATCCAAATCGCTTTTATTTCATTCAAATCATCGACGGTTTTTAAACCTTTTTTATAATCCATTGCCATTAATGCCGTTGCCCATCCATCAGCTTTCAAGCAGGAATTTGATAGAACTGTAACGGACAAAACATCAGTCTTAATCGGATAACCAGATTTTGGATTAATTGTGTGCCCAAGAATTTCCCCGTTAATATTAACAAAATTTCTATAATTCCCTGAAGTAGCAATTGCATTTCCATCAGCATTAACGACAGCAGCATATAATTGATTTAGTTTCCTGCTACCATTGGGATTTTCAATTCCGATAGACCATAATTTATTTTTCTGATTTCGACCAAAACATCTGACTTCTCCTCCTATTTCAACAAAAATATCTTTGAATCCTTGAATTTGAAGCCAATTAAAAACTTGATCAACGCCATATCCTTTTGCGATGGAATTCAAATCAATTTTTAATGCGGGATTCAATTTTTGAATTCCACTCTCTTTTAATTTAATTTTCTCCCAACCAGAATATGATAATACCTTTTCAATATCTTCTTTCTTCGGGAATCCATTTTTAGCTTTGGGTCCAAACCCCCAAAGGCTCATTAAATCAAATAGAGTTATATCAAATGCACCTTCAGTTATCTTTGATATTTCTAATGCCTTGTTTACAACGAAGAATAACTCGGGAGAAACAGGAATTGGTTCCATTCTTTTTGATTGATTAAAAAGTGATATTTCACTTTTAGGATCCCAGGTGGACATTTGTCCATTAACCATTGTTAATACTGAATCAATTCCCCGTTGTACATAAAGAGAATCAACATAAAATCCATCACCAATAATTTTTATAGAGTAATTCGTCCCCATTGTTTCACCCAAAAAATGGCAAAGCGTCCGTGGTGAACTACAAGATGGCCAAATGACAAAAAAGCCCAACAGAAGTTGGGCTTTAAAAAATCTTTGTACTTTATGATAATTAACCAAAACTATCAAAGGCAATCATTTCGGGTTCTACTCCTAAATTATCCAACATTCCTTCCACAGCACTAATCATGGGTGGCGGTCCACACAAATAATATTCTAACTCAGTGGGATCTTCGTGCTTTGATAAATATTCATCATGAAGTACTTGATGAATAAATCCTGTTGCTCCCATCCAATTATCATCTTCCATTGCATCTGATAAAGCAACATTATAGCTAAAGTTTGGGAATTGTTTTTCAATTTCTTTAAACTGGTCATCGTAAAACATTTCTCTTAGAGACCTGGCACCATACCAAAATGAAACTTTTCGTCCTGTTTTCAGAGTTTGGAATAAATGAAATAAATGGGACCGCATGGGCGCCATGCCAGCACCACCACCGATGTAAACCATTTCCCGATCAGTCTCTTTGATAAAAAAATCACCATAAGGCCCGGAAATAGTTACTTTATCTCCTGTTTTCAAATTAAAGATATAAGAAGTTGCCAAACCGGGAGGTACATCATTCCATAACGGCGGCGGCGGCGTAGCGATCCGAACATTTAACATGATGCGGTTCCCTTCGGCTGGATGATTCGCCATAGAAAAAGCACGGAATAGCGGCTCATCATTATTAGCAACCAAATTCCAAATTTTATATTTATCCCAATCCGGATGATATTCATCTTCTACATCAAAATCCTTAAATAACAAATTTCTGTATTCTGGAATATCAATCTGGATATATCCACCAGCTTGAAAATTAAGGCTCTCCCCTTCAGGTAAATCCAATACCAATTCTTTGATAAAAGTGGCAACGTTCTCATTAGACTTGACAGTGCATTCCCATTTTCGAATACTGAAAATTTCATCAGGAACATGAATTTTCATATTTTCTTTTACTTTCACCTGACAGGCTAAACGCCAATTATCTTTGGCTTCACTTCGACTCACATGTCCTACTTCGGTTGGTAATATATCTCCTCCACCTTCCAATACTTGACATTTACACATAGCACATGTTCCTCCACCACCACATGCCGATGGCAAATATATTGTTTCATTTGCAAGGACACTTAGTAAAGTACTTCCTGGACGAGTTACAATTGCTTTATCCGGTTCATCATTGATAAGAATATTTACATTGCCTTGGGGAAGTAATTTACTTTCAGCAAAATTTAGAATAAGCACAAGCACTAAAATTACGCCTGTGAAAACGGACATACTTAGAAGTGTTAATTCCACTAAAGATCAATTCCAGAAAATGCCATAAATGCCATTGATAGAAGTCCTGTTAAAAGCATGGTAATACCTAATCCACGAAGTTTATGTGGAACATTCGAATATCGTAATCGATGCCGAATTGATGCCATAGACACAATGGCTAAAAACCATCCCATCCCTGAGCCAAAGCCAAAAACAGTAGATTCAATCAAGGTGTATTCACGTTCAATTAAAAATAATGAACCACCTAAGATTGAACAATTTACCGCAATCAACGGAAGAAAAATTCCAAGGTTATGATATAATGTAGGAGAATATCGATCCAGAATCATTTCCACCAATTGGACCATGGCAGCAATGACAGCAATAAATACAATAAAATTTAGGAAACTTAAATCCACATCTGGAAAACCTGCCCACGCTAATGCACCTTCTTGTAAAAAATAATGATGAATTGCCCAATTTGCTGGCGAGGTAATGGTTAAAACAAATACGACGGCGAAACCAAGTCCGATGGAAGTATCAATCTTTTTAGAAATGGCTAAAAAAGAGCACATTCCCAGAAAATATGCGAGAAGAATATTTTCAACAAACATGGCTTTTGTTGCCAAACTGATATAATGTTCAAGCATTTTTACTCTTCCTCAATATTCGCTGAAATTCTATGGACCCAAACTATTAAACCCAAAATAACGAATGCGCCGGGAGACAAAACCATGAGTCCCATATTTTCATAACCAGCCGAATAGGCAGCATCTGGAATAATTTGGAATCCATATAAGGTCCCGCTTCCCAGAATTTCTCTGAAAAAGGAGACAGCTATTAAAATTCCACCATAACCTAATCCATTCCCAAGACCATCCAAAAAAGATTTCCCGGGTGTATTTTGCATGGCAAACGCCTCAGCCCGACCCATGACAATACAATTGGTAATAATGAGCCCAACAAAAACAGAAAGCTGTTTACTAATATCGTACATGTAGGCTTTCAAAACTTGATCAGTCAAAATCACGAGAGATGCAATCACAGATAGTTGGACAATGATTCGAACTTTGGTCGGAATAAAATTTCGGAGCAAAGCAATAAGGGTATTTGAAATTGATAAAACTGCTACCACTGCCAAAGTCATAACAACCGCAGTATCCATTTTAACCGTAACAGCCAAGGCTGAACAAATTCCCAAAACTTGTAAAGTAATGGGATTATTAGTACTCAGTGGATCTGTGATGGCTTTTTTTGATTTTTTACTGAGAAGAGCCATTAACCATGTTCTCCACGAATTTGTTTAAAGAAAGGTTCATATTTTGATAAATCATCTTTTAAAAAATATTCTAACCCTTTTCCCGTCATAGTTGCACCAGAAATGCCATCAACTTTATGATAGGCTTCTTTATCGTCTGATTGGACTTTGCCTTTAATTATTTGGATTCCAAGTAATTCATTCTTTTCATTCACAAATTGTTTACCAATAAAATTTTTCTGAAACCAATCTTTTTCAATTTCACCCCCTAAGCCAGGCGTTTCACCATGTTTATAAAATGTAATTCCTTTTACAGTCCGCCCATCTGGTTCCACAGCAAAATATCCATATAAAGTTGACCACAACCCCTTTCCAGCAATTGGAATGGCATAGCCTCCAATGGTTCCGTTTTCTTTTTTAATATAAATTGGCAAAAATTCTAAATCTTTTACCGTATCAATATCTTTAGGATCTTTTGAAGTTTTTTGCCCTGAAGCATTTAAAACAATTCCTTCAATATTTTTATCAAATAATTTTTGAATTTCATCCGAAGTCCAAGGTGAATCTTCATTTTGTTCAAATCCCAAAGAAAGTAGAATGTTTTTCTTCATATCATTTTCCACATTCAAATCTTGGATATCTTTTAATGATGATGCAGC
>JABHAX010000038.1 GCA_018674095.1 Fidelibacterota bacterium
GCTCCCAACACCAATTGTGCTCAACACACCAGATGAACGCAATATGACAAACTATGTTGTTTATCGTGATGGTGAAGCTGAAGATACTCTGGGGATTGGAGATAATACCTATAATGACGTCGATGTAGAATGGGGAGACCACAGTTACTACGTGACAGCGCTGTATAACATCAGTGAAGATTGTGGAGAATCTGGTGCCTCTAATACGGTAACAGTTGATCTGTTCAATAACCCACCACCAGCTGTAACATTACTTCAGCCAGATGACAATATTACACTTATTGTTACTTCAGCATCACTAGGCGATGATTTTCCATTCATTTGGTCAACGATTAATGATCCTGATAATGATCCAGTCATGTATTCATTAATGGCAATGCATGATAATGGTATGGCTTATGATACAGTATCATCTCAAGCAGGATGGTTTCCATCTGTTGAAGAAATTGCTGGTGATCAAATTGCTGACAGTGTTGGTGTTATGACATACGTTTGGAATGTGCATGCACACGATCCTTGGGATTCTACCGCATCAAGCAATGGTCCAAGAAGCCTTACTGTTGATGTGACTGCAATTACTACATCTCTTGATGGAATGGGTATTCCTGATGTGTTTGCATTGCATAACAACCATCCAAATCCATTTAATCCTGTAACAAATATCACTTATGATATTCCGGAAGTTGCAGAGGTTAGACTTGATATCTATAACGTAGCTGGTCAAAAAGTACGCACCTTAACACAAGGTCACCATGAGCCAGGTCGTTATCGAATTCAGTGGAACGCAACAAATGACTTCGGTCAACAGCTTTCATCTGGTATGTATATTTACCGGATTGTTGCTGGAGACTTTGTCAGTGTTAAGAAACTTATTTTAATGAAGTAAGTTTCGTTTCACAAACGATCTAAAAGAAAAGGGGCTCGGAAAATCGAGCCCCTTTTTTATTGTTTTAAATTATTTTTTAAAAATTACTTGCATTTCATTTTGTTTTGGTTGTAAATAATACACGCGGAGGCTGAAACCTATGCTTTCTCAATTGTAACAATCATAACTATAGAGTTGAATTATGCAAAAAAATAGACTGAGTAACACACGTTTTATAATGTCATTCGTACTGATTTAGAACATAATTAATTTTTATAAACAAGAGGTCATAAAATGAACAAATTAATAATTAGTGGAAGATTAACCCGCGATGCTGAAGCACGCTTTATCCCTAGTGGTACGGCAGTTATGTCGTTTAGTGTTGCTAATAATACAGGGTTTGGTGATAAGCAAAAGACGCATTACTTTGAATGCTCAATCTTTGGTAAACGCGCAGAGGGTAAGCTAAAAGATTACATGCTCAAGGGCCAGCAAGTCGTGGTCGAGGGAGAAGTATCACTTAATCAATATCAAAAAAAAGACGGAACAGGTGGGGCGAGTTTAAATGTATTTGTGAACAATGTGGAGTTAATGGGAGGCAACCAAAAAGGCGGAAGCCAGCCAAGCGCACCCGTTGCAGCATCTGTAGCTGCGGAAGATGATGATCTTCCATTCTAGATCTTAAAAACGCAGGGAAGGACAAAGGCCTTCCCTGCACTTTAATAATTATCTTTCACTTTCCATATGCCTGGTCCTGATTATCTAAAAACCTTTTCTCCAAGACCAATTTGGTTAAGGAAAAAACTTGGGTATATAAATCTTTTATTGGGTGCGGCGCTTGCTAAAATTAAAGTTAAAGGTAGATGGCATTTACCAAATAACGGACCCTATATTGTAGCGGCAAATCATTTTAGTTACATAGATCCACCCTTTTTTAAGTATGCGATACGCAAACCAATCAATTTTTTAGCCGCAAGCGATCAAACAATTGATTGGTATTTTATGTGGGCCCCCCTGCTTTATGGATTTATTCCCATCGACAGAACCAATCTTGCGCCATCCACAATTAAAAAAGCAAAAAAAGTCCTAAAAAACGGTGAAATTCTTGGAATTTTTCCAGAAGGCACATCTACGTCTGACTCTTTAAGACCGGCAAAAAATGGAGCTGTTTTCCTCTCAACAGTAGAAAAAGTACCTATCGTGCCCATGGCCATATATGGAGCTGAGACCGCTTGGGAAGATTTTTTTCGTGGAGTTCGACCTCGTGTAAAAATTAATATTGGAAAACCGTTTGGCCCATTTGACGTTTCAGGAAATCGTCAAGAAAAAGCACACAAACTTGAATCAATTGGAAAAGAGTTAATTTGTCGAATTGGTGCTTTATTACCCGAGGATAGACACGGGGTATGTCAAGACGATGAAAGAATTCCGGAATTTCAAAAAGAGAATGGATTTCATCCGGCACCTAGTCAAAAACTTTAGTTTTTTGAAAATTTATTATCATATAAATTCCAAGCAATATAAATGGACCCCCAATAAATGCTGCACCCGGAATCCCTTCCTGAAATAGTAAGTACCCAAAAAATGAAGCGATTATTGGTTCGCCTAAAGGAATAGATGCTATGGTGGTTGGAGAAACATATTTCACGGCATAATTAAATAAATTGTGCCCCAATATTGTTGGTACGAGTCCTAAAAATATAAACCACGGAATGTGTTCTAATTTAAAATTAAAAATTGATTCACCTGCCATGACGGTTATTCCAAACAAAGCTATTGATGCTATTAAAAATAATAGTCGACCATAAATAATATTATCTGTATCGAGTCTTATCTTTTCTGCAATAACAAAAACGACAGCTATAAAAAAGGCACCTAAAAGGGCGATTGAATTTCCAAAAATAGAATCGCTCGTTAGAGAAAACTCATTCAGTTGAATAATAGCGGCGCCTAGAAGTGCAAACGCCAATCCAATATAAATCATTTTAGAAAATTTTCTTTTTTGAAAAATAGACATTATAACTGTAAACACTGGCGCCATGCATCCAAAGAGAGTTGCGTTAGCAATAGATGTGTGGCGAACGGCTAAAAAGAAGCACGCAAAATGGCATCCTAAAAATAATCCGGCAATAAAAATTCTTTTTATTTGAAGTGATGAAAGTTTGTCCTGTGGATGGTTGAATGAAGTATATCCCCACATCATACCACTAGCTGTAAATAATCTCCAAAATGCTAAAACAAGTGTCGGGACTGAAGAGACATATCGGATAACTAGAGATGTTGAGCTTACCGAAATTAGAGCAAGCAATAAAATGAGCCCGAGCCTTACGGTCATAAACTTACTTTGGGAAATTATTTAAAATGAACGCAACACAGGCTGTGAGTTTTTTTGCATATGGCACATGTAAAAACTCATTCGGTCCATGGGCATTTGAGCCCGGACCCAAAACACCGGTTATAACAAATTGTGCCCTTGGAAATTGATCGCCTAACATAGCCATGAATGGAATTGTTCCACCTTCGCTCAATGAGCAAGAAGATTCCCCATAAAATTCTTCTGAAGCCCTGTTCATAGCAAGAGCTAACCACTCTGCCGTTTCGGGCGCATTCCATCCAGAAGCAGCCTCTTCAAAATGAACAGAAATAGATGCGTTATACGGTGGGTTTTCAATTAATACTTTTTCTATGGCGTTTTGCGCTTCGATTGGATTTACCATAGGGGGAATTCTCATTGAAAGTTGTAGCTGTGTATAAGGTCGTAAAACATTTCCAGCATTATTAGATGGAGGTAAACCATCAGCGCCAACAACCGAAAGAGCAGGACGCCAAGAACGGCGAAGCACACCCTCTACATTATTTTCTGTTGATGGCTGCATTGTATCAGCCCACGGAAATTCATCAATAACTTCATTACCCAAAATTGAAACAAATTTTTCTGTTTCTTTAATTCGATAATCGGGGATTTGAGTTTTCAACTCATCCAATAAAATTTCTCCCGTATTTTGGTCTTCCAGTCGAGATAAAAGTTGTCTGGCAATTCTAAAGGAAGATGGTACGTGTCCACTGGCTCCACCGGAATGAACGCCTTCGGTTAGTACATCCACCCGCAAAGTTCCCCCAATCATTCCACGAAGGGATGTGGTTGTCCAAAAACGTTTATAATCTCCAGCGCCAGAATCTAAACACACAACTAAATCCGGAGTGCCGATTACATCAGCACACAGATTCATATAATACGGAAGATCCGGAGAGCCGCTTTCCTCACAGAATTCGATTAGAATCAAAATACGTGGTAAAGTAGCACTCTGTTCTTTTAGCGCTTTTACAGCGCAAAGAGACGCAAACAAAGCGTAACCATCATCGGCGCCACCACGACCATAAAGTTTTTCATCTTTTATGACGGGTGTCCAAGGGCCCAACCCATCATTCCAACCCTCCATTTCCGGCTGTTTGTCTAAATGACCATACATGAGAATATTCCCATCTCGATCACCAGGAATATCAACCAATATCAAGGGAGTTCGCCCATCAGTTTCCTTCACGGTCAGTGTTGCATTTTCAGGCAAGTGTGTTTTTGCCCATTCGCTGGCCAATACTAAAACGCGATCCATGTGACCATTTGATTTCCATTCGGAATCAAATGATGGAGATTTATTGGGAATTTTGATATAATCAATAAGGGGAGGGATGATGTTTTCGTCCCAAAATGTATTTATCGTATTTTGAAGCTGAGTATTATTCATAATTAATTCGGTCCAGATTATGGGTTAAAAAGATGTAACGACACTTCCATTATGAGATGCATAAAAAATCATATCTTTAGTTTTATCAACGACAATATCTCCAGTATTAGAAATGCAAATTATGCCATAGTGGTCATCGTTTTTACGATCTTCTAAAATACTTTTTTCTACTGCATCTTTTAGTGAATTGCCATCTTCGACTCGCGTAATAATTTTGGGCCAATTAAAAATAAATTTTTTTGAAAATTCAAGCTGATTCCATTGGATTAAAACGGTTATAAATACAGACCGAAAAATTACAAAATAATACCACTAGGCAATGATGTTTTAGAAAAAAACAGAAATAATTTCTAAGCTAATTGACTTTTTTAAGCGTGGCACATAAATATATTAAATCTCCATTTATAAACGAATCATACATTTTGCTTCCCTTCACGCCGGCATAAGATTCAAAAACTTTACGGATAAATTTTGGCACATTTTCTTTTATGCCGGCTCTTCGCCCATCAGACATTTTTTCTAAGGCAATTATTATATTGTCTGTTATGTTGTTTATTTGAATTGAGTCCATTCCAGATTCAGCAAACTGAGTATTTAATTTTTCTAGAATATTAATAGGTCGAAGGTCACACCAAAGAAAGTGCCCTCCTGGTTTTAAGACTCGCGTTACTTCCTCCATAAATTGGTCCATATCACCATAGCAATGAGATGATTCAACATTCAAAATCACATCAAACCTTCCATCTTTGAAAGGAATGTTTTCGGAGTCTCCAACCTGAAATGACAGGTTTTCCAGATGATGAATTTTATTGCAAAGATCCACGGCTGATTCAGAAATATCAATTCCAACATAGGACATTGGGTTTAAATACCTTGTTACGTAGGATGCGCCACCTCCCCGCCCAGAACCAATTTCCAAGACGGTTTTACCGGTTAGGTCTATTTGAGCAGCAACGTGGTGATAAAGGTGAATGGGATATCTTTCATTTTCATCAGATTCCTCCAGCGGAGGATTAAAACCGTCTGCGTGGTACCCATAGTTCATGAATTTGAAATCGGAACTCTGTGTCCTTTTGGCAAATGTATTATACCACCACTTCCAAAACTGTCGTTTTGTATTCGGATTAATATGGATAAACCAA
>JABHAX010000004.1 GCA_018674095.1 Fidelibacterota bacterium
TGCTTGAGTGCTATTTCCTTCACTTGTCATACTTCCATTATTATAATACCATGTCTTTACTGTATTATCTCCACGCATATGAGTGATACTTCCATCGTAGGTGCCAAAACCGTCAATGGTGCCTTGTTGCCCCGCATCGGGGAGTGCCGGAGGAGCATCACCATCTTCCACTGTAGCGTCTGAATTGCTTGAGGCGGATTCTGTACCACCCATTGTATTATACGTCCATTCTCCATCAGAAGCGGCATCACCAGAGTTCGTAGGATGACCAATGTTATCCACAGCATACCCAGCAGGTGTTTCAGTTAATGCATCAAATGGATTTTCTGGCCATTCTCTACGGCCATGCTCCATTAACTGTTCAGTTGCATAAGTTTCTAAACCAGATCTAATACTAGAGATGACAGCATTCTCAGCTGCTTCTTCAGCTTTTTCAACAGAAGCTGTGTATCTAGGGATTGCCACTGCAGCAAGGATACCGAGTATCATCGTAACCATAATCAATTCAATGAGCGTGAATCCTTTGTTACTTTGAGTGTTTGTTTTCATAATAGTCTATTCTGTTTTAGTAAGTGTTTATTTTTTCAATCTTCATATACCTACAATAAAGCAAAATCCGTGCCAAAGGCTTGAATAAATTAAAAATATAATAAAAAAATCAATTAAAATGTCAGTTACTTGTGGAGATAATAATTAGTGTTAAAAATATGCAAAAAATCCGATGAATTGAATACGTATCAAAATGAAATACTCATAATGGTTCAATATGTATTGTTTTGTTACATTTAAGTATTTGCAAGTGCTTCATACATATCCCAGATGGGTAAAAAGATCGATAGAGATAAAGTAAGAATCATTATTCCCATAAATACAGTAATTACTGGTTCAATTGTAGCTGTTAATTTTTTAACAAGATCTTCAGTTTCAATATCGATCATTTCTGCAATTTCTTTCAACATTTCATCCATAGCGCCCGATTCTTCACCCACATTAATCATTTTTAATACATGGGCTGGAAAAATATCTTTTGTGTGGTCTTGCAAAGAACGGGCAATTTTCCGTCCCATTTCGACATCACCTTTAACTTTGGAAAGCCTGGATTGAATAAAAGTATTTCCTACCGTTTTTCCTGCAATATCTAATGACTCCAAAATAGGAACACCTGATTTATCTAGAGTTTCAAATACATGACAAAAACGAGATAAACTCATTCTTTGATTAATAGGCCCAAAAATTGGTGAATAAAAAATAGCTTTATCAAGTTGATAGAGTCCGTTTTCAGTTTTAATGTAACGATATATACCGAAAGCCACGATGGCAATACTAATTGCAAGATGATAAAAATAAGTTTGTAAGAATTGGTCAGTCCCCAATAATATTCTAGTGGGGAGGGGCAATGCAATACTTGTAGAAGCAAAAAGAGCTGAAAAACGTGGTAAAATAAATGTGACTGCATAAACACCTACCAGCACGGTAATTCCGACCACAATAGCAGGATAACGAATGGCGGATTTAATCCCCATTTTTAATCGTAAATCATGGTTAATAAAGTCGGCGAGCTGAAGTAGAACTTTATCTAAGACGCCGGTACTTTCACCCGCCTTTACAATATTAACGAACATTGAGTTAAATAATGTTGGATGTTTTGAGATGGCGCCAGAAAGTGATTGCCCCCCTGACACATCAATAATGATTTGACTGATTGCCTTATTGAGGCCTGGGTTTGTACTTTCACCCTGCATGGAATCCAGGGCATCCACTAAAGGGACGCCAGCTTTTAACATTACAGAGAGTTGTCGGGTAAAGGTATAAACCGCTATGAAAGGTACGCGTTCAAAAAAAGAAATATCTCTATTCCATAATGATTCTTTGAAGGGGTTAACCGAAACCGGCTCTAAGCCCAAACGGTCTAATTGTTGTAGGGCAGAATCCTCATTAATGGCTTTTAATTCCCCGCGAACTACTTCTCCCGAGCTGTTATTAGCAATGTATTTGTAAACTTGGGTTTGGTTATTCTTTGTTCCGAAGGCCATGTTGTTTTAATTTTCGATATAAAGTCATTCGACTAATACCCAGCTGTTTTGATGTTAATGTTAAATTCCATTTTGTACGCTTCAATCCTAAAATTATAGCATCTTTTTCTAAATCTTTTAAAGTTTCTATTTTTAATGATGGCTGATGGTTGGCAGGGGAAAAATTTGTTACAGCATCTTCATTTTGTTCTAAACTTAAATTGTGATCATTTTTAATAGTCGTAACTGGTTCATCAGGTGTTATTGGTTCTTGAGCTTGTGTATGAGAGACTTCTTCCGATAGAACAGATTCAATATCTTTTTTCGTTAAATGAATATTATTTGAAATTAGAATACATCTTTCTAAGGTATTTTCTAATTCACGGATATTCCCTGGCCAATTATAGTTTTGAAGTAATTCCATGGCTTCCGGACCAATATAATTCACTGGCATATTATATTTTTTCCGAAGCTTTTTTAAAATCATCATGGATAATAATGGGATATCACCCTTTCTTTCTCTTAAAGGGGGGAGTAAAACAGGAAAAACATTAAGTCGATGAAATAGATCTTGTCTAAATTCTCCATCTCGAATCATTTTGTCTAAATCTTGATTTGTGGCAGAAATAATTCTCACATCTACCTTCTTTGTTTCTGCACCGCCGACTCTTTCAATTTCACCACTTTCTAAAACACGTAGAATTTTTGATTGAAGCGATGGGCTCATATCTCCAATTTCATCTAAGAAGATTGTTCCCCCATCTCCCAAAAGAAATTTTCCATCCTTTTTCT
This sequence comes from Fidelibacterota bacterium, assembly GCA_018674095.1. Lineage (GTDB taxonomy): Bacteria > Fidelibacterota > Marinisomatia > Marinisomatales > UBA1611. Next base: position 2,805 of record JABHAX010000004.1, read on the forward strand.
CTATTGCACCAGTAAATGCGCCCTTTTCGTGACCAAATAATTCGCTTTCCAATAATTCAGATGGAATTGCAGGACAATTAACAGAAATGAATGGCTTTGAAGCTCGGTTTCCATTAGAGTGGAGTAATTTGGCTGTCAAATTTTTCCCAGTCCCACTTTCGCCTCGTAAAAAAGTTGTAACATCTTTTTCTTGAATTTGTAGCAAGAGTTTATAATTTTCCTGCATAGCCTTAGAAATACCAATAATATCGCAACACCCATGAAATGTGAGTTTTTTCCCTAATTTTCTAGGGAAGTTTTTTAGAAATTTATGATACTCATGCGCCCTGTCAATAAGTTTAGATAATTGCTCTGTTGTTCCAATCTTAGGTTCAAACCAGCCAAAGAGGTCGTTGTCAAAGTCATTTAAAATTTCATTCCGACGGACATCTTTACGTATTATTGCAATAATAGGAAATCGGCGAGATAAAGCATTTATTTCATAAATAAGTTTGGCTGGGGTTAATAGCGGTAGCTCATCTTCTATTATAACAGTATCATAATGGTGTATAGATAGAGCGCTGAGTGCAATCATTCCATTCTGAACAGTATCAACTGTATGTCCAAAAGATACCAGTTCAGAAAATGATTTTATTGCACCACCTACATGTAAGATTTTTGCCATATTAAATTAACCGAGAGGATCCCAGAGTTTCAATAATTTCAGATAAAGTAGTTTCACCATCTTTAACTTTATTTATACCATTTTGAAGAAGTGTAACCATTCCTTTTTCGATGGCTTTTTCTCGAATTAAATACCCTGGTTTTTGATCCATGATAAGTTGGGCAATTTCATCATCCATTACTAAGAGTTCATAAATAGCGACACGACCACTAAATCCTGTATTTCGACAAGACAAACACCCTTTTCCACGGTATAGTGTTATGGATTTTTTTGTGCTTAAATTAACTTTTTTTAATTCGACAGGACTCGCTTCGTAAGATTCTTTACAGGTTTTGCAAATGCGTCGAACCAAACGTTGTGCAATAATTCCTTTAACGGTCGATGTTATTAAAAAGGGTTCTATACCCCAATTGAGCAATCGCGTAAAACCGGAAGCAGCATCATTGGTGTGAATTGTACTAAATACAAGGTGACCAGTTAGGGCTGCTCGAATAGCCAATTCAACTGTTTCTTCATCACGAACCTCTCCAACCATAATAATGTCAGGATCTTGTCTTAGTATGGCTCGCAAGGCAGAAGCAAATGTTACACCCGATTTTACATTCACCTGTGCTTGATTAATATTTTCAAGATCATATTCTACAGGATCTTCAATAGTGATAATATTGACACCGGTTGTCTCTAAGTTATGTAACGTCGAATACAAAGTTGTAGTTTTTCCACTTCCTGTTGGACCTGAAACAAGAATAATCCCTTCACCGCCAATTTGCATTTCTTTGTATAAGGCGAGCGGGCCCGGTTCGAACCCTAAGTCGGCTAGTGAATGAATTGCATCTGAAATATTTAATAAACGAAGAACAGATTTTTCACCATGAAGTGTTGGATAGGTAGAGATACGTAAATCCAAACGATTATTGGCACTTAAAAAAAGAATACGTCCATCTTGAGGCTTTCGTGATTCTGCAATATCCATATTCGCCATAATTTTTAATCGTGAAATCAATGGCTTAGCAATAGATAAAGGTAAACTTTGAAATTCTTGGAGCTGACCATCGATGCGAAATCGGACTCGAATGTCATGTTCTCGAGGTTCAATATGAATATCACTGGCTTTATATTTTTGACTTTGTCCAATAATTTGATCGACTAAATCAACGACTCTCGCTTCATCAAATAAATCTTCCATATTGGTTTGTTCAGAATCATTATCAGAATTGGTTGATACAAAATTTGACATTCCGTAATGGAGATCAATCGCATTACTCAAATCTATGGAAGTTGCAATTATTGGTTCAATTTTGAGTCCAGTTACTTCCCGTACGGCATTGATGGGTGCATCATCTAATGGATCAGTAATCGCAATATTCAATGTGCCTTGCAATTCAAATAAAGGAAGTACCTTGAATTCTCGGACTATTCTTTTCGGTACGAGTTTTATGACATCAGTATCTATAGAATAATGTCCTAAATCAATGTAAGGAATTTTTAGTTGATGGCTTAAACTTTGATTTCGATCTTTCTCGTCCAATTCTCCCATTTGAATGAGTACATTGCCTAGATAATCATTCGATATCTTTTGTTCACGAAGGGCATTTTTAAGTTGATGTTCATCAATCTTCCCAGATTGGATCAATAACTGCCCTAATGTTTGTTTTCCGATTTTTGCCATATTAAAACATTGTTGTAAAATACCAGTTTAAAATAGAATTCCCACCGCCAGGTGTACGTGTCAAAAATATGACAACAGTTGCGGCAGCCATAAAGGGTCCAAATGGTATTTCACCTTTCGTTTTCATTTTAAAGAGTGATATACCAATAAGTGTAAAAATTGCTGAAATTAAAAAAGATAAGAAAAGGGCCAATACTGATAATTTTAACCCAATGAGTCCGCCCAGCATGAGTCCAAGTTTTACATCTCCAAATCCCATGCTTTCTTTTTTTAGGATGAGTAGTCCAATTTTGCCAATAAAATAGAGGAATCCACCAAAGGCAATTCCGCCGTACAGACCATCCATATTTTCAATGGGTAACCAATTAAATAAATGTGCAAAGATTAATATGAAGATTCCCAGCAAAATAAATTCATTTGGAATAATGTAATGATCATAATCTATATAGGTAATTGCAATGAGCATATAAACAAAAATAAGATTGATATAAAACTCGGGAGTCAATCCATACGTAATGACCAAAAAGAGAGTTAATATGCCCGTAATAAATTCAACAATAAAATAACGGGATGATATTTTTGTTTTACAATGTCTGCATTTTCCTTGGAGAATTAGCCAGCTAAAAAGCGGGATATTATCATAGGGTGCAATTTGTTTATTGCAGGATGAACAATGTGAAGGAGGGGAAATAATAGACTCACCTCTGGGAAATCGCCAAATAACTACATTTAGAAAGCTCCCAAAAATTGCCCCAATCATAAAAAAGGCACTATGAAACAGTTCAAATGTTTGAATCATTTTTCACCCATGCTTTCTAAAGCCGAAATCAAGGCACTAAATCGAAATGGTTTATACAATAATTTATCTATTCCAGTTTTAACTTGGTGGGGATTATTCCCGTTTTCGGGTGTGGTACTAATAAGTAAAATTGGAATATCTTTATAGCGATCATCAAATTTTAACATTCTTGATAGCCGGTATCCGTTCATGCTAGGGAGGAGATCGTCTATAATCATAAAATCAGGTGATTCAGTGCATGCACGGATATATCCATCATAACCGTCGGTTGCTGTTATAACAATCATTTCCCGTTTTTTCAGTCGGGAAGATAATATATTTAAAATCGCATCATCGCTCTCAACGATAAGAATTGATTTGTTTTTTAAAACACTCATCCTTTCATTTTTTTGGAATCGCAGTGACTCCCTTACCTTTAATTAATTTTAATAAAATAATAAATGTCAGGAAAAGCCAATGAATGATGAACGATTCCCTTACTTCGGATTCTGCAAACTTAAACATAAAATGTAAAAGTGTCACATATTATTACAATATTGGCCAAAAGACGTGTTTCATAGTGTTACAGTCAGTCATAAGTCTAAATAAAAATTATAAATTGAATATTTTTACTTTTTGGATGGATCATTTATATTAATTTTAACTTCATGACTTCTGTTTTTTCAACCAATCCACCTTACTTTTCCATACAAGATATAGAAAAATATCTATTAATTAATTTTGACTTATCTGGAAAAGTAACAAACCTATATAGTGATCGGGATCAGAATTTTCTTATCCAATCTGAATCAAATCAAAAATTTATTTTAAAGATATCTAACTTGGCTGAGCAACCTGAAATCCTGGAATTACAAAATAAGGCGACCTTATATATTAGATCACGAGAGCCGAATCTGGGCATTCCTCTACAAATTGGTGAAATAAAAGAGTTTAATAAGGATGGAAAAACTTACTTAGTTCGCTTGGTAGAATACTTAGATGGTCAATTTTTAAAAGATTCATTGGGGGGTAATGACGCCCATGAAAAGTTGGGGATATTTTTAGGAACTTTAAGTCATTCACTGGCTGGTTTTTTTCATTCAGCCGCAGATCGTGAATTTGAGTGGGATGTCCGAGCCACAGAATTAATAAAATCCAGATTAGACTATTTGAAATCAGAATCCGAAAAAAAAACAGTAACTCATTTTTTAAACGAATATGAAAATAATGTACTGCCTTTAGCCATTGAGTTAAAAATGGCTGTGATCCATAATGATGGGAATGATCATAATATCCTAGTGGATGAAAATGGAGAGACCA
>JABHAX010000039.1 GCA_018674095.1 Fidelibacterota bacterium
CAGCCCTCCAAAATTCGGATTCGAGTTTCTCAAAGTATTGCAAAAATTCCAAATGACCTTTGGCCGAATGCCATCCGAAAAATTGCAGTTGAAGATTTTATAGCTCGTGAAGTTCGCATTGCCATTAAAAAAACCGTTACACCCAAAAAAGGTACGGGGAAAAGTGGACTCATATATATTGATGCAGGCGGACAAGAAGTTTTGGAACGAACTGCTGTGGTTATCACCAAAGATTGGATTGAAGCCCGCATACAAGTTGGGCTCCCTGCCAATGGCAGAACTATTCTAGGATTTGAAGCGATTGAAATACTGTGCAATGAGATTCCAATTATTGTTGAACAATCCTTAAAATGGAAAAATATAGATCAAATTGACTGTACTCATTTTGTGGAATGTGTAGAAAATCAGGCGTTAATTCGGCGTCAGTTAGGTGATGAAAATTTATCTGCTTTTGTAGCAAACGGCTCCATTTTACCTCGTGCTTCCGGCGTCAGCGATAAACCTTTAACTGGAAATAATGCTGTAGTATTTCAATCACCGAAAACTTTTGAAACATCGTTTGAATTGAAAAATCCGATCTCTGATGGTAAAACTATTATTCATGGCATGGGTATTCCCAAGGGTATTACTTTGATTGTTGGTGGTGGTTATCACGGCAAATCCACTTTACTGAAAGCTTTGGAGAAATGTGTATATCCACACATCCCTGGAGATGGGCGAGAGTATGTTATTACCAATCCGGATGCTGTAAAAATTCGAGCTGAAGATGGGCGCCGAATTGAAAAAGTGAATATTGATCCTTTCATTACCAATTTGCCGCAAAGTATCAATACCGATTCTTTTTGCAGCGAGGATGCCAGCGGAAGTACAAGTCAAGCCGCCAACATTATGGAAGCGATAGAAGTGGGTTGTAATCTTCTGCTATTGGACGAAGATACATCTGCCACAAATTTTATGGTCCGCGATGCGCGGATGCAGAAATTGGTACATAAAGATCAGGAGCCTATTACGCCCTTTCTGGATCGTGTTCAGGAATTATATGAGGATCAGGAAGTTTCAACTATTTTGGTTATGGGCGGTTCCGGTGATTATTTTGATGTGGCGAACACTGTCATCAAAATGCAAGAATATCTTCCTCATAATGTAGGTGACGAAACTAGAGAAATCGTAAAAGATCATCCAACTCAAAGACAGGTAGAATCACCAAAACCCATGGAGCAGATTTTAGGACGAATTCCCATTTCTTCGAGTTTTGATTCATCACGAGGACGCAAACAAGTAAAAATCGATATTCAAGGTCAGGATAAAATTATTTATGGGACAGAAATGATTGATCTTCGATTTGTGGATCAATTGCTTGAAACAAGTCAAACACGTGCTATTGGTCATGCCATTTATTTTGCCACCCAAAGTATAATGAGTGAGTCTGAATCATTAGAAGAAATTTTGAATTGTCTGGATGATTATTTCAACAAAAACGGATTAGATTCTCTCGATCCTTTTTATCAGAAAGAGAAACATCCGGGGAATTTTTCACGTCCCCGTAAATATGAGATTGCGGCAGCCATCAATCGGATGCGCTCATTGAAAATTTTAAAAAATTAAATCAATGAAGTCAATCTTGACATCCCTTCTCTTATTACTGATTTCCGTTTATCTAATTATTACAGCAATTTTATTTTTTGCTCAATCATCTATTATTTTTTTTCCACGAAAAATTGCAGCACATCAAATTCCCTTTCTAACCCAATTCAAATCGAATGAGATTACAATCGATCATGATGGAACTTCTCTACACGGCTGGTTTATTCAAAATGAGATGAACCCGGAAAATCCATTGATTATTTATTATGGCGGGAATGCGGAAGAAGTCTCCCAGAATTTATATGATTTGGATAAGTTTGGCGATCATTCCATTTTATTCATGAATTACCGCGGCTATGGCAACAGTGATGGACGCCCTGGACAGAATGCTCTTTGTGCAGATGCGCTATTCATTTTCGACTTCATTTCAAAAAAATACCATATTTCCCCCGAAAAAATCATTCTCATGGGACGCAGTCTCGGGTCTGCTGTTGCAATCCATATGGCAAGTCAAAGACAGGTTAAAGCTGTTTTATTGGTTACACCTTTCGATAATTTGATTAATATTGCCAAAAAGCATTATCCTATTTTCCCGATTAAACACCTGCTCAAACATCCATTTCTTTCAGATCAAATTGCTCCTAGAATCACGTGCCCCATGATGGCTATTCTTGGTGAGCAAGATCAAATCATTCCCAATGAACGATCGCTAGCTCTGCTTGAAAAATGGGGTGGGAAAAGTGATTATTTGATTATTGAAAATGTCGGACATAATACAATTAGCCATACCCAAGAATATTGGCTTGCCGTTAATCAATTTTTGTTATCTACAAAAAAAATATCTAACTAAGCTCATTATATTTTTTACTCTACATTTGATTTCCACACTTGATTCACTCAGAGCAACCTTGTATTTTTATTGATGAAGAAATTCAACTATCTCAGATGCTGGAAAAATAGACCCTTAAGCAATCTCTTTTTTATTAATTAATAATTACTCATTATAATTTGTTCATCATCATTTAATTATGGATAATCCTGCACTCACAATCGGTTTGGCCATGGGCTTGGGGATGCTATCCCAAGTGATTGCCCGAAAACTATATCTTCCAGGTATTGTTCTCCTCCTTGCTGCGGGCCTTCTATTTGGTCCAGATGGATTAAATTGGATACGGCCAAGCACTTTGGGGCCTGCCTTAAATATCATTGTTGGCTTCGCCGTCGCTATTATATTATTCGAAGGAGGAATGAATCTTCGTTTAAGTCGAATCAAACGAGAACAAGATGTGATTCGTGGTCTCATCACCATGGGAGCTCTCGTTACTTTTGTGGGTGGAACTATTGCCACTTTGATTCTGTTGGGATGGGATTTTCGTACTTCAATCTTATTCGGAACATTAATTATTGTAACCGGTCCAACCGTTATTTCTCCATTACTGAAGCGAATTCGGATTCATCATGGAATTAGTACAGTGTTGGAAGCAGAAGGGATTTTGTTAGATGCAATCGGAGCCATTGTTGCTGTTGTGGCATTAGAAATTGCAATTAGCCCATCAGGTTTATCAATTATAAAAGGGATTTACCATATTATAACTCGATTGGCAATCGGTACAATTTTAGGCATAACAGGTGGATATTTATTAACACTCCTATTTCGAATTCGTAGTCTGGTTCCAGATGGATTGGAAAATGTTTTTATTTTAAGTTGGGTCTTTGCATTGTTCCAAATTTCTAATGCGGTTAGCCCAGAAAGCGGAATCGCAGCTGTTACAATAGCTGGAATGACCATTGGTAATTCTAATACATATATCCATCGTGAATTATTGGAATTCAAAGAGCAACTCACCATTCTCATGATTGGAATGCTTTTTATTTTATTGGCAGCGGATGTTCGAATTTCGGATATACAGGCACTGGGCATGAATGGTATTTTCACTGTTATATTTCTCATTGTTGTTGTTCGGCCTGCATCCGTATTTGCTTCCACCATCCATTCAAATTTAGATTTACGACACAAACTCCTATTATCCTGGATTGCGCCTCGTGGGATTGTGGCAGCTGCTGTTGCATCCCTTTTTTCTTATGAACTTAGTCTCCATGGATTTGATGGGTCTCAACTTCGAGCTCTCGTATTTTTATTAATTACGGTTACAGTTTTATTAGCAGGGATTACAGGTGGCTGGGTCGCATCCCTTTTAAATTTAAAAAGGAAAAGTGAATCTGGATGGATTATTTTAGGCGCCCATGAAGTTTCCAGATTGTTAGCCCGTCTTTTAAAACAAGGTGGGGATGAAGTTATTTGTATTGATGAAGATCCTAAAGCATGTCGCTTGGCAGAAGATGAAGGGATAAAAGTTTTTTATGGAAATGCCTTAAGTGACAGAACTTTACAAAGGGCTGAACCAGATATCCGGAAAGGCATTATCGCATTAAGCGGAAATGAGGAAGTAAATTTTATTTTTTCTCAACGTGCAAAACATTTGGGAAAACAAATGATTATTCTAACCGGAATCAAACAAAAAAATGAAGGAATTACATCCAAAATGATTGAAGAGACGGGAGGAAGAATCCCTTTTGGCAGACCTGTCGATATTGATCTGTGGTCCAGTTGGATTCGAAAAGGGCACACAAAATATTCATCTTATGAAATGGATGAAAATCTCAATTTTGATCTTTCAGATCCGTCCATGGTGAGACTTATTCTACCCATAGTTTCTGAACGACTTGGATCTTTACTACCTGTAGATGATCATCTTAAAATTAAAAAAGGCGATTTTGTAACTTTTTTAATTAATACCCAAAAAGAAGATGAAGCCGAAAATTGGCTAAAGTCACATGGATTTAATCCCGGAAATGTATCCGGCCCCGGACTGGCACTTTATGCACAATTGCATGCTCGTGAATGACAGATTAAATCATAGAAAATATCTTTTCTTTCAAATCTTTTGGATGAACAATCTCATCCACATGTCCTTTTTCTTTTAGCCAATCTACAGTTTGGAATCCTTTGGATGTTTTCTTTCCTGTAAATTGTTCAATAACCCGTTTGCCCGAGAAACCAATATGTCCAGCATTAAACTCAAATAAGCGTTTTCCGCGACTCCCTATCCCAATAGCCACACCACCTAAAGTGGGATCAGTGATTAACGTTATCACGGGCAGTCCTGCTTTTTCTACTCTGCTAATAGCAACATGAGCTTTGGGAATACTCACCATGGATGAACAGCCTTCATGCATCCTGGCACCACCGCCACAAGCCTGAAATATCAGTGGTACATTTTTCTCAATGGCGATTTCTGCAGCACGCCAGACTTTCTCCCCGGTGCTCATACAAAAGGAACCTCCGAGAAATCCAAAATCTGTGGCACACAAAACAAGATTTTTTCCCAAGACGCTTCCATCTCCCGTTATCATGGCACTTCCTAATCCAGTCTTTATTCGGGTTTCCTTTAATTTTTTAATATAGTCGGGAAACCCCAGAATATCTTTATCCACAATAAATTTTGTTGTGTCATGTTCAGAGAAGGAATTCTTATCAAGAATCCAATGAATATAATCCCAAGCAGAGGGTCTTGTATATCGGTGACCACATAGATCACAAACAAAATTGGTTTGCTCTAATTTTCGAAAAGAGACTGGATCGTAATAATGGGTGCCATCAGCATCATAACATTTTTTATGCCTTTTAATATAACCGGTTGATTTTGATGTTGGAATTCGAGAAATGGTTTGTTGAAATGACGCCATTTCTTTTTTATCAATTTTATCCCATTGCCCCATTTTCTTCCATCGATTGATTCGATTTTCAAAAACTAATTTTGAATCAAATCCACAAATCTGTTTAATATGTTTTCCTAAAGCAGATTTCACCCTTTCTTTTGTTTCTTCAGGGTTTATATGTGCCGGCCCATTAGGTTCCGGAATTAATTCATCCACAATGCCATGAGTGAATCCTTCCCTGGATGTGATTTGTGAAATTTCCGCAGCCTCATTGGCTCGGGAACGAGTATGAAATAAAATGGACGAACATGCTTCTGGGCTAATGACCAAATAAGTGGAATTTTCAAGGGCAAGCGTTACATCCGTTCCGGTTAATGCAATGGCTCCACCGGAACAAGCTCGATTAATAATGACAGAAATTGTAGGAACTTTTACATCGGCTAATGCCTGAATTGTATCTCCAATCCGCCATGCAATCCCTTTGGATTCGGAGCGTTCAGTTGGGTCTGCGCCAGGCGTATCCACAAAAATAATAATGATTCGATTTTCCTGTTCCGCTAATTGGATTGCTTTTACGGCTCGTTCGTAAGATGCAGGAACCGGCATGCCAAGATTCCATTTTTTAACAAGGTCATCATTCCGAAGCATTTTTTTAATATCATTATAATTGGATGATGGTCCACTTTGCTGACCAATGAGCATGACTGGAATTCCGTTGATTTCAGCTTGATGGGTTTGAATTAAACAGGCGCCAAATTCATCCGATTCAAAACAGGGATTTACATTTTTAAATATCGAAAGATAATCTAAATATTTTGGGCGTTCCGGATGGAATGAAATTTCATATTTCTCATATTCTGTAAGTGATTCAATAGATTCTGGCGTATAGTCAAAATCATTTTTTTCAAAATGGAGAAAAAAAATGTTTTTCAAAAACAGTTAGACCAAATTTTCAGCAACAATATCCGCAACATCCTTCACAATAACTTCTTCCCGTCCTTCAGGCGTCATGGGTCCCAATCCTTGTTTCATCATACCGAAACAGAAATTGCAGCCCGTCACCACTGTATCAGCTCCGGATTCAATCACTTGTTCCGCACGAACCAAATGGGTACGCCCTTTTGTTTCTTTTTTCCACCATAATGCTCCACCTGCTCCACAACAAAGTGTATCGCGACCACTTTCATCCATCTCCTGAAAATCAGAGCTTGCAGCTTGAATAGCAGTCCGGGGTTCATCTACTACATCCAACATTCGTGATAAATTACACGGGTCATGATAGGTCACTTTTCCAGTTTCTCCCATCTTAACCTTGATCCTCCCTTCTTCGATCAACCGCCCAATCACCTGTGTATGGTGTTCAACCGTATAATTAATAGCATCATACTTACCGTATTCTTTCCCTAGATTAACAGCACAATGAGGACAGAGTGTAACGACTTTTTTGGTCTCAATCAGTTGCTCCATATTATGTTCACGAAGCATAGTATAAGTTAATTTATCTCCCAATCGATTCGCTGGATCACCAGAACATTGTTCTTCAGCCAAAACACCATAAGTCACACCGGCAACATCGAGAATCTTGGTGAAATTTTCAACTGATTTATTAAAGTTTGGATCCAATCCATGACGGGCAAAACAACCCAACCAAAGGACATATTCTTTATCAGCAGTAAAAACCGGAAACGAATCAGCAAACGGACTTGAAGAAGCACCTTCTGTGTTCCCAGTCTCTTGAAGATTGGTAAATACTTTCTGGTATTCTTGAGGGACTCGCCCTTCAACCAAGACTTCCAATCGCCGAATCTCATCAGATTTTTCCACGTGATTCCCCACGGGACATACTTCTGTACAAGCTTGACACGCGGTGCATTCCCAACCTGCTTCAACATTAATTTGGTCCAAGATAGCAACATCTTTCCCTTCCAGCAAAGGTTCACGCAAATCCATAATAAAATGGTACTTGGGGTCTAAAATTCCGCCACCCCGATTTGCAGGACACACATCCGTACAACGGCCACATTCCACACAAGAAAAAATATCTAATGCCTGTTTCTTGGTCAGCTTTGTCAAATCATTAAGCATAACATCCAAATCATCCTCATCACCCTCAAGATCTATATGAACGGGTGTATGATCCGGGTGTTCAAATGAACGGAAAAAAATATTGAAAGGCCCCAATACCAAATGAAGGTGTTTGCTACGGGGAATCAAGAAAAGAAAAGCAAGAATTAAAGCACTATGAATCCACCAATTGACTTTCCACACCAATGGTGAAAGACCCGTTTCGCCATAAATATATGTCCCCATTAATACCACAATAAATACTGCAACCAATCCTGATGTTGGTGATATTTTCCCCAATGCTTTAGGCTGCGTAATGAACCTTCGATAAGCCAAAGATACAATTCCAAAAATGACAAAAATCGCAAATGGAATTACAACTTTAGAATAAGCATGATGAAGCGATTCCGATAGAATTGGTTTATAGAACCCGGTGGCAAAATGGTCAATTGTTACCAATCCAAATACAAGAAATCCCCAAAAGACCAAAGCATGCATCAACCCAGGAAAGGGACGTTCTCTGATTACTTTTTCATGGAGGAGTACTTCTCGAAAAACTCGCCACAGTCTTTCTAAGAATCTGTCAAAGGGGAATGACCCAAGCCCTTTATTTACAATTGCAACTCGCCTTAAAACTTCATAACTAAACGAACCAAGCGCAGCCAGAGTTAATCCAGCAAGAATTACTTTTTCAACAATAGTGAATGTGACTGAGGGTATCAATTATAGGATTTAGCTTTGAAGTTTTTCTATAAGTTTCGGGACAATTTCCAACACATCACCAACAACAGCATAATCGGCAATTTCAAAAATAGGAGCATCCGGATCTTTATTTATTGCGATAATATTTTTTGAACCTTTCATCCCAACCACATGTTGGATGGCTCCGGAAATTCCCAATGCAAAATAAAGTTTAGGTGACACATTTTGACCAGAACTTCCAACTTGACGAAATGGCTCAACCCAGCCAGAATCAACCACAGGTCGACTTGCAGAAACTTCAGCTCCCAAAGCTTCTGCTAAATCAAAAGCTAA
>JABHAX010000040.1 GCA_018674095.1 Fidelibacterota bacterium
ACAAAATGATGAAACATTGGATTTAGACTCTCTCAATCCTGAAAAAATTATCATTTCTCCTGGTCCGGGAACGCCAAATGATTCTGGGATATCCAACCAAATTATAAAGAATGCAATGCCCGAAATTCCTATTCTCGGCGTGTGCCTGGGACACCAATGTATTGGATCTGTTTTTGGTGTAAATGTTCAACAATCAAAACACATTCTTCATGGGAAAACATCCTTAATCCACCATAATCAATTTGGATTATTCAAAGGCATACCGTCACCATTTCAAGGCGCACGATATCACTCGCTTTCTTTAGAGTCCATTCCACCACATTTTGTAAAAACAGCTTGGACAAATGATAACGAAATCATGGGAATACAACATGAAACTCTACCTTTATTCGGTGTTCAATTTCACCCTGAATCATTTTTAACGCCCATGGGTTCTAAAATATTAGAGAATTTTGTAAATGTTTAAATCACTGCAAAATCCATCAATTTCGTTAAAACCGTTAAAACGGTTATTGTTAACCTCTATATTTATAACCCACGAATTAAATCACGGGTTTATTAAAAGTGATTGCTGGTAAGCATTTTAATGGTTTCAAGTTCGCACTAATGAAAAATAAAATTCAATTTTTGGGGAATAAGGATTCAAATTGGGGAGACTTTTCTGCTCAAGATCCTGTGGATCAAATTTCTCTTTCCTTGGATGATTCGCCGGATCTCCTAATCAATTTTGTAAAAAAACACGCCGGTTCATTCATAACCGGATTTATTTCTTACGAATATGGCGCACGGCAATTAGGTGCTCCGGTTCATGATATTGGTGAATTACCGGCGGTACATTTTTGCGCATATTCATCCTATAATACTGTACCAATTCATTACCCTAGTTCAATTTCAACTTGGGATGAATTTAAACCCATTATTTTAAGAGCTGAATATGACAAACATTTTCAAAAAATACAGAATCATATTCAAGCCGGAGATTTTTACCAGATCAATTATACGCATCCTTTAAAATCAAAAACAGATGCAACTCCGGAAGATTTATTCCAAACACTTCGGCAACAAAATCAAGTGAGATATTCAGTACTTATGGAAGCAAAAGATTGGGCAATTCATTCTCTTTCACCGGAACAGTTTATCAAAATAGAAAATGGAATTGTAAGAACTAAACCGATTAAAGGAACACTACCCCGTGGTGAATCTATAAACGAAGATGAGCATAATCTTAATACACTTTTAAACAGTGAAAAAGAACAGGCCGAACTTTATATGATTATTGACCTTCTCCGAAATGATTTGGGGAAAATTTGTGAATCTGGATCCGTAAAAGTTTTGGAAGCGAAATCAATTCAGAAATTGGAAAAGATATTCCATACCTATGGTGTTGTTCAGGGAGAATTAAAAAAAGGGCTTCTCCCAATCGAAGCACTTCTATCCATGTCTCCCGGTGGGTCAATCTCCGGCTGCCCAAAAAAACGAGCCTGCGAAATCATTCATGATATTGAACCCTACCCACGAGGTATTTATACGGGAACCATCGGTTACATCCTGCCGAATGGTACCCTTAATTTCAATATTGCCATCCGAACCATTATTCAACAAGGAAATGATCTAACTCTCGGTGTGGGCGGCGGTATAACGATTGATTCAAAAATTGAAGATGAATATAACGAAACCCTAGCAAAGGCAGCTTCATTTCAACCATGGTAAATGCATTAACCAATAACAAATGGGAATCCATTCCCAAAGAAAATCTTCAACTCGGTGCAGAAACATTTGCCTATGAAACAGGACTTTATGAAACTTTTAGAACCCTAAATCATCACCCTGTTTTTTTGGAACCACATTTAGATCGCCTATTTAATTCAGCCAAATTAACTCAATTAAAAATTGAATATACTCAGCAAGAAATTTGGGAGATGATACAAGAAATCATAGAAAAATCCCCAAACCCAAATCAACGTGTCCGAATCTTGGCTGTTCCCAAAAAACTTATCCTTTATACATCTTCCCTTGAATTAAGCCATCTTATTTATAAGGGAGTCTCAGTCATTACTGTTGAAACAAACCGTGTGCACCCTGAAATAAAAACAACCGATTACCGCACCTGCTTAACGGCCTGGAAATCAGCAAATGATTCCAGATGTTTTGAAGCGATTCTAATGGATAAAAATGGAATATTATTTGAAGGAAGTAGAAGTAATATTTTTTGGATAATCAATAAAAAATTATTTACACGGAAAAGGGATGTTCTTCCGGGCATTACGAGACAAACTATCATTAATCGATCTTCTTTTCCTGTTGAGTTTGGAATATTAAAAAAGAGTGGAATTTCTAAAATTGACGAATGTTTTCTCACGAATAGCGGGTCTGGAATTATACCTGT
>JABHAX010000041.1 GCA_018674095.1 Fidelibacterota bacterium
ATCAGCAACTTGAATAGTATTCGCAATGGATTGAGGTAAGGCTGATGACAGTGTGGAATCTAAAACAAACGGATTTTGGGCTACGACTAATGATAAACCTATTCCGAAAGAAAGTTTACGTGCGATTCTATTTTTTTGCCAATTCATCTTAAGAAGAATTATTTACTCGTTAGAGTCCAAACGCCATCCCAATCATCTCCGGGTGGATTTGAAAGAAAATGTTCACAGCGAGGAATGTAAACTCTGCTAGGGTTGGTTTTTCTACCAGAGAACATATCTTCAAGAGCATCTGACGCTTTAAATGCATCAATAGCTTTTTGCCAATCTTGATTCTTATAAAGAGCAAGCGCTTCATGATAGGCTGGTAATATTTTTTTATATTGCTCTGGCTCTTGTCCAACTTCAGAAATTAATTCCCATACTTTAACGGGTTCATTTTTCCCCATAACTCGAACATTATCCAAGTCACGGACCACCATGCGATCTTTCACAGGCTCATAGGTACTGTTGGCAATTTGGATATAAACTCCATATTGTTTTGCGGATGATTCTAATCGAGCGGCTGTATTCACATTATCGCCCATCATGGTATAATTCATGCGAGCTTTTGAGCCCATATTTCCGGTAACCATTTGGCCCGTACTGATTCCAATTCTATTTTGCATATGATGAACAATCTCGGGCCAACGATCACCTTCTGCCTGCCAGCTCTGACGAAGAAGGTCTAGACTTTCCTGCATTTTAATTGCGGTAATACAGGACAAATATTCATGATCTTTGATTTCTATTGGCGCACCATAAAACGCAACAATGGCATCCCCAATATATTTATCCAGGGTCCCATTGTTTTCAAGCAATACATCGGTCATATCGGTCAAGTATTGATTCAGAAGAAAAACAAGCTCACTGGCAGTTAATTTTTCAGAGAAAGCAGAGAAACTTTGAATATCCGTAAAAAATGCAGTGTGATATCCTTCTTCGCCACCCAAAGATGGCTCTTCACCACTTTCATACATTTGGTCAATGAGTTCAGGAGAAACATAGGTGCCGAATGATTCTTTTAAAAATTGTTTATTTTTCTCTTCTTGAATGTAATTGTAAACTGTAATCCCTAAATAACCGATGGTCATGGTTATTCCAGGTCCAAATAAATCAAGCCAAATATGCTGATTGGAGAAGAGGTAAAAACAAAGATAGGTATACCCAATGAGAAGGACGCCAATGGTTGCACCCCCTTGCACCGGTGTCAAACTCGGCACGCCAAATGCCAAAACCATTCCGACTAAAATAATAATTAATAGAACCCATGATTTAGAGACTTCATGAATCAGTTTATTATCTAAAATTGTATTTAGAGCATTCGCGTGGAGACCCACCATAGGATATCGAGGGTTAAATGGCATTGGATTTAAATCGTGGGTACCAGTGGCTGTTAAGCCATAATAAAGTTTTTTTCCAACAAACTCAAATGGAACAATTAATTTAGAATTCCCTTTATCTTCTTTTCCCGCAACAAGTCGTTGAGAACTGGGATAGAAATAAAGGGGGCGTTGCTCATGAATCATATTGTTATTATTTAAATTTGAAATAATCTGAAAATTTCTTTCTATGAGAGCAAATTTAGCTTGAGACTTTTTGAGTCCCTTTTGCCCACTTTCATCGGCATTTTTGATGGCTTCTATTAAATCATCTTGATATTGTTTTATGGTCGAAAATTGGTATTCAGGAATTCCAAATTCATAATGAAGTGCATTGGCTTTTATGAGTTCAGCAAAAGTTACATCAGTCACGCGATTTGAATCTAAAAACGCAGAGGCAATGATATTATTGTTTTTCACCTCATTAAACATGAAGGGTGGCAATTTATTAAATTCTGCAGCAGTACCTGTTGGGTTCGCTAAAATCCATTTTTCCGCCATAACCATCGGGAGTAGTTTTTTTGCCGCATCCATAATTTGTTTTTTATTAGCATTGATGGATGCTAGTGCGGGTTTGAATGTCGCTTTGATATTTCCATTATGGGATAGATTGGCGAGTTTTTTGTACGCAGCCATCACATAATTTTGAAATTCAGTTTCTTGAAAATCTTTTAAAACATTATAAGGATAATGCATGATGTCAAAATTGCCATCCGCATCTTCCCAGTTTCCGGCCCAATTTACTTGCATCATCCCTTCTTTATTAATCGGAATAACTATCTCGGATCGACCGTGCTCATCTGGGCTTGGTAGGTCAAACCTTAAATATTGGCTGGGTATAATTTCAACATCATCGAATGAAACGTTATAATGCATTAATGCAATTGCTAATGAGATTGAAGGAAATAAACGATCCTCATATAATCCCAATAAAGGATATTTACGCAT
>JABHAX010000042.1 GCA_018674095.1 Fidelibacterota bacterium
AAATTGGCTCACGATATTGAATCAAATTATATCCGCGACAAAAAAATGCACGAAGTGGATGATGATCTTTATTTCTCTATTGATGAAAAAAGCCATGTTATGGATATCACAGATAAGGGAAGAAACGTTCTTTCACCTGATGATCCGGAAACATTTATTATTCCTGATCTTGGCGAAATATTATTGGAAATTGATGAAAATGACAACTTTTCATCAATCGAAAAAGAGCAAGAAAAAGAGAAAGCGCATCAACTACATGCTCAACGCAGTGGAACAATCCACAACTTCAATCAATTACTACGTGCTTTCACAATGTACGAAAAAGATGTAGAATATGTTTTGGATAATGGCAAGGTGATGATTGTTGATGAATTCACAGGTCGTGTTCTTCCCGGACGTCGATACTCTGATGGATTGCATCAAGCTTTAGAAGCGAAAGAAAATGTTCGAATTGAACGTGAAACTCAAACATTGGCAACAATCACCATTCAAAATTATTTTCGTCTTTATGATAAATTAGCCGGGATGACAGGAACGGCAGAAACAGAAGCAGAAGAATTGGGATCCATTTATGGATTAGATGTGACTGTCGTCCCAACGCATCGTGAAATTTCTCGAGATGATCGAGAAGATTTAGTCTATAAAACAAAACGTGAAAAATATAATGCTGCAATTGATGAGATTTCTGAATGTCATCATAATGGGCAACCCGTTTTAGTAGGTACCATTTCAGTGGAAATCTCAGAATTACTTTCACGAATGCTAAAACGGAAAAATATTCCACATAGTGTTTTGAATGCGAAAAAACACCAAAGTGAAGCTGAAGTCGTGGCCAGGGCTGGACAAAGAGGTGCCGTCACAATCGCCACAAATATGGCTGGACGTGGAACAGATATAAAATTAGGTGAAGGCATCAAAGAATTGGGCGGACTACACATTATCGGAACAGAGCGTCATGAATCCAGACGGATTGATCTTCAACTACGTGGGCGAAGTGGTCGACAAGGTGATCCTGGATCGTCTCGCTTTTATTTGTCTTTGGAAGATGACCTCATGAGATTATTTAGCTCTGACCGTGTTGCATCTATCATGGATAGAATGGGGATTGAAGAGGGTGAAGTCATTTCAGCAAAAATGGTAACACGAGCGATTTCGAATGCACAAAAGAAAGTGGAAGTTAGAAACTTTGGGACCCGAAAACATTTATTAGAATATGATGACGTTATGAATCAACAACGACAAGTTGTTTATGACATTCGAAATCAAGCATTATCCGGTAAGAAAATTCAAGAAACTGCAGAACAAATTCTAGATGATTTTGTCATGGACGAAATTGAAAATCAATCTGGATTGGGTATTCCAGATTTTTGGGATTGGGATCATTTAAAACAAGTATTTGCTTCACATATTATGGTGGATGCAACGCTTGAAAAAATTCAAGATGTTAAAGGGAATGCTGAACTGACAGCAAATGAGATTGCAGATTGGGTTGTGGAAGATGCAAAATCCGTTTATAAAGCAAGGGAATCCTTGCTGCCAGAAGATATGATGCGTGGTTTTGAACGATATGTTATTCTTCGGACAATTGACGATAAATGGAAAGATCACCTTTATGCTATGGATCAATTGAGGGAAGGAATCAACTTGAGAGCTTATGGGCAGAAAAATCCTTTATTGGAATATAAATCAGAAGGATTTAAAATGTTTCAAGAAATGATGGTTGATATGAATGCTGTTACCATTCAGCGATTATTCCGAACACAAATTCAAGGAATGGAACAACCCCAACATGTTCAAGAAAGGTCTGTCCGAAATGTTCAAACCTCTCATGAAGATATGACGGGTATGGGATTTCAAGGGAAAGCACCTGCTCAACAATCCAACCAGCCTCAACAAGTTCGGACACCGGTCCAGGTCGGAGAAAAACATGGCCGAAATGAAAAGGTAACGGTTCGAGGTTCCGATGGAAAACAAATTGAGATCAAATATAAAAAACTCCAGAATTATTTAAATAGAGGATATACTCAGGTGTCATAATGTCGAAAAAATTACGGTTCGAAACTAAAGCAATCCATGTGGGGAATAAACCAGATGAAGAAACCGGAGCTGTGTCGCCTCCAATCCATGTTACATCCACGTACCAACAAGATGCTGTCGGGAAAGATAAAGGGTATGATTATTCTCGTGCAGTTAACCCAACTCGGCAACGATATGAAGAAAATATTTCCTCATTAGAAGGCGGTGATTATGGGATCGCATTTTCAAGTGGAATGGCAGCAATAACTGCACTTTTTCAAACCCTAAGCCAAGGCGATCATGTCATTGTTGGAAGAAATGTTTACGGCGGAACCTATCGAATGTGTGTGGAAGTTTTATCTCGTCACGGAATTGAATTTGATTTTGTAGATACAAGATTTAGTGACCAAATCGAATCTGCCATTCAGTCCAATACAAAATGGATATTTGTAGAAACGCCCACAAATCCGCTTTTAGAAATTTGTGATATTAAATCCACATCAACTTTATGTAAGAAAAACGGAATTCAGCTAGTCGTTGATAATACATTTATGAGTCCTTACGGACAAAGTCCATTGGCGCTTGGTGCAAACCTTGTTATGCATAGTGCCACAAAATATATTGGCGGACACAGCGATTTGATAGGTGGAATATTAATTACTAATAATAGTGATTTGGCGGATAGTCTTTATTTCATCCAAAAGTCAGGTGGAGCTATTCCAAGTCCATTTGATTGTTGGTTACTTTTACGAAGTACAAAAACCTTGGGGCTTCGCGTTCAAAAACAATCGGATAATGCTTTAGAACTGTGTCACAGACTAGAGTCACATCATGCTATTGAATCAATTATTTATCCTGGTTTAGCTAGCCATCCACAATTTGAATTGGCAAAACGTCAACAACTTAATCCTAATGGGCATCCAATTTTCGGGAGCATGATTTCCATAAGATTAGGCTCGATTGAAGCTCGAGATCAATTTTTATCAAAAATTAATCTGTTTACTTTAGCTGAAAGTTTAGGAGGGGTAGAAAGTTTGGTCTGTATTCCCTATGATATGACACATGGATCTGTCCCTGTTGAAATGAAGGATATGATGGGGCTCACAGAGGATTTGATTCGTCTATCTGTTGGTATCGAGAATCTTGAGGATATTTACGCTGATATTTCCGAAGCGTTGTAAAAATAAAATATGAGTGAATTAACGGTATAAAATCGTTATCTTTATGAATGTAATTTGGCCTTTATTCCCGAAGAGGTTTGGGGATTCCTATCACTTTACAAAATCAAATTTTAATAGTTATACTAATTGTCGGAGGACAAAATGACAATATTGCGCAAATGGTTAATAATTACACTTTTCCCACTGTTAGTTGTTGGGGTGGGTTTTGCAAATGTAACCGTATCCTTAAGTGATGTAGAAGTGGATGGATATACATCCGATATCGTTGTACCCGTAACAGTCACAAATCCAGATGATGCTGTAGGTGGGTTTCAATTTGATGTGGTTGCACTCCCAATTTTAGTTGAATTATCTGGTGTGACAGCTGTTGATGATGAAAATTTCAATGCTGATTATACTGTATTTGATGATGGATCTGGTCGTGTTGTATTTTATTCAAATAATTCAGGAAGTATTGCTGCTGGTGGAGATGCAATCGTTCTTAATCTCCATTTTGACGGATCAGAAATTTTATCAGCGCTCCTTAATTTGGAAATGTATGATTTAGCAGTGAGTGATGCAGATGGCGGTATTATTACCAGTACAACTGGAGACGGTTCAATTGTTATTGGCGATGTGGTTTTTTTAAGTGCTGGAACGGATACGGGTGATGTGAGCGAAAATGTTTC
Organism: Fidelibacterota bacterium; assembly: GCA_018674095.1. Classification (GTDB taxonomy): domain Bacteria; phylum Fidelibacterota; class Marinisomatia; order Marinisomatales; family UBA1611. The sequence goes on from JABHAX010000042.1 coordinate 3,866, forward strand.
CATTGATATTGATTTAGAAAATAGTGGTCTTGTTGGTGGTCTTCAATTTGACATATATGATACACCTGACTTTTTAGATATTACAAGTTTTACTACAACCGATCGTTCAGCTGGATTTTCTGTTGAATACAATGATTTAGATAATGGCGCAACACGTGTCATCATGTATGATCCTGAAAATGGAAATATTGAAGCGGGTGATGGAGCAATTCTTACCTTGGGTATGACTGTCCATGATGATGCTTACAATTCTAATGTTGGAATTAATTTTGATTTAGTAACTATTACAGATGATATTGGTGGAACTTATTGGGTGGGAGGTGCTGATTCAGGAACAGTCGTTGTATCACCCGGATATATCGAAGAGCCCCATAATCTTGTTGCAGAAGACGGAATGGATGAGGAAGTTTCTCTTAGTTGGGATCCACCGATTGGTCCAATCTTTTCATATCCAGCTTCCATTGTTGTTATTACAGACAACTGGGGATATGAAACAACATGGCAAATCGTAGATGATGCAACGGGAGATGTTGTTGAGTCTTATATGGATGCTGCTCTTGATAACAATACTGAATATTCTTGGGATATGGAATTGCTGTTTGGATCTTATACTTTTACAATTTATGATTCTTATGGTGATGGTATTTATTCTCCTGGTGGTTACGCAATTTATGTTGACGAAGAAGAAATGTTTTCAAATTTAGGTACCGGTTGGAATGGTACAGAGGAATCGGTTCAATTTGATGTTTCTGCTGGTCGATTTTCTGTGACAAATACATCTTTTATAGAAAATCTTCCTGAAAATAAAAATATTTCAATGACGGATTTTTCTCAATTAAATCTAACCTTGGGTGAACCTTCCTTTGTTGCATCTGGATCTTTTACACCCATGACACCTCCCACAGAAACGCAAAGAAATACACGTCCGGTTGAATTGGATGCTTATAAAATTTATCGCTCATATAATTCAACAACAGATTTTGATGAAATTGGTGAAGTGAATGGAACTACTACCTCTTATCTAGATGATGAAGTTGTAAACAGCACAACTTATTATTACTATGTGACTGCAATTTATCCTGATGGATCAGAATCAGGGGCAACAAATACTGTTTCAGCCACTCCGGTTGAATGGGTTGAACTTTGGATGGATAATGGTAGCTCACTCACGGGGCAAATGGATACCCTTGATTTTTATATCAATAATGAAACTCAATTGGGATTGTTTTATTTTGAAATTATGGATGATCCAAATGTGATTAATAGTATCAACGTAATTCCAACAGATCGAACTGCAGATTGGTCAGTAGAAATTTCAGATCAAGGTAATGGTACAATTGCAATTACCGGAATAAGTCTTGGCACGCCACTTGCAAGTGGAGACGGAGCTGTTTGTCGTGCAATCTTGTATCCAGATGCAGACGAATCCATGATGGTAAATTTAAATTATTCAAATGCAACATCCATTCAGGACGTAAATTATGTAAATCTGAATTGGACAGCAGAAAATGGATCTTATGATGTGGGCATAGAAACACAATATAATATGCTTATGGGAGGATATGGTGAAGATGGTGGCAGTTTTACAACATCTTATCTTTTTGAAAATACTCAACCAGTTTATGGTATTCAATTAGATATAGTTGCAAATCCACCTTATCTTACGGGAACGAATGTTACTGTAGGTAGTGCACATGATTTTTCAAACTGGGACATTTCTGGAACGGTTATTGGTAATATTTATCGTGTAATAATGGTAAATAATTCTCATAATGCTCCGATTAATCCAGGCATCTCTCATATTGCAGACATTACATTTGAAATTCCAGCAGGAATTCCAGATGCCTCAGAAGTTATCATTGATGTATCAGATTCTGAAATTACAGATATTAATGATTTACCGATGCATACGGAATCAGTACCGGCAGATGTGTATATCGGGCTACCGCCTGCTGCATATACCATTCAAAATGTAAGTGGTAATTTGTCACCAGGTGGAAGCGGAACATTCCAAGTCCATTTGGACAATACTGAAACAGTTGGAACATTACAATTTACTATAGTTGATTTACCAAGTAGCATGATGGTTACAAACGTGACTCCTGTTGGTCGATTCGATGATGGAATTGTTGATGGAAGTTCTGAAGAAATGGAAGATGGAACCTATTATTTCTTAGGCTATGATTTTTCATCAGGCATTGAAGCTGGCTCAGGACCTATTCTAGAAATTGAAGTCGAATTTGATAACAATCTGACAAATTCATCTATTATAATGTCCATGATTAATTTTGCTGCTGGAGATGCGGGTGCTAATCCTTTAACAACTGTTTTTCATGGTTTTGCCCAGTTCACAGGCTATTTGGCCTTAGATGGAGATGTTAGTTTGCCAGGTGAATTTGCATTACATCAAAACTATCCGAACCCTTTTAACCCATCCACGGTTATTACGTATGATTTAGCAACTGATTCAAATGTTCGTTTAGACATATTTGATATCATGGGTCGTAATGTGAAAACGCTTGTGAATGAAAAACAAATTGGTGGACGCCATATTGTTTCGTGGGATGCAAATGACCAATTTGGTCAGGCTGTAAGTGCGGGTGTTTACTTAACAAGGCTTCATACTGGAAATAAAGTATTTACTCAAAAAATGATCTTAATGAAATAATTTGACTTAAGGTCTATATTTTAAAAAGCCCTGTTTTTGCAGGGCTTTTTTATTGGAATAATCTGTAATTTCTGGTCTTAATTTTATGCCGCGGTGGTGGAATTGGTAGACACGCCAGATTTAGGATCTGGTGCCCTTTGGGTGTGAAGGTTCGAGCCCTTTCCGCGGTACTTTAATGTAAGCCTTGTTTCTCCGACGAGAAGTGAGGCTTTTTATTTTATTCCATAACTATTATCATTATAATGACATTGTAGTTACAACTATAAGTATTACTTTTAACAACAAGATAATAAAAAGCCCCGTCCTTAGACAAACTAAGTTAACAGGGCTTTTAATTAAAATGGATTAAGTTCGTTTTCTACCAGTCGTCGTCGCCCCAATCATCATCTCCGGATTCTTCTTCAAGATATTCTGCTTGTTCAACAAGCCAGGCTTGGTAGCCATCATCATCATGAACGGTCATGAACCCTTTCATTCGGTAGTGCCCTAAACCACAAAGTTGAGCACAAGCAATTTCTAATCCTTTCCCTTCTCGAGAAGTCCCAACAGTTGTTTTTAAAAATTCTTCCGATGTCATAGTTGCAGTGAAATGTAATGGAATACTCATTCCAGGAATCGCATCTTGTTTTACCCGGAGTTCGGGTAAGGAAAAACTATGGATCACATCCTTGGATGTAAGATCAATTCTGATCTTTTTATTCACAGGAACGTGTAGTTGGTTTATTGTGAAAAAATCATCAGATGCATAATCGCTACTGCGATCTAATCCAATTGGATTCTCTTGCTCGTCAACGAGCTCAGGATTAACGTCTCCAAACCTTCCGTCGGGTCCAGGATAGTGAAAATTCCATGCAAATTGCTGAGCAACGACGCGGAGATGAACCGATTCGTTCGTGGCCGGTACATCCGTAACTCGTGCCGCCCAAATCGGAAATCCAAATCCAAACAGGATAATAATTTCAATGACGGCCACAACTGCTTCCAATAAAGATGAAAGATGTGATTTAACGCCATGATAGTTAGCCGTCGCGTTTTTAGATGCACGAAATTTAACTAAGCTAACAATGAAAAAAGTTCCCCAACCCACAAATAAGATAAGCATAAGCCAGTGAACAATTGCATTTATTTCATCAATATGTACACCTTGAATTGACATATTAACGGGTAAACCAAAATAATGAAGAATATCAATCAAAAGAGGATCCTCTAACGTTTATTCAATTGTTGAAAATTTTTTGTTTTTTTACTGATCGAAATGATCGCGCCAATGACACCACCAAACACGCCACCAGTAACACCGAGAAGGGTAATAATCGCCCAATTCATACCTTGTACAGCTGGGGCACTTGGATCCCCAAAACAGGTACCACATGCTTCAGTAATCTCTGGTACAAGAAGTAATAGGATAAGAAAAAGGATATATTGGAGTTTTCTATTCATCAATCAGATTTGTTTGAATTTTTTAACCACTGAAAAGCCGTAAACAATGAGCCCTGCCGTTACCAAAAAAGAAACACCAGCCAGAATATTGGAAACAAATCCAGGATTAGATGGGCGTGTCAATTCAAAAACGCTGTAGTATCCTGTAATCAGGATAGAAACAGTAATGAAAAAAAAATGAAATTGTTTTAAAGAAATCATGGAAGTCTTGCGTGGTCAATTTCAGTTATCATTGGAATAAACATGCAAAATAGGAAAAAGATAAATGTAAGGGATAAAATGTAGATGATTGTCTTTTTTTCATCGATAAGATGCATGAAGTATCCAGCAACCAAGCTTGCTTTTACAGTGGCGATGGCTAAAGCTAAAAAGATAGCTTCCGTTGTAGAAATATTCATATAAGATGCAGCAACGGTTAAAACTGTTAAAACGGCTAATGCGCCAAATACAGTTAAATAAACCTTAATGTGTTCTTCAATATGTCCGTTGTCGTGATCGCTCATTCTTGTCCCTTAAAGTAAGTACAGTATCGGAAATAGGAATATCCATACCAAATCCACAAAATGCCAGTATAATCCTACGATTTCAATTCGATTTGTAAAACGTTCCGAATCAGATTCCCACATTTTGTTTCCCATGGGGAGCCAAAAGTAGCCCATAACAATCATACCACCAATAATGTGTAACATGTGTAATCCTGTTAAGGTAAAATAAATACCCATAAATGTGCTGGATGAAGGAAAAATTCCGTGATGAAATTTCCCAGTATATTCAAAATATTTAACCACAAGAAAAATGGTTGCACAGAGCAGTGTGAGTCCCATGTACATTTTAAATTTTTGTAAATCTTTCATTTTCAAAGATGCCCAAGACATGAGCATCGTCATTGAGGATGTAATCAATACCAAGGTATTAAAAGTTGCCATAGGAATATTTAATTTAGATCCCCAGTAGGCAAAATCACCATCAGGTGCGGCCATTCTCAGAAAAACGTAGGCTGAGAAAAGTCCGCCAAAAAGCATGATTTCGGAAGCTAGGAAAATCCAGATACCTAATTTTGAATTATTGAGACCTGTATCAGGTCTTTCTTCTGTTGTGTATGGAATTTGCACCGTCAGAGTCCTTTATTTTTCTGTTTGCGGTGAGAAATCTTTATCTGCGCCGGGGACACTATATTCATAAGGTCCACGAAACACTTCAACTTCTCCTTCAAAATTTGCATGGGGTACGGGAGGCGAAGGTGCTGACCATTCAATTGTTGTAGCATGCCAAGGATTCCGATCCACTTTTTCACCTTTGAACATGGAAATAAAAATATTGATAAAAAATGGAATTTGAGCCGCAGCTAGACAAAAAGCTGAAATAGACATGAATTCATTCCATTGTAAAACATCTTGTGCATGTGCATAGGATTGTCCGCCATCATATAATCTACGAGATACACCTGCAAGTCCTTGAATGAACATTGGCATAAATATCCCATTCATAAATATAAGAGATGGCCAAAAATGTAATTTACCTAATGCTTCACTCATTTTTCGTCCTGTCATTTTTGGAAACCAATAATAGATACCAGCAAAGAGAGCAAATATTGTTCCCGGAGCAACTACATAGTGGAAATGACCAATTACATAATAAGTATCATGTAAATGAATATCTGATGCTCCCACACCTAAAGGAAGACCCGTTAGTCCGCCAATTCCAAACATTGGAAGGAATGCAAGTGCAAACAACATTGGAGTTGTAAAACGGATAGATGCGCCCCAAAGTGATATGAAAAATGAAGTTAATATGATTACAGATGGAATTGATATAATCATTGTGGTTGTTTGGAAAAAAGAACTCATTGCTTGTCCCATTCCTGTTAGGAACATGTGATGTGCCCAAACAATAAAGGACATAAATCCTAAAAACACTGAACCATAAACAATTGATTTATAACCCCAAAGTGGTTTCCGTGTATTGTTTGCTATAACGTCGCCAACAATTCCCATTGCAGGTAAAATCAAAACATATACTTCAGGATGTGCTAAAAACCAGAATAAATGTTGCCATAGTAGAGGCGAGCCAGATCCGTAAACATCAACTGTGGCTCCGCTATAGACTAACCCGCTAGGTAGAAAAAAACTTGTTTGAGCTACTCTATCCATTAACTGAAGTACTGCTGCTGCTTCTAGAGGTGGAAAAGCTAAAACGAGTAAAAAAGCAGTAACAAATTGTCCCCATACAAAGAATGGAAGTCTGAACCAAGTTAACCCCGGTGCCCTTAATTGAACGATGGTAACAATAATGTTCAT
>JABHAX010000043.1 GCA_018674095.1 Fidelibacterota bacterium
AAATCCGTGAGCCTTTTTTATAATCCCGCAGGTTTAACAGGACAAAAACAATTATTAGACCTTTCTGTTGCGAATCTAGACTGGATCGCAGGAATTAAACATACTGGAATCAGTCTTTCAGTTATGCCAAGAGGAGGGAAATTTGGTGTGCTCGGAGTGAGTATTCATAATGTGAATTATGGATCACTACAGGGCACTATGGTTTGGGATAATAAACAGGGTTACATTGAAACAGAAAAATTCAAACCAACCGCACTAGCCATTGGATTAGGATATGGGAAATCTTTAAATGACCAATTATCTGTAGGAGGACAGGTTAAATCAACCTTTCAATATTTAGGTAGAAGTATTCTTATAGATTCTGATACAACTTCATCCCTACATAATAATGCCGTCAAATCTTTAGCATTTGATTTTGGAACAATTTTTGATACAGGATGGAAAGGGTTTTCGTTTGGAATGTCTGTTAGAAATTTTTCTGAAGAAATTGAATTCTATGAAGAAAGCTTTCAATTACCGTTGACCTTCCGTCTAGGAAGCACAATATTATTATCAGAATTTTCCCCTTTAAGCCTTAAAAATCAATCCATGAAATTATCTTTTGATTTATCTCACCCTCGTTCTTTTGATGAGCAATTTAATATTGGATTTGAGTATTCATTGTTTAATATGATTTTCTTAAGGACGGGTTATTTAATGAATTATGACGAACGAGGTTTAACTGCTGGAGCAGGATTTAATAAAAAATTGAAAAAAATGACAGTTGGGATTAATTATGCATATACCCCATTTGGCATTTTTGATAATGTTAATAGACTAAGTGTCAATTTTGGATTCAAATAATGAGGGTAATATTTCAAACAATCATAATATTTTTTGTCATTTCCAGCTGTGAAAAGTACCCATCTGTTGATACTGTTTGGCCCCCATATGAGAATTCGACAGCTGCGCCGATTATTACAAGTGTATCACCTCATGCAGATAGCGCATTTGGAGGATTTACGATTCTGACTATTTCAGGTGAAAATTTTTCGTCAGATAGTGGGGGTAATTTTATTTATATAGGTGGTGAGAAAGTTCCCCCTGCATCAGAATCTGCTAATGAAATTGTGGTACAGGCACCTTCTGTGTTTGGAGATACTGTCTCTATCAAAATTGTGGTCCCTCAAGCAGAAAAACTTGCCAGTTACGATTATCGTCTTCAAACCTTAACCGAGGAATATGGTGGATTCACAAACTTAGATAAAGTACGCTGTATTGCAATGGATAGCGGAGGAAACCTATACTCGATGATGGGTGATAGAACGGTTCGAAAAACAGATCCAAATGGTGAATATACCGAATTCGGAACCACTACATTTCCTCAAGCATCTGAAATGAGATTTGGTCCAAACAACACGCTATTCTTGATTAAAGTAAGTAACCGAGTTTTGTATACTATAGGTGAAGAGGGAGGAGAAGTGCAGGAATATGCGACTTTCCCGGACTATGTAGATGACGAACGTGTAAAATTAACTTCATTTGATTTTGATATAAATAATAATATTTTTTTAGCGGGTTCAGGAGGTGGCGCTTTTGTTATTCGTGAGAATACATCTGTAGTAAATAGTTTAGGCATACATGTGGGTTTCAAGATAACTTCTGTGCGAGTGTTTAATGGATATGTTTATTTTGGTGGAACTCAAGTTATTTACAGAAACAAAATTTTAGATGATAATGGGACACTAGATACTGAAGAATTAGTCATTGATTTGGCAGAAACAGAAGAATTTAGTTCCCACTATATTAAATCAATAACTTTTTCCAGTGATGGAAAAATGATCATAGGTACTGATCCAAATGATGGTGATGCTGACCCTATCCTGGTGATGAAGACCAACGGCCAGTTAGAAGCATTATACTCTGATCAACTGATGGCTCCTGCTTATCATGTTCTTTGGGGAAATGGATCTTATATCTATGTTAACCGATACCATAGTGATGCACAAAAACGTCGCATAATTAAAGTAAATATGTTAGGCGGCGGTGCTCCCTACTATGGTAGAGAATAATAAAATCATGAAATAACCAAAAAGGAGGTTTAAAACATGATAAAAACGATAAAAGCCCTATTAACTATGGTGGTTTCATTTGTAATGGTACTTAGTATTCATGCAACTGAAACAACATTCCTTAGTTTTGATGAAGGAGCTGAGACGAACTGGACAGCAGGTGGTGCAGATCCCCTTAATATAATCACTCTTGAAGATGAGTTTGAAGAGTATGTCGAAGGTGATGGTGCTATGAAAGTAACAGTCGCTTTAACAAATATGGTTGCTTGGGGAACATGGACTGATATTTCATATGTATTTCCTGAGCCAGTAGATTTGTCTGGATATTCTGAGATGCGCTTTAAGATGAAACTACTCAAAGAGCCTACGGGGAATTGTAAAACTATGCAATTCACATGTGATTTGTTTGAAAGTGCTGATGCAGACGGTGGTGAAGAATTCTGGCGCTATCCTGAAGATCACGATATTTTCTATAGTCCAAGTGCTTTAGGTGATGCTTCAGAATGGTTTGAAGTTGTTATCCCTTTTAGTCGTCTCGCAATTCCCGGTTGGGCTGCGACAACTAATGGTACCGTAGATCTAGGTTCAATCACTAAGTTTGCTTTTGGCGTCCACGCTGATAGCAGTTGGGGACTAGGCTGTAGTCCATTTGATACAGTTTCTTTTCTAATTGATGATTTGCATTTAACCAATTCTGTGGATGATGGACAAGTTGTTAGTTTTGACGAAGGAGCTGACACATGGGCCATTGCACAAGCACACGCAACAAATACGGTCACTCTAGAAGATGATTTTGAAAATTACATGGAAGGTGATGGATCTATGAAAGTTACTGTTGCTCTGGATACCCCCTTTTACGTATGGGGAACATGGACAGATATTAGTCTGGACTTAGATCCTGATGCAGATGGAATGGGAGTAGATGTTGGTGATGCAACAGAGTTCAGATTTTCCCTCAAGGTTGATGCGAACAACATGGCAAATAGGAAAAATATGATTTTCACTTGTGACTTTGTTGATGAAGACCAGTTACTCCGTTGGGGAGCTGATAATGAGAGACCTGGACATTATGGTTTCTTTAATCATATAGATATTGGCTACAATGAATGGGAAGAATATGTGATCCCTTTTGCTGATTTGTTTACACCAGGTTGGGCAGATTCACCAGATTTTGATGATCTCCTTGAATCCCCAACGAGTTTTAAATTTGGTGTTCATGCTCGTCAAGAAGCCTATGTGACTGCAGATAATGATACGCTTTCACGTGCAGTAGCAGATACGGTTGTATTTTGGCTGGATAATTTGCGTTTTTCTCATCCTAGTTATGCTGCCTTAAGCACTGATGATGATCGGAAAGTGATTGCAAATGAATTCACTTTGTCAAATGCATATCCCAACCCGTTTAATCCATCAACAACAATTGATTTCATATTGGAACACCAAAATGAAATTGATATGGCTATTTTTAATATTAATGGTCAGTTGATCCAAACGCTTAAATCTGGCATACAACCTGCTGGTGCCCATTCTGTTGTATGGAATGGAAAAAATGCATTGGGTGAACTTGTTGGAAGCGGTGTTTACATCTATTCCCTTTCTACACCTGAAAAAACCGTTTCAAAAAGACTCAT
>JABHAX010000044.1 GCA_018674095.1 Fidelibacterota bacterium
ATATTATCCTAGGGTTTAGAGTTCTTTAATTTAACAAATTTTTGTGCATATAATCAATTTCTAAAATATTGCACTATATGAAAATTTAATACCGTCATTAAATGGAGCAATTAATCTACAAATTCCATTACTGCAAAATAATCCTCCCTGAATTGAGCCATACATAATTGAGACTCTTTGAGAAGACGTAATATTATATGCCAATTCTGCTGACACCCATCTTTTTTGAATAAAATTGGGTGGCTCGATTCGATTCCTTTCTCCGGTGAAATATTTTAAATCACCAAATATCAATGCTTCTAATGGATTATAATATGGGTCAACTGTCGTGGGGCCGTCAAAACCATTGGTCCAATCATGTGTAATAGTAAAAGACCAAGTTGGTGCCTTACTTAAGGTCACATAAATCATCCGGTTATATTGAGTCTTTAATTTTTTTTCATTAATTAAAAATTGAGTATCTCTTGAATAAACCATTGAATCAGGATCATTCACTTTAATTAGTGTCCACGCAGAATCGGAATAACTATATGTTCTAGAATTCCCTTTCGTAATATTATTTTTTGTTCTTTCTTGATATTGAAATCCAATTCCAAATGTATAATTATTATTAAACGAATAGTTTATTTCCATAGGAATGGTAAATGATTTTGCTTCTTGCCACATTTTTGCTTCAACATTATATGGATCACTAAAACTGGTATCAATGGTTAAAGTGGAATCAACTATCAAGTACCCATAAAAATCAGTTGTATCTTTCGTCCAAATCTCAGTTAGAATAGTATTCACTTGTGTTCCACTAAAATATCGCATTGCTTTAATAATTTCTTTGTTATTGCCACGACCAAGTTTGAAATATAATTTATCTCCAAGTCCATATCCGCTAATTTCTTGATAATTTTCCCAATACGGCAAAGAAGATGGGTTAGAGCTCGGTAAATAGTTTGAAATTGCACTATCTTCCCAATCAGCAAGTGTAACGGATTGCCAATCGTTATTCCGACTTAAATGGCTGTATTGTGCAGTAAGAGTTAATTTATCTAATAAGGATCCATTGACTTCAAATTGAACGCCACGTTCATCATTCAAATTGTAATTATGTGCTACGCGGCCAAGAAGTGTTGAATTTTGTTCTTTTCCCAAGGTTGGCATCATTTGGAGTTCGATTCTATTGCCATAATCATCTGCAGTAAAATCTGAATGTCCTTTGTCAAATGCATATCGTTTATATTCTGTGGAGAATCCCCAATTACCCAAGTACAGATTTAGATTCCCATAAACGCCATGTCCTTCTTTGAGTGAATCATGGGCCACTTCATTAAAAAAGTCCGTTTTTTCTGTAGAAACTTTGTCCACATATTCAAAAAAGAAATCTGCATTTGTTGCCATCCACGAACCATATATTCCATTTAGCTTGTGATTTATAAATGCTTTATCACCAAAAAGTTTTTGATGAGTTTCATTACTTTGTAATTGGGTTAATCCTAAAGAAAAACTGTTCCAATCGTATTGGAATTGATTTCCTGACATATTATGGGAATTGTTATAAAAGGGTGTTCTCAAATCGGTTCCAAATAACCAAATACTAGAATTCCCATTTAAATGGCTCAACGATAATGGACCATTTGAATAGCTTAAAAATAATCCGCGTGTTCCATTATCAAAGTTAGTGATTTGGTCATCAATTTGGTTTAAAGCGAGTCCTCGTCCCCAAAATTCATAAATATCACCAAACTTAATTGTTAAATCATTTAAGGCATATTCAATTCTGAATTTTCTAATATCATTGATCGGAAATCCAACATCAGGTGGATTTGAATATTCATATTGAATCCATCCTTGTAAGTCATTATAAAAAAAGTTTAGATCTAATCGATTTTCAGAATAGGAATAGAAATCATAATTATCGCCGTAGTTTGCTGAAAGTGCGGCGTTAAAATCAATATCATTTGCGAACAAGGATGATAAGATGAAAACGATAGGTAAAAGTTTTTTCATTTTAGGATTCAGACGAATCAGATTGAATTAATAATTTAATTTGTCTTTCAATTTCCACCTCATCCCCAGGCATATATCCTTGATGTCTCCACTTAATGGAACCATCTTGATCTACAAGAATTAAGGTGGGCATAACTTGACCATTCAATTTTTTAGCAATTTGTTGATTCGGATCAAGCGCAACAATGAACTCGTGTTTTTGGCTACGTATATAAGATTTTACTTTCCCCATAGATCTGGGAGTATC
>JABHAX010000005.1 GCA_018674095.1 Fidelibacterota bacterium
AAACGCCATTGCTTCTGAAAAACCACGGGCACTCTGTACCATTGTGATCGCTGCTGTAAGGGTAGTTTTACCATGATCCACGTGACCTATCGTTCCGATATTCACGTGGGGTTTGGTTCTTTCAAATTTTTCTTTAGCCATTGCTTAGAAACTCCTTAGTTCATTTTACTTTTCAATTAAATTTTTGCGAGCCTACGACCGGATTCGAACCGGTGACCTCTTCCTTACCAAGGAAGTGCTCTACCGACTGAGCTACGTAGGCAACTCGAGCGAGTGATCGGGATCGAACCGACATCACCAGCTTGGAAGGCTGGGGTTCTACCATTGAACTACACTCGCGACTGTGGGGAGAGAAGGATTCGAACCTCCGAAGGCATACGCCGGCAGATTTACAGTCTGCTCCCTTTAGCCGCTCGGGCATCTCCCCGAAACTTCTGACTTTTCAATAAGCTGCTTGACTGAGCCACCGACAGGAGTCGAACCCGTGACATCCTCATTACAAGTGAGGCGCTCTACCAGCTGAGCTACGGTGGCAATCAAAATAATCTTCGTATTTGAAAAACATTGATGAGTTGGTAGGTCCAAATTCTCTTTCTACGAAGAAGCATTAGTGTTATGTACAGCCTCGGAATCTAAGACACTTTTTAAAAACGTTTCAATAGATATTTTGATTTTTTTTGAAATAATGTACCGATTGGCACGGAGTTTGTATATCACGCTTTTTTTATCTTCTGCCCGTCGTGAGTGTCTTCAACTATCCACCCTTTTTTATGCAAAGACTTCCGAATGGAATCAGATTCCGCCCAATTTTTATTTAATCTTGCTTGATTTCTTTTATTTAATTGTTCCTCAATTTCTTGCGAGATTTCAAAATCGTTTGACTGGATAAATCCAAAAATAGAATCAAAGACATTTAGGAACTCCCACGCAGCGCCTAATTCCATTTCTGATATCTTTTGTTCATCTAATTTGGAATTTATCTTTTTCATAAATTCAAAAAACGTTGCTAAGGCTCTTGGAGTGTCCAAATCATTATTCATTCGATTTTTAAATTCGGAATAAGCTTCTGGAAATAAACCAACTGAGAATTGATCTGCATTGTTTTCAATTAATCTTAATTGAAAGTCAGAAACGCGTTGAACAATTCTCTCGCTTTCATGTTTTTTATCCAAAGAAAATAAAATTTTTGATCGATAATGTCCTGCTAATAATTGGTATCGAATAGATTCGGGAGAAAAGCCTAATTCCCTCAAATCAGAAATTCGATAAAAATTCCCAAGTGATTTGCTCATTTTTCCACCATCAACCATAAGGAATTCTGAATGGAGCCAAACATTAACAAACGGTTCACCTGTTGCACATTGACTTTGAGCGATTTCATTTTCATGATGAGGGAACATATTATCAACGCCACCACAATGAATATCAAAATGGTCTCCTAATGCATCACTACTCATGGCGGAACATTCAATATGCCAACCCGGGCGCCCTTTACCCCAAGGTGCATCCCAACCAACATTCCCATCGCTTTCCTTCCAACCTTTCCATAAAGCAAAATCTTGGGGAGCATCCTTATCATATTCATCTTCCGATACGCGGTCACCTTGTTTTTGAGCTTTAATGTCAATATGGGTAAGTCGTCCATAATCTGGAAATGATCGAATATTAAAATAAACAGATCCATCCCTTTCTTGGTAAGCGAAGCCTTTTTCTAATAATCGCTCAATTAATTTTATCATTTTTGGAATAGCATTCGTCGCTTTAGGATAAGAATTGGCAGGCAACATTTTCAACCATTCAAGATCGATCATGAAATGATCAGTATATCTTGTTGTTAGATCCAATAAACTAATCCCCTCAGCAGATGCCTTTTTTATCGTTTTATCATCCACATCTGTAATATTCATGACATGATTAACCCTATACCCTAAATGTGTTAACCATCGCTTTAATAAATCTTCAAACATGAAGGTTCGGAAATTTCCAATATGAGCAAAATCATAGACGGTAGGTCCACAAGTATAGAGCCCAACTTTACCCTCTTCAATTGGGACAAAATTTTCTTTTTCTCTTTTGAGAGAATTATAAAATTGAATTGACATTTATAAACTTAATTCTATGATTGTTTTGATGAGTTCTTCAAAGTTCATTCCAGCCGCATTCACAGATTTTGGTACCAAACTTGTTGATGTCATTCCTGGAAGTGTATTCATTTCTAAAAAGAAATAATTCCCATTATCATCTAATAAAAAGTCCGCTCGGGCATAGACTTCACATCCTAATGCTTTAAAAATAATTTCGGTATCCTTTTGGATTGATTGTGTTATTGATTCTGATATTTCTGCTGGGCAAATATATTGACTCATTCCCGGCGTGTACTTGCATTCATAATCATACAGGTCATGAGAGGGTCGAATTTCAACAATCGGGAATGCTTGTTCACCTAAAATGGTAACTGTTAATTCTCTACCATGGATATAATCCTCAGCCATCAATAATTCGCCATGCTCAAATCCTTCCTTAATTGCTAATTCAATTTCGGAATCTTCACGAACAATAGAAAGGCCAACCGTGCTTCCTTGATCATTAGGTTTAATTACAAATGGTATCGATAATGTAGGAAAATCTTCGGAAGATTTAAGCATTTCCCATTTTCCGGTGGATATATTATGCTTCATTGCAATCGTTTTACTTTTTTCTTTATCCATACATAAGGCAGATGACGCAGGGCCCGACCCCGTAAACCTAATTCCATTTTTATTCATCCAAGTTTGAATTTTCCCATTTTCTCCGATGCCGCCGTGGAGTGCATTAAAAATGATATCCTGTTTTTTCAAATCATCAAGAAGTTTCCGATGATCAAAGTGAAATGGAAATTCTGTTGTTTGAAACCCATTTGCTTTACATGCTTCAGCCACAGCTTTCCCAGTGGATAATGATACATCCCTTTCTTCACTGGGTCCACCCATTAATATGCCAACTTTCAACGACATATTTTTTTGGCACCTTCAGCAAGATCATTTACAATATAATTCGGTGTTTCATATTCTGGTAAATAATTTAGTGTATCCATCCCTTTTCCGGTTAAAACGAGCATTGTATCCATGCCGAGCAATTCACCAGCTTTCATATCGACGGTCGAGTCACCTATCATAATACTGTCCATCAAATTAATGTCATGATTCATTTCAGCTTCCAAGAACATTCCTGGACCAGGTTTCCGTTGCTCGCTTGCTTGGTCAGGATGATCAGGACAAACATAAATCCCCAATAAAGGAATATTATTCTTTTCAAATTGAGATCGAATGAAATCATGAATTTCATCCAAATCTTCTTGAGCAATCAACCCTCTTGCTATCCCCGATTGATTTGTAATAATGCAAAATCGATTTCCAGCCTCAGCCATTTTCTTTAAGGACTTTAACGTGGATTTATAAAAAGAAAATTTATCGATAGAACTAATATATCCTGGGTCTGGATTTAAAGTTCCATCCCGATCCAAAAAAATGCAATCATACTTTTTCATGATGACAATGACTCCTTTTTAACATCTTTAATATTGACATTCCCTGCCATAAAATAAATACCACCCAATATGACCAAAGGAAAATAAGAAACCGCATGTGAAACTATTGCGTAAGTTAACGCTTGGTCGCTTGCGATTCCAAAAACGACCATCAAACTAAATTTTATACCAGCATCGTAAGTGCCAGCAGAACCGGGTAACGCGGGAATCCCAATGGCGACACTTCCTAAAACGAGCAAAATACCAGTTCCAACTATATCTAGGGGAATACCACACGCATCCAATAATATATAGGTAACAACAAAATAAAAACTCCAAAGAAAAATACTAGAAAAAATTATCTGTGGAGCATGATTTGTATCTTTGATTAGAATGGCTCCATCAAATATTTTCGCCAATGTGTTAAACACCTTTTCGCCTGAGCCCTTACTAAAATATTTCATGGATCCAATTTTATCAACCATTTTCAATTTAATCGATAAAACTATCCCAATAATAATGACAAGGGTAGTCCCCGAAAAAATATAGATGGCTAATCGGATACCATCCTGTTCAAAAGGAAACCATGGAATGAGCAAAATAAATACAAGCAATACCATGAGCAAATCTAAAATTCGCTCCAAAATTACGGTTCCAAAAGCTTGAGTGGCGGACATGACTTGCCCGGATGTAACTGAATATGCCCGTAATAATTCACCGAGTCTAAATGCGAGTATTCCATTCCCAAAATAGCCAACCATTGTGGCACTAAAAACTTTATGAAATGAAATATTTTCAACAGGATCTATAATCAGTTTCCAACGGTATGCTCTTACAAAACAACTCAACACAATTAATATATTGGCTGCAATAAATCCCATCAAATTCACAGATTTAATTTGGTTTTTTAGTTCCCCGAAATCTTCTCCTTTAAATGCAAGATAAATTCCGGCAGCACTAATAACCCCACCAATTATAAATTTTAAATATTTATTCACGAAGGTCAATTTTTTCAAATGCATTTAAATCAATCTCTAATGGCTTTAATCCTGATTCGATAGATATAATATTTACTCGAATCTCTGAACCTTCACCTGTATTTAAAATAATTGAGACAGGTTTTCCAGTCGAAGATCGAGTTCGAATCGTCCCAGACATATCCCACTCTTTTAACGTGAATTGAATTTTATATCCATTTTTTTCAAAAAGGGATTCTCCAATAAGTAGTGATTCATTCGTGCCGGTTAAAATATCAAAAATAGTAACTTCTCCAGGAATTGTTTTATCATAAATCACCTGTTTTTCAATTTTATTGATGGTGGTAATATTTCCATTTTTAAAGGAGATTCTCTGATCAATTGCATCAAAAATATAATATGATTTCCCTAAATAATAAAACGTTCCGGTGGATTCAAAACGTTCCCCATATTGACCTTGATAAAAGTCAATTCCCAGTACACGGCCATTTGAGTGATTCATAAAATCTAAGAATTGCTCGTACGGTAAAGATTGAGACAATGTGAAGTTCATCGTCAATAAATAAAAAAGTAAAATTTTCACAGACTTAATCCCGAATCATTTCGAGATAAGTCTCATCCACCAATACTTCCCTAGCTTTACTGCCGGTAAAAGGTCCAACAACACCCGTTCGTTCCATTTCATCAATCAATCTGGCAGCACGGGAATACCCAATTTTTAAGCGACGTTGTAAAAGTGAAATAGATCCTTGTTGGTGTGTTATAACTAACGAAACTGCATCCTTAAAAAGGTCATCCGAACCAAAATCACTATCAACGCCAAATTCAGTTGTGGTTGATTCTCGTACTGATGGAAGCATAGTTTCATCCGGTTTGGGCTGTTCAACAATATGGCCCATGATGGCTTGTATTTCGTCCAAAGTCAGGAATGCATTATGCATACGATAAACGTCAGAAGTTCCTGTACCCAAATGAAGCATATCACCGCGGCCGATTAATTTATCTGCGCCAGGTTGATCAATAATGGTTCGTGAATCAATTTTACTGGCGACTTGAAAAGCTATCCGTGATGGAAAATTTGCTTTAATAACACCCGTAATAACATCAACGGATGGTCGTTGAGTGGCAATAACAAGATGGATTCCAACGGCTCGAGCCAATTGAGCCAATCTTGCAATAGGTGCTTCTACATCTTTCGCTGATTGCATCATCAAATCCGCCAATTCGTCCACCACCAAAACGATGTATGGCATGATGGGATCACCGATTTTTTTCATCTTCTCATTGTATTCGCCAATATTTCGAACCACAATATCTGCTAATACACTATACCGTCTATCCATTTCTTTTTCTAAAGCACGAAGCGCTAAAATAGAATGCTCAACGGTAGTTACAATGGGTTCTGAAACATCTTCCATTTTCAATAAATGGTAGCCTTCCAATTTTCGATACAAAGTCATTTCTACTTTTTTGGGATCAATCATGACAAACTTCACTTCATCTGGTGTTGCGGAATAAAGGATACTACAAATGATGGTATTAATACAAACAGATTTCCCTGATCCAGTTGTTCCAGCAATGAGTAAATGGGGCATTTTGGATAAATCTAAAGTTGCTATTTCGCCCGTTGTTGTTTTTCCAATGGCTAAAGTTAACTTGGATTCTGCCTCTGCAAATTCAGGACTATTGACCACTGATTTAAAAAACACAGTGGCTGGATTTCGATTAGGGATTTCAATTCCCACAGAAGATTTTCCGGGAATCGGTGCAATAACTCGGACACTGGACGCTTCCATGACTCGAGCCAAATCATCAGATAATGCTACAAATTTATTCACGCGAACACCTTCTGCCGGTTCTACTTCAAATAAAGTAATAATGGGTCCGGGATGTACATTCACCACCTTTCCCTCAACGCCGTACGTGGCGAGAGATTGGGTTAAATAGTTTGCACGTTCTACCAATTCATCCCGACTCAAATGATCTGTTACATTTACTGGATTGGTTAAAAGGTCTGATGAAGGAAGTTGGTACTTACGACGTGGCTGCTTACGTTCTTGGATTTCGTCAATATCAAGTTCTTCTGTTTCGGCCATTTCTTCAATATTTAAATTTTCGGGCGATTTATTTGGTTCATCTTTTTCATCATCCCCAGTGATGGTTTCATCTTCTATCGATGTCTCATTATCGGTTTGAGTTTCGGGTGTCTCGTCAGAAGAAACTTCAATATTATCTTCGGGATTATCATCTTGTGGATGCTCATTTATTTCTTCTTCTTTGATGGGATCTTCTTCGCCAGTTGGAGTGGTTTCATCTAAAGTTTCAGGTTGAATGAATTCAGTTTTTCCTTTTTCTTTTTGCGAATCTATTTTTGCTTTTAGATCTTGCGTATGGCGTCGTTTTGAATTTTCAATATTTTGTTGTTCTTTTTGGGCAGTTTGTTCTTTTCGCCAAATATCCCATTTCTCTTTTACTTTTATAAATGGCGCATAATAATCGAGATTGAAATATCCCCGAACAATCATGAGGAATCCTGCTAAAAGAAATAAAACTGTCCCCCAAATCGAAATCCAATCAAGAAAAAAATCTGCAATGACGCCACCAATCAATCCAGACGCAACATAACTAACGTTCCCTTCTTTTGCGAATTGAATACTAAGAACGCCTATGAATATTGATAACATCATCATGGTACCAAGTCCATAAATTGAGCCACGAAGGATTTCTTTCAACTCTTTTTTGGCGAAAATGAGCCATCCCCAAATGAGGCCCAATAATGGTATTATTATTGACGAAAAACCAAATCCGATCTTTATAAATATATGAGCGGTAAATATACCAAGAATACCCATTGGGTTTGTCACCAGGACATTTGATGATATGGTGGGTTCCTCACTGGGATTAAAGCCGCCGAGACTAACTAATACGAAGACGGATAAGGCAATAGTAAGGATTCCGAGGATTTCTAAACGACGTTCTTCCTGCATGAATAGATTAGTAGGTTATGGTTAATGAATCGTCAATTTTACAGATATTAGAACTTGAATAAAAAAGGAAAAATGGAATTATAAGATTTAATTGTTATAAGATAATTGTTAATAGAGAAATACACACACCTATAATTCCCCTTCATAAAGGGGACAAAGGGATATCATAAATTTGTGTGTGTAACTTTTTGGGATTTTCTATTAAATGCACGCAGCGGTATTTCCCACTTCTATAATCAATTTGAAACATTAATCCATCAAAGAACCATTTTTATAAAACGGTGGTTTTACCACAATAGCAGATTTCATTTTTCCACGAATATCCACAATCAATTCAGTTCCAGATTTATGAAAAGGTACATTCACATACCCGATTCCAATTCCTTTTTCTAAAGATGGACTCATGGTTCCACTGGTAATGGTCCCAACAATTTCATCATTCATCAAAATTGGACATCCGTTTCGGGGAATTGCACGTTCTGTCATTTCCAAACACACCAATCGCCGAGTTACATTAGCCTTAGCATATAAAAAGGCATCTTTCCCGATAAAATCAGCTTTTCCTAATTTGGTAATCCACCCCAATCCCGCTTCAATCGGATTTGTTGTTTCATCTATATCATTGCCATACAATGCAAATTTCATTTCCATACGAAGAGTATCTCTGCAACCCAATCCAGCAGGTTCTAATCCTTTGTCTGTTCCGGCATCCATAATGGCATCCCAAATTTCACCAATTTCATTTGCGGATGAATAAATCTCAAAACCCAGTTCGCCGGTATATCCAGTACGGGCAATCATGGCTTCCTTACCACCCACTCTCCCTTCAGCAAAATGATAAAATTGTATATTGGATAATGTTGTATCTGTAAGCGTTTGAAGAATGGCTCTCGACCGCGGACCTTGAACAGCAATCAATCCAATTTTGTCACTGATATCTTCAATCTTGACATCACCTTCTTGGTGAGATTTCAACCATTCTAAATCGTTTTCCAGATTAGCGGCATTCACCACCAACATGAATACATTTTCTTTTTTATAGATAAGGAGATCATCCACAATGCCGCCATTTTTAAAACACATAGCAGAATATTGTGCTTCCCCCTTTGAAAGAGATGACACATCATTTACAGTGATTTTTTGAAGAAATTTTTCTGCATCAGAGCCTGAAATAATGAATTCACCCATGTGGCTCACATCAAATATTCCAGCTTTGGATCGTACAGCGTTGTGCTCCTGATTGATTCCCGAATATTGTGTGGGAAGTAAGAATCCACCAAAGTTGACTACATTTCCACCCAGATCAATGTGACGATCATAAAGAGGTGTTTTTTTCTCTTTCATGCTTACCCTTCGATCCAGCTTTTCAATTTCGCCAATCCTTCTCGAATATCATTTTGGTTAATCCCTGAATAGGCGAGACGAATATAATGATCTGTTTCATCCGCTAATGGGGTACCGAAATGATGTCGAGCACAAAAAGAGACACCTGTTGCTTCCAATGCTGACGTTCGAAATTTATCCAAATCAGTAAATCCCTTATTCGCCATTACAGTGGATACATTTGGATATGAATAAAATGTACTTTCTGGCGTTGGCACATGAATCCCGTCGATTGCATTAAGCCCTTTGATTGTTTCATCTCGACGAGCCTGCAATTCAGATGATAATTCATTCGCGCCAGATGAATCTCCACCCACAGTTTCAGCGAGAGCATGTTGAATAAAATGGTTGGTACAGGATTCATCATTAATATTGAATCGAGCAATCTGGTTAATCACTTCTGATGGTCCAATGGAAGCACCAACTCGCCACCCCGTCATGGCAAATTTTTTGGAGAACGTATATAAAATGACAGTTCTTTCTTTCATTCCGGGAATATTCACAATTGATCGTGGTGGATCATCGGTATAACGAATCTCATAATAAGCATCATCACTCAAAACCCATAAATCATGCTCAATCGCTAAGTCTGCCAACGCTTCCATCTCATCTTGACTTGATGCTGCCGAAATCGGATTTTGATAATTGTTATAAACCAAGGCAGTGGTTTTATCCGTGATGGATGCACGCAATTTTTCAATATCAATGGCAAATCCGGTTTCCGTTTCGTCATAACTGTATGGAATCGGGATTCCACCTTGATATTTAATTTGGGATTCATAAATCGGATAACCGGGATTGGGGTACAATACTTCATCTCCTTCATTCATAATGACTGCAAAGAATTTCCAAATTGTTGGTTTTCCACCGGGCTGAACCACCACATTGTTTATCCCATATTCAACACCACGTTTGGAACCCACATCATGTGCAAGTGCTTCACGGAGTTCAGGGATACCCTCTGACGGACAATATCCATTCTTGTTCTGATTCATGAACTTATGGGTCGCTTCACGAATATTTTTTGGTGTTGGCAGGTTTATATCACCCAAGTGGAACGGATATATTTTATGACCTTTTTCGGCCCATACACGAGCCTGCGCAGAAACAGCAAATGCTGTTTCAGTTCCGAGTCTGTTTAATTTTGTATTGAATTTCATTTTTTCATTTTGTTACTAGGGACGCCAAATCTCACGAAAAATATTTTTGTTATATTCGTTATAAAGACCATTAAAATGGTTTAAGATTAATGGAATTTTTTTCCGAAACCATGCACATCCTAATTAAGACATGACTTGTTTGAGGGCTTTTTTAATGACGGATTCGAGTTCTCCCGACAATTCCCCATTCTTTTCTAATTCTGTACATGCTTTTTTTGCATGATGCGCTTTATACCCCAAAGATATTAGTGCATTCACTACATCCTTAAATATCTGGGAACCCATTCCATTATTATCTTCAAATCCCAGAGATTCATCATCCGTTTTAATAAATTTTTCTTTCAATTCTACAATCATCCGTTTTGCAGTTTTTGCACCAACGCCGGGAACCGATGTTAAAGCTGCCACATCACCGGCAATAACGTAATTTTTTAATCGAGACGGTTGAATTCCGGATAAGATAGTAAGGGCGAGTTTGGGACCAATCCCGCTAATAGAAACTAAAAGATGAAATGTGTTTCGTTCTTTTTTACTGGCAAATCCATAAAGGTCCAAGACATCTTCCCGTACATGGAGATACGTTAACACTACGGTATCGCTCCCTTTAGGTGGAAGTGATTCCAATCCTTTAATGGACATCATAACCTTATATCCAATACCGTTCACAAAAATAATTGCGTAATTAAGCGCTTTTTTTTCTACGAGTCCATGAAGCTGATCAATCATACGAATTTTGCCTGGTTGATGTAACAAAGTCCCACTGCCATAGCATCAGATACATCTAACGGTTTTGGGGGTTCTTTCAATTTTAAAATTTGGGTCACCATATAGGAAACTTGTTCTTTCGATGCTGCGCCATTACCACAAACTGACATTTTCACTTTACGTGGCGCAAATTCATGAACTGGAATATCCGCTTGGGCAGCCGCTAAAATTAAGGAACCGCGTGCTTGTCCTAATGTCATGGCAGATTTCACATTCTTGCTGTAAAAGGCATCTTCGATGGCCATTACATCCGGTGAAAATTGATCCAATATTTTGTTCATTTCTTCAAAAAGGTAATTCAATCGTTTCGGTAAACTATCTTTGGTTTTGGGTTTGATTGTCCCATAAGCAGATAAATGAGTTTGGTTCCGTTTTGTATCTAAAATACTAAAACCTGTAATGCCCAGCCCTGGGTCTATACCCAATATTCGCATCAATTAATCCTGAAGCAATGCTTCTTCATCCACATCAAAGTTAGAATACAATTTATTAATATCATCATTATCTTCTAGCGCATCCATAAGCTTTAAGGCAGATTGTGCCTCCTTCCCTTCTAATCTTTGTAATGTTTTCGGCACCATTTCAATTTCTGCAGATTGTATTTCGTATCCAGAATTTTCCATTGAATCTCGCACATCTATAAGCGTTGTAGGATTAGTTGTTACTCTATAAAATCCATCGTCCGCTTCAAAATCATCAGCGCCGGCTTCCAATGCTGCTTCGAAAACCACATCCTCATCACCGGATTTGCTGTCTAAAATGATTTGTCCTTTTTTGTCAAAAACCCAAGCTACACTGCCCGTTTCGCCCAGATTCCCACCATATTTAGACAATAAATGTCTGACTTCTGCCACGGTCCGATTTTTATTATCTGTAATAATATCCATAATAATAGCCACACCGCCGGGACCATACCCTTCGTAAGTAACTTCTTCATAAGAAACACCTTCCAATTCACCCGTCCCTTTTTTGATAGCTCGGGAAATATTATCAATAGGGAGATTATTGGATTTTCCATTTGAAACAGCTGTCCGAAGCCGAGGATTAGCATCAATATCACCACCGCCTAACCGAGCTGCAACTGTAATCTCTTTAATGATCTTGGTGAATATTTTTCCGCGTTTGGCGTCTTGGGCTCCTTTTCGGTGCTTAATATTGGCCCATTTACTATGTCCAGCCATGATACTCCTAAATTTTAGATGGAAAAATTACAAAACTTGAAAGAAAGCTCCAAAGGAAGTAACGAAAAACTAAAGAATTTCTAAAATGTCAGTTATAAATTAATCAGGATTAGAGCCGGTCTGCTTAATGCGGCTACGCACGATCCAAATATTTTGATAACCTTTTTTTCGAAGTTTTTCCTTTTGAGTATTTGCCTCTTTTTTGCTTGAAAAATTACCTGTTCTAATTTTATATAATGGTGCATCAAAAATCAAATAAACTGAATCATCCAATGCTTTTTCAAATTTTTGGAGCTTTTTGTTTGCTTCTTCTACCGAAGATGATTCATAGATTTGTAATCGAAATCCATCTTGAGTATTCACCCGTGAATTTTTTAATGAATCCAATATACTCAACTGAGATGTGCCAAAAATTTTATCCAATACTTTCGGCGTTTTAGGCATGGGATCACGAACAGAATTCATATCAAACCAAAATAAAGAATCTTGAGCCATCAGACATCCTGAAAAAATAATTAAATAAAAAAGTGGTTTCATTTTAGGGCTCGAATCGATTCTGCGGGAATCCACCCTTTTTTACCATCAATGAGAATAATTTCAACCCAATCCTTTTGGGATTGGTGAAGGTCAGCACGACTGCCTTCATTGATACGGAATAGAATAGTATTTTCTCCATAAAACGGACCTGAATATGCATCCACGCCATTGGCAATAACAATACCGCTGTTCGTTCGTTTTTCCTGAAAATATTTATCCAAAGCAATGCCATGGATTCCCACGGTTAAAAAAATGAGCCCCGTAAGAATCGATTGACTCACGGCTCCTTGAATCCAACCAAATTGAAGACTAAAACCCCAAAGAGCTTGAAAAAGCAAAATTAGACTCCCTATCATGATCCATTCTTTTAAGGTGAAATTGGATTTGATATCACGATAGGTCTGAAGTAGAACAAATGGTTTAGGCATATCAATTCGATCAATTCGCCGTGCTCCAGCAACTGCCAGATTATGTTGTGTATCTTGGTCACGTGGTGAAATTTTCAAAACATTAGAGTAGGCCCAAATAGCTTGTCCAAGATAAT
>JABHAX010000006.1 GCA_018674095.1 Fidelibacterota bacterium
GATGAAAATGAAGCCGTACGGCTCTCCGCCATGGATATAATGGAAAAGGCTCCCACTGCATCCATGATTCCTGCTTTACAAGTTGTGAGTGTTTTGGATAAGAATGATTTTATCCGAGATCGTGCTCAAGATCTATTAAGACATTTTTCAATGGATGTTCCCAATCCAAGACTGGAGATAAACTCATGATACGATTTATACTTTTTTGTCAATTAACATCATTTCTTTTCGGGCAAAAAATATTTGAAGAATTTGAAAAGGATAGAAATAACCGATATCATTATAAAGAGACATATCGTTTTGACACGGTAACAGACGATGGATCCTATACTGTTTTAATGGATAAAATTGAAGGTGACATTACTGTTTCAACCCACTTTGGTGCTGGTGCAGAATTAACCATTACGCGAAAAATTCGTGCCGTTACAGAAAAAAAAGCAAAACAGCTTGTGAAAAATGCCAATATCTTAGTTTTCCATTTAGTTGATGATCAATTAATCCAGATTCGATCTGAAAAGAGAATTCAATACAAACGGGATGTGACAACACAATTTGAATTAAAACTTCCTACAAATATTAATTTGAATCTTGAAACTTCTGGTGGTGATATTGATGTAAAAGATATCAGGGGAGAATCTATTCTAAAAACAAGTGGTGGAGATATAGACCTTAGTAATGTGATGGGGCGGATGGAAGCTCAAACTTCTGGTGGTGATATTGAAGTAACAGGATCTGAAGGTCTCTTGCGAGTTCATTCATCTGGCGGTGATATAAACATTGTGAATTCAGATGGTCAGTTTAATGCATCCACATCCGGTGGGGATTTAGCATTCCGTCACTTAACTGGAAATATTGATGCCCATACAAGTGGTGGTTCTATTTCCCTGAAAAATATTGAAGGGGAAACTATTAAATGTCAAACTTCAGGAGGGAATATTCGTGCTGAGGATATTTCGGCGAATCTAACCGGACGAACATCCGGTGGTGAAATTGAAATTGAAAATATAAAAGGTCATGTAGTTGTGAGTACATCCGGTGGCGATATTGATGCAGAGCAAATCACAGGTTCTCTAACATGCCACACATCTGGAGGTGATATTGAGGGTCAAGAAATTATTGGAGTCGTTAACTCATCTACCACTGCTGGCGATATTGAAATGGAATTATCCTACGATTCATCCATAAAGGATTACAGTATTATTTTGGAAACAAGTAGTGGCGATATTCAGGTTCAAATTCCCACAGGACTTCCTGTTAATATTGATGCAGAGATTCATGGAACGGGAACAATCCAAGATTTGAATTCCGAAATTCCACTTAAAATTATATCAGCCGAAAACCGCGTAAGTGGAACGGGTCAAGTTCGAGATGGAACCGTCCCCATGCGCTTACGAGTATTCTACGGAACCATCACAATTCGTCAGGAGTAATTCATGAAATTTATTTTATTAATTCTAACAACAAATCTTGTATTTGGACTTAATTCATCTTTAAGCGATTCGTCATCCTTTACAAGAAGCGAAATCAGATTCTATTCTGATGTGATAATTGATTCATCTGAAACCCTTAAAGATAATATTCGAGTTTTAGGTGGAACACTGAATGTTTATGGAACCGTTGAAAGTCAAATTACGGTTATTGGCGGTGATGTTCACATTTTCCCATCAGCACATATTTCAGGAAAAATCGTAGCAATTGGTGGCGACGTCATTACAGATGAGGGTGCCACAATTAGCGGAAAAGTTGTAGAAGCAAGTATGGATCAAGGCTTGATTTATCGAGAAACATTTACAGATTCGGCTGCATCTAAGAAAAAAGAGAGTTTTGGAATTACCAATTTTTCACATCGTTTTCGTGAAGGTTGGGTTCATCCTGAACCAGAAGTTTTTGAACACAACCGAAATGAAGGATTTCGTTTTTCGCCACTAAATTGGAATTGGGATCGTGGAAATGAGTCTCTAATTCGACTTAGTTTTTCAGTGGGATATCGTTTTGGTCCCGATGAATTTATTGGGCGTAGCACATTGGAAACTGCCCTTTTGAAAAATCGAACTGCGACCTTATTTGCCAGTGGATTTAAAACAGCTCGAACAGATGATGAATTTCGATTACCAGAACACGAGAATTCTTGGGCGAGTTTAATCGGTCGCCAAGATTTTTTTGATCGGTGGGATGAAACAGGTTTTGAAGCAGGAGCCGGATTTGATTTTTCACTTTTAAAATTGAAAGGGAAATATGTTAAAGCCACTCAAACCGAGATGGTTGTCGATTCAAATGTATGGAGTCTATTTCACGAAAAAAGGACACTGAGGGAAAATCCATCTATGCTTGAAACTGACGTTGAATATGTTGAAGGAATTTTAGCATTTAGGACAGCATCTTATACCCCGCTTTCCACCGGTTTCGCACTATTATCAAAAATAGAAATGACAATTAAGGAAAATAATGAAACACTCGATGAGCCCACACTTCGGATGTCACACATGGCCATTGCGAACTTGAAACTCTCTGAAGGAGTCGTGCTTAGAAATCGAGTCATTCTCGGGATGGCATCAGAAACAGTCCCAACTTTTAGACAATTTGGAATTGGTGGATTAGGCTCAGTAAGTGCACATGATTTCAAAATTCAATCTGGAACGCATATGGGACAAATGAATAGCGAACTAATTTTTACCGAAGATTTTACCGATACCTTTTTCATGGTTATATTATTTTTCGATGCTGGCATGGCTTATTCTACTTCTACCCTTGTAGATCTAAATTATATTGTGGATCATTCAGATCAGTTTATTCAATCAGCAGGCATTGGCTTTGGCAATGATGATGGTGACGGTATAAATATGCGTATTAATTTCGCCAAACAATTAGGATCTGATGGTCCTATTGAATCAACTGTAAGATACAGTTTTAATTTTTAGGGGATGATTATGAAAAATGCAATAATTGCCTTATCACTTTCGGTCCTTTTTTCTCAAAATGATACAACTTTTATACGGGATTTTTATCAATACGATCTCAATGAGTACCAATCCTTAGAAATGGAATTGAATTTTGGATTGGGTGAACTCAATATCAGTGTCAATGATAAACCAAAAACTATTTCGGGTATTATCGAATACGATCTTAAACGAACAGAAACGGATGTGAAATTTTCATCTAATTACGGTGTTGCAGTATTATCTATTAACGGTGAAACTGGCAATTTTCAATTTGGCGATAATAGCATCAATTTTGATTTTGATGATGATTATCATAATGCCTTAGACTTTCAATTAGCCAAAGATATCCCAACAGATTTACAAATGGATTTCGGATTGGGGGAAGCGACAATTGATTTAAGCGATTTATCTTTATCTTATTTTGAAATAGACTGTGGCTTAAGTGATGTCAATCTTGAATTAAATAAACCCAATAATATCATCTGTGAACGGGTAAGTATTTCCAGTGGATTGGGTGAATTTAATGGAATTGGATTGGGCAATCTTAATACCAAAAAATTTAATTTAGATGTTGGATTGGGCGCTGCCATGATTGATCTCCGTGGAAAATATGATGAAGATATGGATTTATCCATTGATGTTGGATTGGGTGCGTTGGAATTGATTTTACCGAAAAATGTAAATATTAAGCTTCGTATAGATCATTCTTTTTTGAGTTCTGTAGATGTAAATGGACTTTTGTCCAAAGGGAATAATAAATATGTAAGCAAAGATTGGGATAATGCTCGCCCCACCATCACTGGAGATATTTCTGTTGGAATCGGTGCCGTAGATGTGGAAGTAGATTAATTATTGAATAACTTTCCTTCATGCTCAAGATGACGAGTTATTTTCAATATTCCTTTTCAAACCAACAAACTTGGTCCGTTTTACCGCAGAACCTTTAAACAATTTACGAAATCCATCTTCATCCAGATTTTGCCAATCTTCATTGCTCCAATTCAATATTTCTTGTCGGGGTTGAAATTCGAGAATTTCTGACACTTCCGAAAATTTTTCGTTCCAAGGACACACATCCTGGCAAATATCACAGCCATAGATCCAGCCATGGAGATTGTTTTGATTTTCGGGCAAATCGCCTCGATGTTCAATCGTTAAATATGAAATACATTTTCCCGCGTCTATTTGATATTCAGTCAAGGCTTGTGTTGGACATGCATCAATGCAGGCAGTACAAGTTCCACAAAGATCATCATTAAATGGCTCATCATATTCCAACTCAATATCAAGGATGAGTTCTCCGAGAAAAAGCCAACTCCCATGATCCCGCGTAATCAAATTTGTGTGTTTCCCCAACCAACCGAGTCCAGCACGTTGGGCCCAAACTTTATCCATGACTGGGGAGGTATCCACGCAAGCAATTCCTTTCAAATCAGGATGAGTTTCTTTCATCCAGCCCAATAATTGGAAAAGACGTTTTTTGATCACATCATGATAATCCTCACCCCAAGCATAATTACTTAATTTATAATCCGATGAAATATCATTCTGTCCTTTCCCGATTTGATAATTGAGTCCAACAGAGATGACTGACTTTGCTGCCGGGAAATAGGTGTGAATATCGCTCCGTTCATTTTTTCTTTTAACAATCCATTCCATGGTGGCATGGCGACCTTGCTTCAGCCAAGTTTCAAGATCAGCTTTTTCATTTGGGGTGGCTTCTGCCTTGGCGATTCCTACTTTTTGAAATCCAAGTTCCAATGCTTTTTTCTTTATAGATTCGGATGAAATCATGACTGTTAATTTAATCTAATAATTCATCTGCCACTAAGTTCGCAAAGTACAAATAATATTTATGACTTCGGAACGATTTCAAAAAATAAAAGCTGTTTTAAATAAACGTCAGCCAGATTTGACAGTTATCGTGGATAATGTAAACAAACCCCATAACATAGCAGCAATTTTCCGCTCATGTGATGCTGTTGGGATACCTGATCTCCATGGCTTTTCAAGTCATGAAAAGATAGTTGGCGTTAATTTGAAATCTGCTTCCAGATCTAACAATTGGGTAAAGCTCCAAGTCCATGATTCAATCACGTCCATTTCATTGCAATTAAAAAGTAAA
>JABHAX010000045.1 GCA_018674095.1 Fidelibacterota bacterium
AAATGATTGCTACGATTAGGCATTCACATGTCCCGCTCTAACTCGCCCCATGTTCCGCCTGCCCCAGCAGGTTCTAATGCCAAAAGCCCACGGCGATATTTGGGGGTGTTTCGGTATAGCGGTCGGGCACTGGGGCTAGTATGGACTACGCATCGGGGACTGGCGCTGGCGATGATGGCGCTGGTATTGGCTGCAGGGTTGATGCCTGCTGTAGTCGCATGGCTGGGCAAAATGATTGTTGACACAGTAGTGCTGGCGGCAGAAACACAAGCGCCCGCCGACAGGCATTTGGCGATAATGTATGTCGTGGCTGAAGCAGGTGCAATCGGCTTACTGGCCGGATTCCAACGCGGTATCGCGGTGTGCGAGTCGCTATTGCGCGCCCTGCTTGGCCAACGAGTCAATGTAATGATTCTGGAAAAGGCTGGGACATTGTCGTTGGAGCAATTCGAGGATTCGGAGATATACGACCGTATGACACAGGCGCGTCGCGAGGCATCTAGCCGCCCGCTGGCGTTGGTACGCAAAACTTTTGGGCTGATTCAAAACTCTATTTCTATAATTGCCTACGGAGGATTGCTGATACAGTTTTCGCCTATTGCTGTGGTGGTGCTGTTTGTAGCGGCCCTGCCCGTCTTTTTTGCCGAAGCTCGTTTCTCGGGCGAGGCCTTTCGCCTGTTTACATGGCGTACCCCTGAGCGACGCGAGCAGCTGTACCTAGAGACCGTACTGGCCCGCGAAGATTACGCCAAAGAGGTAAAACTTTTTGGCCTGTCTTCAATGCTGCTCGGACGCTATAAGGCAATATTTAAAAAGTTATTCCGCGACGACCGTAACCTGACGTTGCGCAAAGGTTTCTGGGGCTACGTATTGGGCCTATTGGGCACGTTGGCCTTTTATGGTGCCTACGGATGGATAGTCGTAGAGACAGTTGCAGGGGTATTAACCTTGGGTGGCATGACGATGTACATCCTAGTATTCAAACAAGGTCAGGCCGCCATAACCGCTAGCCTATCGGCAATTGGCGGCATGTACGAAGACAACCTATACCTTTCGAACCTTTATGAATTTCTTGAGGTTCCCATTACAAAGGATACAGGCGGTGCCAGCTCGGGACCGAACCCTAAAGACGGCATTCGATTTGAGAACGTTGGATTCACTTACACGGGCGCCGTTAGCCCTACCCTGCAAGGAATAAACCTGCACCTTCAACCTGGGCAAAAACTGGCGTTGGTCGGACACAATGGTTCGGGCAAGACAACACTGATCAAATTAATGTCTCGGCTATACGAGCCTACCGAAGGCCGAATACTGTTCGAGGGCCGCGATCTGCAGGATTGGGATATCGCTGCGTTGCAGGACAAAATTGGCGTGATATTCCAAGATTTTGTCCAGTACCAAATGAAAGTAGGTGAAAACATCGGTACCGGTGATGTCCAGAATTTCGATGCCCAAGACCGCTGGCAAGACGCTGCGACCAAAGGGCTGGCTGCGGACTTTATCGAACGTATGCCCAACAGCTACCTAACTCAATTGGGTAGATGGTTCGCTGGTGGTCAAGAGTTGTCTGGCGGAGAATGGCAAAAAATAGCGCTATCGCGCGCATTTATGCGCCGGTCGGCCAATGTCATAGTGCTGGATGAACCCACCAGTGCAATGGACGCCGAAGCTGAAGCCAAAATATTTGACCACTTCCGCCAAATCACCGAGGATCAAATGGCGATTCTAATCTCACATAGATTCTCGACTGTTCGTATGGCTGATCAAATTGTAGTCTTAGAACACGGCCAAATACAAGAGCGCGGTACGCACGAAGAATTATTAGAGGCCGACAGCGAGTATGCACGGTTGTTCAAACTACAAGCCGCAGGGTATCAATAGGCTTGCACAATAAATAGTGTATGATTTCAGGTATATGAGCAACAATCCTACCCTACAATCTTTACTGAAACATGCACCGGTTACTACGGCATGGCTGGTAAAACTGGGGACCGAATCGATGACGATTCAGGATCTAGTCAACCAGTTTATGTTGACGCTAAACCGTGATGGGTATGAAATTATTCGGTCCAATACCTATGGTGGCGAAGAATTGGATTTTGTGCGGGAAGTGGATCTACTTTCCTTTGAATATGCCGAAATAATAAATAATACGGCAGGTCAAGGTTCAAATTCAGTTGAATATCCTACGTCTAATCTGGGGTATCAAATGGCACTGACTGCTCAAATGATTTCGGGCGGATTAGAAACACCCATTTATAGAATTTATCAAAATGGTTTTGATACACATGCAAACCAAAATAATGACCACACCCAACTCATGATGGATTTGAACAATTCGCTTCAAGCCTTTATTGAAGATTTATCTAATCAAAGTTTATTGGATCGTGTTTTGATTGTTACTACCAGTGAGTTTGGTCGACGGTATTTTGAGAATGGATCGAATGGAACCGATCATGGTACCAGCGCTCCATGCATGGTATTTGGTGATTCTGTTGTTCCTGAATTATTTGGTGAACAACCTTCCTTATCCAGCATGATTTCCGTCAATTATATTCGTCCATCATCACAGATTGGTTTGGTCTAGATCAGGAAATTGCCAACACTGTTTTCGGACAGGAATTTGAAACTATCCCCTTTGTCCACCCCCCCTTTCGGTGAAGAGCCCACCCCTTCCTGCCAAATTCAAAATGCACGCCGCTTATCCGAATCCGTTTAACCCAACAACTACACTTTCTTATACCTTACCGAATAAAAATAATGTGACAATTCGCTTATTGGATCTTAGGGGAGGTATATTAAAAACGCATCGGTTAGGAAAACAAAATGTAGGGAGACAATTATTTAAAATAGATGGGCGAAATCTGGCTTCCGGGACTTATATCGCCCAAGTTGAAACTGCGGGCTCGGTCTTAAATCAGAAAATCACTTTATTGAAATAAATGTGTATCAACTATCTGAGTTGATGTGAATTATCAATTCTCGTTTAAAGATCCTTCTATACAAAATGATCGTGGCACTTGTGAATTTTACCCTAATCTGACATTAATTGCCTTATCGCCACGCATACCAAAATCAACATCGAAAGAAACGATTTGCCCTTCTCGAAGTCCACGGGATTTTAAATGTTCTCGCAAATCATTCGCATGAACAAAATAATCTTCTTTATCATCGCCCGTAATAAACCCAAATCCTTTTGATGAATCGTATTCTTTCACCACACCTTTTTTCACTATTTTTTTTCTTCTTGATTAAAATCCATAGATACAGAATTGATACAATATCTTAATCCTGTTGGATTTGGACCATCATTAAATACATGTCCCAAATGACTTTCGCATTTGCTACAAGTGATTTCAACTCGAGCCATCCCCATTGTATTATCTTTAGTTTCTGCTACGGATTCCGGAAGTGCATCAGAAAATGCGGGCCAACCACAACCCGATCTGTATTTGGATTCGGAATCAAATATTTTATTTCCACACCCAGCACATTTGTAAGTTCCTTCTTCAAAGTGCCCATCATATTTTCCGGTAAAGGCTCGCTCGGTTCCCTTGTCTCTAAGGATACGGTATTCTTCTGGTGATAAAATTCGCTTCCAATCTGAATCTGTTCTTTTCATGGGATTATCTTTTTTTTGTTCATTTAAATTTAACTTACTATCAGGGATGGTTTTCCCTTGAGCTTGGATTTGTGATATCAAATTGAAACTCAGAAAAACTAATATTAATATGCTAGAAGATTTTTGAATGGGGCAAGTTTTCATAGAGAATTCAACACACCTGAAACAACTAAAGTTCCAGGGAATCCATCATGAACATTGGCTCTAAAATTCTCAATTTGGTAGAATCCATTTTGAGAAAATAGAGAAACCCATTTAGCCTCACTTAAAAGCGTCATATGTGTTCCTAGATCTGTTGGCCAGGAATGACTTCGCTCGTGCTCTTCATAAAAATCAATTCCCATAACCATTTTACCGCCTGGTTTAAGCCAATTAGATTTTATATGGTTTATTAATTCACCCGGATTTTCAAAATAATAAAACACTTCCATACTATGAACAAAATCTACCTTTTCATTTGGAATCCATTTTAATAAATCAGCACATATATAATCGCCATCCGGATCAATAGCTTTGGCTTTTCGAATCATATCTTCAGCGCCATCTACTCCTTTTGCCATAGAACATAATGGATTTTTCTGCATTTTCCGAACGACCCATCCGTTCCCACAGCCCGCATCTATAAATGAAAAAGATGTCTTAACATTTTTTGTTAAATGTAATAACATTTCTCTCACAGAAAGAGAATGGTTTTTTTCCATTCCTTCATCTTTCCCGCCTAAAGCCCACTCACTAAAAATATCCGTCGCGTGTCTCATTTCAATCCATTAATTTATTTTTTGATTCATTTGAAAACTATAAAACGCGAAAGATATTAAGGGTGAAAAATAGTAAATATCGTAATTATTTTAAGAATTCTCTTCTTTTCTATAATAATTCAGAACACTCGAAGCAGCAATCCCAATGCCGATAAAATATAGCACGCCAGCTACTTCATCTGGAAAATTAAAAAATGCAGAAAGGGTAATAATCGATCCTGCCACAATCCCCATCCACAGAAACATTAACCCGAATTTTTTAATCGGCGAAACCATTAAAAATGTGAAGACCAAATTATTAAATAATTAAATATTAAATATCCTAAAAAAAAGACAACGAGTACTTTAATTACATTTTTTTTCATTTGGTTTCGTTAAAATGGTTTTTAATAAGAATAAGTTTCGGGATTCCCCGAATTTCTATAAATTTCGTTCCGTGCTTCTAAATCCAACTTTACAGTAGCTGTGTACCAATTGATTGATCCATCAAAAGTTTGCCCCAATTCATTTTTTACAAATTTTGTTATGTCTGTAAATGAAAATGGTTTTGACTGAATAGCTTGAATAATTGATTCCCGGATAATATCATATTTATTTTTATTGATTCGGACAACCTGTTTTCCATTTGGATGAAACGTAATAATTTTATCATTCATTTTCATAATTATATTTTGGTGCCTTTTTCTGGGTTAAGTAATGTTGGATATTCACTAAAAATGTCCAGCCAACTAAGACATACCCTGGTAAAAATATTTGTGAGTTCAATTCATTCATTTATCATTTTAGATGAGGAAAACAATTTGAACTGTTACCCATTTATTCTTCCGTTAAATCAGATGCACCCAAAAGATCAAAGATAGAATGGGTTGCATCCCAGTCAAGATCGCCAGCCCACCATTGGAATTCTGTTATATTATTTTCTGTTAAAATGGACCCTTCTAATAAATTCACATCTTCAGAAGTAATAATGCCATCACTATTCATATCTCCTTTGGGGCTGATTCTTTGATATTCAAGAATAACTGTATATCCTGCCAAGATGCATGTCAATGCCACGTCTGAATGCCCTCCTAATTCTTCAGGGTAAAGTGTCAGCCATACATCTGGTGCACCATTGGCAACAAAAGTATCATAGGCAATCTGGGCATTCTGATAAGGAACTATATCATCACCCATTCCATGGTAAAAATAGGTTGGACTCTCCGGAACCCAATCCAGTAAGGTGTTTTCTTCCAAAGATTGGCGAAAGAAATGGCCTTCATCATTTTCAAATTCTTCCAATACATCATCAAGCAATATATCCAATGGGTTTTCCGGCATCAGCTCATTTATTTCACTCCCTGAATGAGTACCATCAAAAAGAGATGGCAGTGTATCAGCCCAGAATGGTTCAAAATATTCTGCAAAATCAACATCCAAGCCCTGATAATACCATAGATGGCTTGTCAAAACATAAGGTACATAATAGGGTTGGGTATATTCTGGCTCAGAAAAGAAGTAGTCTACCATGGTCCCTGAAAGATCATAGGGACCTGCCATTGGAAAAGAAGCAGTAACAGAAAGCTCATCAGAATAATCTATTTGGATACCTTTCTGGGATGCAAGCGTTGCATACCCGCCATCAGAATAACCAGCAAGAAATAATTGATCATTGAATTGGAACTCATCATTCCCTTCCAATTCAATTGATAATTGCTTAACACCTCTTATCATATTCACCAAAGCCTGTGTATGGGAGTTAGCAATTATATAAGGATGATATTTATCTGGGTCTCCAATCCCGGTATAATCAGGAATTACAGTAATAAATCCTGATGGTGCAGTAATTAGACTTATCAAAAAGATCTCAAGATTATCTGCGCTTATACCCGTGATCGAAGGTGCCTGACTATCCAGAATAACTGTGCCGTGTTGGTAGGTCAAAATAGGGAAAGCTTCTGTGGATGAATGTGGGATAATTACAAGCCCAGACAAGGTATCTACTGTGCCGGATACACTATGGGACTCATAGTGTATATCATAGGCCGAAATACTATAATCCGCAACAGGATCAAATCCTGCAAACCATAAAATGATATTGATATCTTCAACTGTCATCGTGGTTTGGTGATTAAAATCTATTAAGTCACCAGCTTCTGCATGTAAATGTCCAAACTGGGTTAAAAGAATTAAGATGGAAAATATTTTTCCCATATCTTGTTTTACTTTATATTAATAATTAGGTCAATCACTTTGGGATCATTGGGTAATAATCCTGGATCGACCAAACGAGGGGTTAACTTTCTTAATCGGGGTTCCCGTTCAAAAACATCCCGAAAAATGGGCAATGCTTTTTCAATTTGTCCTTTACTCACTAAGGTTACAGCCGACCAAAATGGTAACTCTGGATTTTCGGGATAATAGTGGGCTGCCATTTCATATTCGGCTAAAGCTTTTTCAATATCCTCTAATTCCAAATACTCATCCCCTTTATTAGCATGTTGATAAGCTCGATTAATTCGAATCAATCGCCGCAATTCTATTAATGGGTTTGGATGGTCATCCACTCTAAGATCAAGAATTGTATCTTTCCATGGGATTCCGGTTGGCTTCCCTGATACAATGAGCATTGCCGCAGATTGTTTTCCCCGAATATCTCCACCTTCGCCTTCTGCTGCGTCTAATGCTGCCATCATCCGATCGGCTAAATCGCCTTTCGTATTTTCATAGGCAATAGCCATTGCATCCCAGACCGTTTCATTTTCCATAAGATTTGCTTGGACAGAATAATTTTTACCAATCCTATGTCCAGCAGCATAAATACATTTTGATCCTGTATGCGTAGCCACATTCCCTTTGATATCCACCATGGCAACTTGGCGAACGGCTTCACCCTCATCTTCTGATATTAACTTATTTAATGCAGCTCCAGCAGTAAAACCATCTTCCATCATTTTTAATCCATGGGGACCATAATCAACTTTTACAAATGATTGAGTTGCAACGGCACCAACACCCGCTTTTGCCCAGGGGACTAAAAATCCTACAGAAAACCAATGGCTTTGAACAGCGACACCCAATTCACCGGTTTCTTCGTCAAACGCTACAATAGAATAAGTATGAACCGGAGTTGATTCTGAGACTATTTGAGAAAATAAAACACCCAGAAATAATCCGGGTGTTATTAATATTTTAAAAATTAAAATGTGGTTTTTCACAAAAGTTAGATACCATCTTTCCTAGCACAACACGGTTTGGTACAATTTGGTCCACAAGCTTTTGTCTTTTTTGCGCAACACGGTTTAGAGCAATTTGGACTACATGTTTTAGAAATTTTCTTAGCACAGCATGGTTTGGTACACTGAACTCCACACTCTTTTTTCTCAACATTACTACATTTGGATTTTGTATATGTACCCGGATTAGAACATCTTTTCTTTTTAGATTCACAAGATGCATTATTTGTACACCCTTTTTTCTTCGAATCGCAAGATGTGCTTTTGGCACAACCTTTATTATTAGAAACACAAGAAGTAGTTTTTACACACCCTTTGTTCTTCGAGTTACAAGATGTGCTTTTGGCACAACCTTTATCCAAAGACTCCTTGTTGCAAGATGATTGGTTTCCATACAATAAAGCTGCATGATTACACCCACTAGAAACTTTACAACTACTCTCAGCAGAAACTGGACTAGGTGTATAATTTAGTGCGGTGATCGAAAGTAT
This sequence comes from Fidelibacterota bacterium, assembly GCA_018674095.1. Classification (GTDB taxonomy): domain Bacteria; phylum Fidelibacterota; class Marinisomatia; order Marinisomatales; family UBA1611. Next base: position 8,087 of record JABHAX010000045.1, read on the forward strand.
AACTGTAAATGACAGGATAATTCCTGCTGTAAGACGATTCATATTGTTCTCCTTATAATAAAAAGTCGGCGTGGAATTTAAGAATGTACATCTAACCAACCAACGGCGATAAAATGCTTATTTCACTAATACAGATTTGACTGTTTTTGTTTGTCCATTCGCAGTTAAAGAAATAAAAAATATTCCACTAGAATAGGTAGATGCATCCCATTGAATTTCATGTTGGCCAGATTCGATGAAATCCTTAAGTAAAATTTCAACAATACGACCCCTAATATCAATTACATTTAGAGATGCAAAAAGTTCCTTCTCTACATCAACATTAAATCTGATTGTTGTAATTGGATTAAATGGATTTGGAAACGGTTCTAATAGCTTGAATAACGAGGGAATATTTTCAAATTTTGTAGAAAGATCTGGGGCTATCGTTGAAGAGAATCTTATATGTCGTCCCATTCGTCTGTCCACCCAAACTGCATATAAATTATCATTCGCATCTTTGCCAAGTTTAGGCGCTATTTCCGGCGATGAAGTCAAACTATCATTCACTGTAGTAATATCTGTAATGTAATTTTGTCCAATCTCTCGTTTGCCATATAAAATATCCCCACCATTTCTAGAATCTTCCCATAAAATATGAATGTTACCATTTGACGTTATGGTTGCTGCAGGATGACTTTGATATATGTTGGTTTCTGAAGTCATTTCCATGGGTAAAACAACGGAGAATGTATCTCCTAATCCTTCTGAGAGTGAAAGGAACACTCGTGATTCTCCATTAATTTCTGTCATGTAGGCCATTCCCAGCGTTGAATCTTGACTTACTAAAGCAGGGCAATTTGTGGGACAATAGCTTATAAAAAAATCATCGTATGACATTCTAGATAAATTGCTCCACGAATTTTGTTCCGGATTCCAAAGTGTTGAATACATATCACGAATATTTGATACATTATTTCTAAATCCTGAAATTAGTTGACCATTGGGTAATTCATGAAGATCGATTGGGCAACAATCGCAAGGTTCACCCGGTTCATAATCACTGACATCTGAAAACGCTGACCAAGTATTTCCCCCATCTGCAGAAAAAGTATGAGCAATATGACGATAGGCAAAAGACTCTGATAAAAAATAGTGAAATGATGCATGGAGTGTTCCCTGTGAATCCATCAATAATTCAGGGTAAAAATTCACACCATTTGGATGCCCAATTTGGGTCTCTTCCCAAGTTATACCTTGATCTACCGACCGAGCATAATAAGCTGAAGTATGGTCGTATCCATTACGCTGGTCAGTCCATAATACATGAATTGTATCTCCCCACACTTCAACTTGTGGGCCACTATACCCAATTGTTGTTGCATAATTTGGGACTGAATTCACCGTAGAAATATCGGAAAAAGTTTGGCCATAATCATTCGACATGATAAAGTGGATATCACCGCCTCCGTGTGTATTGACCCAAACGATAAAAATATTTCCTGAATCTGTAACTGCCATATCAGGATAAAGATTATGAGAAGTAACTCCATCCGAAATTAGAGTACTTTCCGAGAAATTTATTCCAAATGCCAATTGGCATATAAAAGAAATGATAAATATTCTTCTTTTCATAATTCACCTAATTTAAAAAAATTAATGGATTGTATATCTTTTCGGTCAATTCGTTCACGTTTGTTTTTAACCATGACTATACAACTGATTTTCGTAAGACTAATCACTTCTCCATGTATTGTTGATCCATTTCTTAATTGGATTGAATGAAGAACAGGAAGTGAAACCATTTTACCTTGTTTCCCTAAAATAACGTTCAAGGATGTTTGTCCACCTATAATATTTGCTAAGGAGACAGACCATTTAACATTTTTGCCTATTGTCTTCACATCGCCTTGCCCCGAGTTTGCCGATACAATATTTATTGGAAAACTTATATCATATTCCCAGTTTACATCGCCGACCATTTTTTTCATCATATCCAGATCTTGCGGTTTTTGAGTCGAATTCGTTTTTGGTTTTTCCCCAAGAATTTTTGTAAAGGTAAACGTTCCATCACCATTATTTGTAAAATTCATTTCCCCAGCAAATCCCGGTAATTTATCACTTTTAATTTTACTTAGACTTTCAAGAGAGTTGAATTTTGCCGATGCTTGAACCCATTTAAGATTATTTTTTTCAAATTCTTTCGTAGAAATAACGGTAATCCCTTCTATATCTGTTAAATCATTTCTGATTTTTTTGGAGGTAAATGATTCATCGTTTTGGACCATTTCTAATGGTAAGCCATATGCCATCATGATAGATCCGGAACCGTCTTTTTTGAGTGTTAATTCTTCTTCGTACTCAAAACAACCTGAACCAAAAATTAGAAAGATTATGAATAAAATTAACTGTTTATATTTTAACATCATAGAGTTGCAATGTTTGGTCGAGTTAGAAAAATTTTTGAGATGAATAGTGCTGTGATTCAATAGACATTTCTAAGGGTAAGGTAAATAAATTGAATGATAAGGAAATGCGAGATGATTGGCTTTTATTGATTGAAACAGAATGGTCTAACTTTGAATCAAATAAAATCATTTTTCCTGTTTTCGATGGGAGTGAACATTCATTATAAGCTTCTTTATTCTTTTCACGAAATTTTATATCACCTGAGTTTTTTGGAACATCCAGATAATATACCCCTGAAAGAGTGGCGTTATTTTTATGATCGTGCCATCCTGTGGATTCACCTGGTTTTGCAATATTAAACCAGAATTCGTCAAAAGAAATTCCCAATCCTTGATGAGGAACAATTACGGATTGATCTATCATCGTTTTCGCAAATCCAGATGCACATAAAAATACATCCTTAACTTCTGGAACGTGATATGGTTCTAAATATTGATTTTCCCAGCGCCCTTTTATAAAATGGGTTTGTCGTCCAAAAACTTCAAGCTTATTTAATTTCTTTAAAATTCCAATCCGGAAATCTTTTGATAAATTAGGGGTGAATGTTTTAATACTTTGCAAAGAGAAACTATCCATTTATTTGGGATGCAATTTAGTCACATGTTAAATTATGAATTATGATTAATTTCAAAATCAATCCACAGATGAAAGCAATGTTAATTTTAATTCCCGGAATACTATTTTGGGGATTGGGAAGTCCTTCTGGATTAGACCCGAATGCATATCATTTATTTTTAATATTTATAACGGTTATTATTTCTTTAGTGACACGGCTTTTTCCCATGGCTGTGAGCGTATTAATTGGATTGCTCTTTTGTGTAATGGCAAATATTCTCACACTAAAAAGTGCGTTAAAAGGATTTAGTGATTCAACAACTTGGCTCGTTGTCATTGCTTTTTTAATTGCGGGGTCCGTTATTGAAACTGGGTTGGGGCGACGAATTTCTCTTATTTGTATTTTAGCATTGGGACGCACAATTACAGGGCTCGGTTATGCCATTTGTTTATCAGAATTGATCTTAGGACCGGTGGTCCCATCTAACACGGCTCGTGGCGGTGGAATTTTAGCCCCCATTGTAGATTCTATGTCACGATCTTTAAAATCAACGCCCAAGAAAAATCCTAAAAAAGCTGGAGAATATTTACATCTTGTTGGTGCCCATGCCAACTTAATAACCGCTGCCATGTTTTTAACTGGAATGGCAGCAAATCCTTTAGTGGCAAAAGCTGCATCTGACATTTTTCAAATTGAATTCGATTGGTTCACGTGGGCAAAAGGTAGCATCGTTCCGGGATTAATCGGTTTGGCAGGTCTTCCCATTTTAATTCGATTTTTATCGCCACCTTCTACAGAATCCATTCAACCCATTCGAGATAAGATTCGTGAAGATTTTCAATCATTAGGCTCATGGACCTATCAAGAAATTGTAACTGCCAGTACCTTAGGATTCATGCTTGTTCTGTGGTCAACAAAACCAATCCATGGTTTTGGTACGACCACTGTTGCCTTATTAGGATTGATTATTATCCTGATAACCCAATCAATGACATGGACTCAAATGGTGAAAAATTATAAAGCTTGGGATGCACTCATTTGGCTGGGTGGATTATTGACTTTAGCTACAGGATTGAAGGAATTGGGATTTATTAGTTGGTTCGGTAATTGGGTAGAAAATGGATTAATAGATGTTTCAGCAATGAGCCTTTTAATTGCTTTAGCTTTAATTTATTTTTATTCAATGTACTTTTTTTCAATGTTAACAGCACATATTGTTGCATTAGCGGGCACTATTTTTCTTGTGGCCTCTCATACGGATTTAAATCCATTTCTTATTGTAGGCGTCATTGCATATTTCTCTAACCTGTGTGGATGTTTAACAAATTATTCAACGGGACCCATTATTATCTATTTTGGGAATGGCTACGTTAAACCTTTTCAATGGTATAAAATTGGTTTCTTGGTTTCAATTTACCATTTAGTGGTTTGGATTGGTATTGGTTCAATTTGGTGGCGCTTAATTGGTTGGATATGATATTATAAAAAAAAAGCCCCGCAATATTGCGGGGCTTTTTTAAGATTAAATAGAAAATAGCTTATTTCAATAATACCATTTTCTGTGTGTGTCTATTCTGCCCAGAAATTAACTCGGAAAAATATACACCACTTGCAAAACCACGTGCATCCCATTTGACTTCATAAGTTCCTGATTCTAAATGTCCACTAATCAATGTTGCAACATTACGACCCGAAATATCAAAAATTCGTAACGTAGATTCATGACTTGCTTCACCCACATCAAAACGAATGGTTGCTACTGGGTTGAATGGATTTGGATAAGCAGCATACAATTTGAATTCACTCGGCAAGGAGCCATTCTCAGGATCTACTGCTGTATAAGAACCTGGTGTGAGAACTCTCTGCATACTTAGGCGCAATGATTGAATATCTTCTAATTCATCTAAGCC
>JABHAX010000046.1 GCA_018674095.1 Fidelibacterota bacterium
TACGGGTTGGGAATTTCAGGGACATTTGTACTTATTGGATTAATTGTTGGTATTTTATCATGGGGTGTCAATGATGTTGCTACCCAATCTAAATATGCAAATCTTGGAAATTTCATAGCGACGAATCCATGGATTAATCTTGGATTAGGAATTCTATTTATCATTTTTGCCTTGTGGATGTTTGGAATTATAAATGTAAATGTTGCCGGCGCCTTCTTGAATAAAACGGATAAAGCTGGCCAATCTGCAAAAAGTGCTTATGCTGGGTCACTCTTATTAGGCGTGGCTTTTGCCATTACAAGTTTTAGTTGTACTGTCCCCGTTGTTGGAACTCTTTTGGTTGTTGCTGCCGCCGGAACTGCTGGCGGATTAATAACAAGTTTATATGGGATGGTCGTATATGGTATTGTATTTGCGGCTCCTTTTGTTGCCTTATCCCTTTTTCCAACAGTTCTTGAAAAAATGCCTCGGTCTGGCGTTTGGATGGAAACATTAAAAATCGTATTCGGTTTTATTGAGATTGCCGCTGCTGTAAAATTTTTATGGGTCCCAGATTTGGAATGGAACCTTGGCTTATTACCCAGAAATGTGGTTCTGGGAATTTTCCTTATAATTGGCATAATTCTTATTGGATACTTGCTCGGATTATATACCATTGGCACTGCTGAAAAAATAAAACCATTCAACATAGGAAAAGGTCGAGTTGTGGGAATCGCTATTACATTAATGGTTTTATATCCAATTGGAAAGTCATTGAATTCGCCACCAACATATCACTATGCAAATATGCCAAGAGTGATGGAAGAGCTCATAGAATCACTCGTTCCACCGCCACCAACTGAAGATGAAATTGCTATTGAAGAAGGTTGGTTTGTTGACAATTATGATGAAGCATTATTAAAAGCAAAAGCTGAAGGGAAACCATTATTTCTTGATTTTACAGGTGTTTATTGCGCCAATTGTCGAGTCATGGAACGTCGAGTATTTCCTACCGGTCCTGTAAAAGAACAATTTGATAAAATGGTTTTAGCTCGACTTTATGTTGATAAAAAAGATTCATTGAGTACGGTTTATGCAAGAATGCAATTTGAAAGATATCAGCAAGCCACTCAACCTTATTATGTAATCTTAGATCCATCCAATGAAAGCACTTTAGCTGATACGGGTGGATATATTCCAAATGGATTTGAAGACTTTTTAGCAAAGGGAATTTCAAATTATACACCTTAAAATAAATGATTAACAGAAAATATATCTTATGAAAAGTCTAGCCACAATCTTGTCATTAACACTGCTTCTACTCATTAGCTGTGAGAATGGGACTGCGCAAGCAAAACCGAAAGTTCCAAATAAAACTGTTGTTAAACAAACACCAAAAAAAGCTAATAATATAAGTCAAAATGCTATATTAGCTCCAGATTTCACCTTAGCAGATCTTGATGGTAATTGGGTATCATTGAAAGACAAAAGAGGGAAAGTTGTCCTCCTAAATTTTTGGGGTACTTGGTGTGGACCGTGTCGCAGAGAAATTCCAGATTTTGTAAAATTGATGGACAAATATGGAAACGATGGTTTAGAAATTATTGGTGTTACTCTTACATCAGGTTCACCTGATAAAATTCAAACGTTCGCAGATAAATGGAAAATCAATTATACATTATTGACTGATATAGAGGGGAATGAAACACAAATTGTTACCTCCAAATATGGTAAAGCTACCGGAGAAAGAATTAACGGTATTCCAACCACATTTATTATTGATAGAGACGGCTATATCCGCCAACGATATGTTGGACCAAGATCAGAAGAAATATTCTATAAAGATCTAGAACCCTACTTATAACCCCAACTGTTTTAATTTCAATCCAGGAATCATAAATGAGATTTATTAAAATTCTCACAGGAATTTATATTTCCCTGATTCTCTTTCTAAATGCAGATCCATTAGATACTTACTGGCAACAACAAGTAGATTATGATATGGACATAAAATTGGTCGATTCGTTGCAGCAAATAACTGGATTTACTACAATTAGATATACCAATAATTCTCCAGATTCTTTGGATAAAATTTATATGCACCTTTATCCCAATGCATTTCAAGTTGAATCAGTCAAATATAGAGAATATGTTGGGAATGCAGGTCGGGCATCTCGTGCTAAATATTTCAAAGATAAATTAGAAGAATTCACGAGTAAAATTGAAATCCATAATTTCAATATTGCCCAAAAGAAAAATCCAATTTTAAAAGAATACTCCATAGATGATACAATCTTGAAAGCCACTTTATTAAAGAAATTGGCTCCAGGCGAAACGATGCGGATTGATTTGGAATGGACCCATCATGTGGGTGAAATGATTGAACGGGCCGGGATTTATAAAGGTCAATACAATATGGCTCAATGGTATCCAAAATTGGCAGTGTTTGACCAAGATGGTTGGCACGCTGATGTGTTTCATGCTGAAGGTGAATTTTACGGAGAATTCGGAAATTTTAATATTAATTTTGATTTACCTAAATCATTTATTATTGGTGCATCCGGCATTGTAACTGAAGGCGATCCCGGTTGGGAATCCGTAACCGTTGACACATCGATTGAATTTGATATTTGGCTTGATATATTTGACTCTACAAAAGTAGAACCGGACTCTTCTGAAAGAAGGTTTGTCACCTTTTTTGCTGAAAATGTTCACGATTTTGCTTGGGTTGCATCTAAAGATTTTTTATATGAAGGTGGAAAACATAATGAAATCGATGTTCATGTGCTCTTTGACAAAGGGAGGGGCGATAAATGGACGAAAGATGTTCTTGAACGTTCCATCCGTGCTATTGCATGGTTAGAAGAAAAATTCGGGAAATATCCATATCCACAAGTAACAACGACTGATCGCGTTAAAAATGGTGGCATGGAATATCCAATGCTGGTTATGAATGGTCGGGAAAGTGAAGGTCTCATTGTTCATGAATATGGACACATTTATTTCTATGGAATATTAGCAAATAATGAAGTGGATGAAGCATGGTTGGATGAAGGTTTTACAACGGCGCAAACAACTCATTATTTAATGAATCGTTATGGTGATCATGGATATGACTTGGAACTGCATGAAGATGAATCTGAATTTCCAAAAAA
>JABHAX010000047.1 GCA_018674095.1 Fidelibacterota bacterium
ATTTGGTTGGCACATCCTGAAGAAAATAGATGAAAGAAATCAAATGATTACCGATGAATCGGAATTCCAAACTATAAAAAATGGAATTAAAAAAACAATAATTCGAAAAATGAATCAAATACAATCTGACCAATTTGTGAACGATTTAATGCTGTCAAAAAATATTCTTTTAGACGACAGTTTAATTCAAGATGTTACGTCTGCCCTGTTTCAATTAGCACTCCTTCATGGAGAAAACCCACCTATCACTGGCGAACAAAAAGGTGAAGTGATTTTTGATTTATTCTCTAATTTAAGAGATGTGGCCCAATTGCCGCTGGCCCAGTATAATGATGGTGAATTTATTGTTCAAGATTATATGGATGGAATCCAATCTCTACCCACCGTGCAAACTAATTATTCTCCTAAAACCACTTTTTACCACGCCTTGAGAAATAAGATTCTTTCGGAAGAAGGCGGAAAAAATGATTTAGGAAATCACCCTAATGTTCAATTAAAACTACAAGACTCTAAAGATCGGTTTTTAACCCGGGCTTATTTGTCCACCTTTTTTGATGGAAAAACTCAGGGAGCTTTTTCTAAAGAAAAATTAGATTCAATTAGCAATAGTCTTCGTGAAAATATTCCTGTTACACTCTATCCGGAGCATCTGGAACGCTTGTTTGTAGAGAATTAATGGACATTTAAATTATTCTACCTTAAACCAAAAGTCTTGGTCAATAAAGGGGTTTTTAATTTCAATCCCCTTGACATCCAAAGAATGCTTTCCATTATAAATCACCAATCCTTTAGAAAATCGGTTGGGCATTATTTTTTTAAAATGTAAGACCCCTTTTAAGAAATCAATATTAAATGTTTCTGATGATTTTATTTCAATCAAAGTAAGTTTATTTCCTTTTGAGATTAATAAATCAACTTCATTCCCATGGGAGTCACGATAAAAATAAAAATGAGGTTGAATGCCTTTATTCGTTTCTGATTTAACAAATTCAAGAATAATTAAATTTTCGTACAATCCACCACGTAAAGGGTCTCTCATCAATTGGGATGCAGAACGTATATCCAATAAGTATGCAGCCAATCCTATATCTGTAAAATAAATTTTGGATGATTTCACCAATCTTTTTCTAATATTCTCATAATACGGTGGTAATTCATAAATAACATAAGATGCTTTCAGAACACTAATCCAATTTTTAATTGTTGTGGATGATACACCAATATCGTTACTCAATGAAGTATAGTTTATTAATTGCCCGATTCGACCTGCTAATAATCTCATAAATTTCTGGAATTGATTTAAATCTTTAATATTGATTAGCGAACGCACATCTCGCTCAATATATGTCTGGAAATAACCGTTAAAGAACCGAGTCGGTTTTAATCCTCTATCATGAATACGCGGATAGAATCCAATAACCATTAATTCAAAGGGGTCCCATTTTGCTTGATAATGGTTTATTTCATTCATTGAAAAAGGATACAAGGTAAGTATGGCAGTTCGTCCCGCGAGAGATTGACTAATAGTCTGATGAAGTTCAGGTTGATGACTGCCAGACAAGATAAAAAAACCGGGTTGTTGATTTTCATCTACAATTCCTTGAATATAAGACAGTAATTGTGGTGTACGTTGAATTTCATCAATGATACCTCCATTTGGCATTTGTGATAGAAATCCTCGAGGATCTGTTTCCGCCGCTAACCGTATATCAGGATCTTCCATTGAGAAATAAGGCTTTGACGGAAATGTCATTTGAATCAGTGTTGTTTTTCCCGATTGCCTTGGGCCAAAAATCGTAACAACAGGGTATTCCGTAGATGCCTGTATTAGTTCTGTAGATATGTCTCGTTTAATCATTGGATGAATCTACACCTATTTTTGTACAATTCTCAAGTTCTAATTTAGATTTACACATTCCCTATATCCAATTGGGTTGGCTAACTCAAGACCATTTCCAGATAAAAGAATTAGCTTGATTAATTCATTAGCCGCTAAGAACGAGAAAATTCGCGCCCGCCTGCCCTACCGAAATAGTTTGGAGCTGGCAGGAAGGGATAAAAATGAATTAATAATAATTTTTAAAGAAAATATTCCTGTTACACTCTATCCAGAACATTTGGAGCGCTTGTTTGTAGAGAATTAACCTGACCGAGCTTTTTTACCCATTGCTGCAAACTGCCCATTTTTTCAATCGTAACGCTATAAACGCCAAAGGATTCTTCCACCATTCCCCGGATGATGAATAAAGTTTCCCAATGGAGCATATCGCCAAATTCCTGGAATGCTTCAGGGAATAACACACATTCATAAATATCGGTTTCATCTTCTAGGGTCAAAAATTCCATAGGTTCTGAATTGCCTGTTACCGTCTCTTTCCGCGTGATATACACGCCAATCAAATAAATAGATTGCCCCACAAATAATGGAATCTCTCTGGCAAACTTGATGCGCCGGCTCAAGACAGGACGATATTTTTCCAACGGATGAATAGACAGTGGATAACCAAAGGCATCTAACTCCAATCGGTATTGGTCTTCATCGCTTAATTTATTATTTACTGGCGATGTTGTGAGCGGTTCCCGCACGCCATTTTGAAGATAGAACCCAGCCACACGGTAAGCCAATTCCCGGTGAGTCAGTTCCGGCGCCAAACTCTTAAAACAGCCGGCATTGGTCAAAGACATGGCATCGGCTAAGTCCAACTCTACTCGTTGTAAAAAATCAGCCAACGAATCAAACTCGCCTGCTTTTCGTTCATCCATAATGCCATCCACCGCTTTCTGCTGAAGCCGTTTGATACTCATAAATCCCATGCGAATTTTATTTTTTCTTCCCCGCCATTCCTTGTGACTCCGATTTACATCCGGTGGTAAAATTTGAATTCCAAATCGTCGAGCTTCACTCATATAAGCGTAAGGTGAATAGAATCCACCTTGGTTGGAAATGACGGCAGCGAGAAATTCAGCAGAGAAGTGTGCTTTTAAATAAGCACATGTAAATGACAACATTGCATAAGATGCAGAATGGGGTTTACAAAAAGAATAGCCCACAAAGGATGAAATCATGTCCCATACATCCTTGATCATATTGGGTGAATAACCCCGGCGAAGTGATCCCTCCGTGAATTTCTTTTTCCATGAAAGAATCAAATGCTGCATGGAATCCCGACTCATGGTTTTTCGCAATGCTTCCGCTTCTGCATAGCCCAATCCGGCCAAAGTCATGGCTGCCATAGATACCTGTTCTTCGTACACCATGATGCCGTAAGTCTCTGCCAAAAAATCTAAATCTGGATGAAGCAATTCCCATTCTTCGCCATGGATTCGTGCCAGCATCATATTCGTAAATCGATTTGCCGCCGGACGGATAATGGATGAATAAATAACCACATGCTCAAAATCCACCACACCGGCCTTGGCCAGAAGCTGTCGTGTGGCTGGACTCTCGATATAAAACACGCCCATTGTTTTCCCAGCTTTCATCAGTTGCTCCGTTTTTTTATCGCCGATGGGCTGAATTTGGTGATAATCCACATACTTGCTGCGGGAAGCCACTTCCCCATAATTCAAATTTGCCTGCCGAATGGTATCTCGCACTACTGCCAAACTTCGATTGCCCAACAAATCAATTTTTAAAAGTCCCGAATCTTCCACCTGATCTTTTTCCCATTCCACGATTTGGACCCCTTTGGGTGCTATAAGAACCGGAACGTATTTTCGAATTTCATCGGGAACAATCACCACACCACCAGGATGAACCGAGGGATGACGAAATGTGCCCACAATCTTTTCACTCTCTCGAAGGACGCGAATCAATGTATCATCCAAATCTACATTGGCAAATCGGGGATCGGTTCGGACCCAATGTTCTAAATCTCTGCGGGAGGTGTACCAACCAATCCGCTTGGTGATACTTTTAATCTCCTCATTCGATAAGCCGTGAACCTTCCCCACTTCCCGAATGGCTGACCGGGGTTTCAAAAAAACCTGACTGGAAACCATGGCGGTTCGCTCATTGCCATATTTCTTAAAAACGTAATCCAAAATGCCGTCTCGCTCATCCCAAGGAAAATCCACATCAATATCCGGCATATCTTCCCGTTCAGGATGAATAAATCGTTCGAACTGTAATTTGTACCGCAACGGGTCCACTTGGGTGATAAACAGGCAATAACTCACAATAGATGCGGCTGCAGATCCCCGGCCAATCGTCGCACGGGTTTGTGTTACAATATCCTGAACAATTAAAAAGTAAGGCGCAAACCCTTTTTGCGTAATGAGATCCAATTCATATTCGATGCGCTGGCGAATCGTTTCATCTACTTCTCCATACCGAATCCTGGCACCAGCATAAACTTTATCTTTTAGTCTCTTATTCGACACATGCGTTTCTTTTAAGGATAACCCCGGGAAAATTGTGTTAATGAAGGTCCAGTCGGTTTTACACCGATCCGCAAGATATCGGCTATTATTTAAAGCATCTAGACTATTGGGAAAAAGAGTCACCATCTCCGCTTCGCTCCGGAACCAGTGTTGATCTGTTTTACATTCGGATATGTTCAACTGCTCCAGCGTGGTATTATTCTCAATGGCGCGAAGCGTTATATGGGCATCATGGTCGCTTGGCGATCTGAAATAAACGTCCCCTGTAATTACCATTTCCAACTTTAATTCTTTGGCCATTCTCTTCGCAAGTGACTCTTGGTCTCCAGGACGTAACTCTATAAATAAGTGCGTATCCGGTATTATCTTAATTAATTTCTTTAATGTTAATTCATCGTGAGCCAGAATGAAAAGTCCCGCCAATCGTTTTTCCAAAATATCAACGACTGATTGATTGGGATTATCATGGACGGCGGATACAGCGCGACACATATTTTCATAACCGTATTGATTTTCAGCCAAGAGAATAACTTCATCTTTTTCGGTAATCAAATTAGTGCCGGCGATGGGACGAATTCCAGCATCCTTGCAATGCTGAACAAATCGAATAAATCCCCACATACCATTCACATCGGTGAGAGCTAATGTATCCATACCGTTGGATCGGGATAAATTCATAAGATCCGGCAAGGACAAAAGTCCCCGCATGGGCGAATAGACAGAATGGGTATTTAGGTGGATGAACATTTACGCTCTACTGTCATTGCAAATCGTGACTTATAATCGACATCGAAGTGTTGAGTCAAAAACGGTTGAAAATTCTGTTAATGATAAAACGCAAATATGTAATTGGTGACTATTACGTTTTACATATTTATTTGGTGTCATACCCGCCCCAATGCCTGAAACACATCGGCAGTTTGCAGACTTCGAACACCATATTTCAATCGAACCTTTTCCACCGCTTTCGATACGGCCATATTCCGGCTTGCTTCTGTCATAAATAGATTCGCCTGATCTACATAAGGCCGAAATTCACAGGCATCAATTAAAATGGTGCGAACACGATTTCGCCGCTCATTGGCTTTATCAAACAATCGCCGACAGACTGCAATAACGGAACTATCGTCAATTCCTTTTATTTTCCCCACTCGATGTCGTTGGTGCCCATCGGTATAATGAATCTCCAAGCGAACTTTATCTGCCAACTGATGACGTTTCCGGAGTTTGAATGCCACTTGTTCTGCTAAATCCTTCACGATGGCATGGAGTACCATTTCATCATTCGTATCTTCGGGCAAAACAGTCTGTTCTAAAATATGATCCCGAAGTTGAGGCGGCTTTACTATAGATGAATCCTGCCCTTTTGCTTCCCGAGCCAATTGGACAGAAAACATGCCAAATAATGTCCGAAATTCATCGGGCTGCCCCACCATAGATTGGATGTGACTCACCTGTTCTACCCATAAAAATCGAAGTAAACGATGAACAGGCTTTTCTTTCACTGTGGGCAAAACTAGCGGTTTCAACGGGGATAAAAATTTGGCCTCATTCCCGCCCTGAACTTCATGAATCGTTTCCGGCACCACCGATGTAACAATTCGGCTCACCAGTTTATTTACACTGATTCCAACCACCCCAGAAAGACTCGTCTGCTCTTGGATCCGATGAATAATAGAAAGACCTGTATTTTGAACATGACCCCGTATGGCTCGCATTCCACTCATATCAAGATAGAATCCATCAACACCCTCTGGTTCAACAATAGGTGTAAACATAGATATAGATTGATACACATAACGATTCACCTTGGCATAGAGAGATTGATTGTAAGGCAAAAGTTGGACACCGTGACTCATTTTCCGAACAATGGAAACCTTCATGCCGTGGAAAAGTCCTTCTTCTTCCGCTTCCGGAGATAAGGATACAATGGTTCCACTGGGATGAGGCGATGAAATAATAGCCACCGGGCGTGTTTTTAATCCCGGATCTACGATTCGCTCTGCCTGGAGTTCTAACTCCTTGAGGCGAATATGGAAAATATCTTGATCGTTATTAAACACAAAGGACACTGTGAACTCCAAGGGGTTAAAAGGTTCACTTGACCATGCGTTTAATCCCATTCTTCACAAGCGGTACATTAAAATTGATGGAGATATTTTCTAAAAATGAACTGAATTGTAAGCTATTGATACCATTTTGTTGAACCCCGATGGGGTTCGTGTATTGCATTATTCCTTGTTCTATAAACATATAATCCCTACGAGATTCTTGTATGTATGAGACTCCCTAAGCGTCGCATATTTATAGAAACAAAAATAAATGACAGCCCAACGCCTTAGGTGTTGAATATTTTTACGATTATTTATCATACCTAATTCAATTTGTTTGTAGAACATAGTCAAATTGATTAAATCCTAGTCGTAAATAAATCATCTGTGTTTAAATAATTTAATTGAAATAGTTCCTGAAAGAATAAAGCAACACACCATTAATATGAAAATCGTCTTGAGAGCTCACTGTGATAATTGGGAAATCTGGATTTCTGGGATGAAGCTCAACGCAATTTGTTTTGGGGACATAACATTTCAGCGTGGCTTCTCCATTAATCAACGCCACCACAATTTGCCCGGATCTGGCTGTGACTGCCTTTTTAGCAACAATAAAATCACCATCATGAATATTCTCCTGAATCATGGAATCTCCTTTCACCTGGAGCACATAATTATCTGGATGTAATAACGATGGAGGCACATCCACCATTTCCGGGTTTTCCAACGCTTCAATGGGTTCTCCCGCAGCAATGAGGCCCAACAACGGCAAACGAGCTGTAGTTGTAGGTGTGGCGTGCTCCTTGTGGATCAAGGTGAGCGCCCGCTTGCCGTTGGGACCTTTTATACGAGAAAGATGACCCTCATCTTCCAGGGTCTTTACATACCAGTTCACTGTCCCCAATGAACCAAAACCTAAACTTGCCATAATTTCTTCATAAGATGGAGATTGATCATGAATCAACGTAAACCGCTGAACAAATTCCAGGAATTTTTTTAGTTTTGGGGACAGAGGTTTCATCACGAGGTAACGGATAAATATTGTGTTATAGATTTCCCATCCCAAACAATAGATTGAGCGGTTTTCTGATGGGCATAATTATTTAATCGAGCAATGGCTCGAATAACGGCCAATGATGGATTTTTTTGTTTAAGTTTCTTTCTCATTTTATTCTCCTTCTTTTTAACGCAAAGACGCCAAGTTCCTTTTTGATAGTGACTATAAGCCATTAACAACACGATGAATTCCATCCTTTATATACTGCTGACCAAAATTAAGCACTAACCCCAGTTTTAATTCAGTAAGACGGAGATATGTTAATACTTGTGATTCAAAAATAGAATGATGTTCTGATATGGCTTTGCATTCTACAATGACTGATTCATCTACAATAAGATCAATTCGAAGCGGATTCCCAATACTTTGACCTTTATAAATAATAGGTAATTCAACTTGCCTATCCACCTTGTGGTTTTGTTTCAATTCCCAAGTTAAAGCTTCTTCATACACAGATTCCAACAAACCAGGACCACCTAAAGTTTTATGCACTTCAATTGCACAACGAATAATGTTTTTACTAATTAAATCTTCTTTTTTCATTTTAATTCTTTGCGCCTTTGCGTTAACTCTTGATAGACTCGTAAGTTGCTCGTAAGTATATTACGTAAAACTAGACTGCGTGTCAAGAAATAGAATTGATTTATATTAAATAAAGTGTGATTTGTCAAAGGATTTTACCTGATTCTATCTTTGAGATTCAATTTC
>JABHAX010000048.1 GCA_018674095.1 Fidelibacterota bacterium
TACTAAACTCATCTCTTTGATAGATTTTACGAAAATAGAAGCCACATCCTTAATGTGGATAGGTGACATGGCAAAGTCCCCTGCTTTTAATGGATTGAATCCTTTATGAAAGTTTGGCGCAGGAAAAGGAAGGTTTAACATATCTTTTTTTAATTGGGTACAGAATTCCGGACGGTCATTACCACGGGGGTCTCCAAAAATCAACGATGGCCTAAAAATCGTATAGTCTAAATCTGCAAACTTTAAATATTCTTCAGAATTGTATTTTGTACTTTGATAGCCGGTTCCATTCATTTTTGCACCATTGGCACTCATTAGAATGAAACGATTAATGCCTTTTTCTTTTGCAGCATCAATACATCGCTTGGCACCGTTAAAATGCAGGTTCTCATAGGTGATGCCGCGATTGGGAAATTCACGGATAATCCCTATAGCGTAAATTACAGCACCACAACCATCCAGAGTTTTATTAATCGCAATTTCATCATCAATATCTCCTTTAATTATCCGACATTTCTCCTTTTGAAGCAATTTATTCTCAGACCCTTCACGAACCATTAAGTTTGCTTCCATGCCTTGAGAAATCAATTCATCTACAATATAAGATCCTACAAATCCTGTAGCACCAAATAAAGCAACTTTCATGATTGGGCCATCCTTTCAGTCGATATTTTTATAATTCCAAAATAATTCTGGATTACATTTTTACGATAATCGAAAATTTTCTCCAAATCTTTTCGTACCCAAATTGAATGGGCCAGTGTACCCAGCCATCCCATTGGTAAAGAATATTTTACCTTGTCTATTATTTCAACTCCCCCATCAACGGATTGGAATGTATGTGTATGATGCCAAAATGTGTATGGACCTTTAATTTGTTGATCAACAAAACGAAAAGGAGGTTCATAATCCGAAATGAGAGTACGCCAATGAATTGGAATGCCAAATAAACGAATTGTATAATCAATAAGACTTCCCTTCCCCATCTTGATCGGGGTCGGAGTCAAAATGTTGAATGAGAGTGATGCCGGAGTAATCATTTCAAGATTCTCTGGCTTCGAAAAGAATTCAAAAACAACCTCTAATGGTTTATTAATGTATTGTTTCGTACTAATCTCAAAAGTTTTCATGATTCTATTACTACATTAAAATAATTAAATAAATGCTCCATATTTTTTAATTCAATGGTAGCAGACCTATTTTCTTCAATTAATAAATGATTTCCGGAACCGCCAATGAGTACTTCAATATCCTTTTTATGACAAAATTTAATAAGTCGAGATATCGCTGAATTAAATGTATCTGTGTCCAGCACATAATTTGAAGAAATGATCAAATGCGTTGGATTCACAGCTTGTATTTTAGATTCTATTGAAGGGACCGGTATATTGGGACCTAGATTGGTAGAAGGAATATTTATTTCATCTAATATAGATTGAACCATGACCAATGGTATTTCATGTTCATCATTAGTCAGTGTCATACAAACAACTTTTTTGGGTATTTTTACATTATTTTTAGAGATTTCAGAATGAATTCGATACATGACATTCCTAATTGTTTCTGTCATAGTATGTTCATCTTCAATAGATAGTTTATTATTCGACCATAGATCCCCGATTCTATTCAAAACATTTAAAATCAATTCATCATAAATACGATAATGCGGTTCTCCTTTGATTAATAAGGAATTTATTACATCATGGATTGAATCAACACCTTGCTGAAGGCCTAATTGGAATAAATAGTTTCTTAAATATTTATAATCAATTCTATCAATTCGTTGAACAAGCTCTTTTTCGCCCTTATTCAGATATTGAATTATATTTACTCTTAAATTTTGATTGATTTTTTGCTTTAAAAAACCCTTCAAATGGGACAGAAGGAATTTCCGGTGTCCACCTACGGTTTGATAACAATCAAGTTTGCCACTATCAGTCCATCTTTTTATGGTTGAGACATTCACGCCCATAGCTGATGCAACTTCTTTAGAATTTAAATATTTCATGCTATTAATTTAAATAATTATTACAATATTTAAAATACTAAAGTGAGCGTTACGAGCGATTATTTATTTAATTCTTTTATCATTCCACTAAATATTATTCCGTGAAAGGGATAAACGGAAAACCAATCTATAACCTACCTTAACTGTCATTTTTAGGATGATGCCACCAGTCTTACTTGGCTGATGAAAAATATGAAATATTATATTATTTATTTCTTTGGGGAACCAAAGATAAAAGCATTAATAGAGTATAAAATATGAGACCAAGAAATAATATAACCATAAAGTAGTAGGGCCATTCCGGCATCAGTAATGTAAAATTAACCCCTGGTGGTTTTTCGAAGGTGAACATATAATTACTTCCAAGAATCAGATTAATGATTATGATGGATACAACGAGGCCCGTTGTCCATTGTATGGCATTGAAATAGTCAACCCATCGTGGTCGGTAGCCATCTATCAAAAGTGCAAACATTACAAAAATGACAAGACCGTGGGCAAAAAAATAGTGAATAGACATATATATTTGCGCCATCTCAGATA
>JABHAX010000049.1 GCA_018674095.1 Fidelibacterota bacterium
TCCTTTTTAAAAATAAAAACTGCGAAACCGTCAAATCTATCATCTATAATATAATTCCACTAGTTCGGGCTATCTCTGAGTAAAAGCTCTCTCATTAGTTTCAAATCTGTTTCACTTAGATGACTGGAATCTATTGTTATAACATTCCATAGTAATTCTCCTTTTATTATTCCTTGATTATTTCCTATCAGACGGTATTTTTTCATTATCAATTAATCCATTAACAATTAACAATTAATTACTTATCCTTCTTTTTTGCTTTCACTGCGATTAGTAATTTCTGATAATACTTTTTTGAATTTTATCCAATAAACTAATGAATCCACGCGTTCGATTTGCCCCAAGCCCTACAGGAAATCTCCATATTGGTGGAGCTCGAACTGCTCTTTTTAATTATTTATTTGCCAAACATAATAACGGCCAATTTCTTGTCAGAATTGAAGATACCGATCTTGAAAGATCAAAACAAGAATACACAGATCAGATTTGTGAATCCATGATTTGGCTTGGATTAGATTGGGAAGAAGAATTAGTCTATCAATCAAAAAGAACTCAATCCTATCAAAATGCAATTGAACTATTGTTATCCAATGGATCAGCCTATAAATGTTTTTCAACTAAGGAAGAGATTGAAAAACATCGATCTGAAACGGGTTCTTTTTCTTATCCTGGATTTTGGAGAGATAGAGATCAGGCGGACATTGATAAAGCTTTAGAAATTGAATCGCCTTTTACAATTCGATTAAAAATACCAAACGAAAAAAACACATCTTATCATGATATGATTTACGGTGAAATCACAATTGAAAATTCAGAATTAGATGATTTTATTATTGCTCGGTCTGATGGGAGCCCCGTATATAATCTAACAAATGTTGTGGATGATAGCGATATGGGAATCACTCATGTCATTCGTGGCGAAGATCATATTTCTAATACACCTAAACAAATCTTAATGTATAAAGCTTTGGATTTGAATGTCCCGAAATTTGCTCATTTACCCATGATACTTGGCCAAGATAAAAAAAGATTAAGTAAACGCCACGGTGCTATGGGTGTTCAAACTTATCGCGATGATGGATTTCAGCCGGAAGCTTTATTGAATTATTTATCTTTGCTGGGATGGAATCCAGGTACCGAAGAAGAAATCATGTCTTTTGATGAAATCATCCAAAAATTTGATTTAACAATGGTTCATAAAAAAAGCGCCGTTTTTGATGAGAAAAAACTAAATTGGATCAGCGGACAACATCTATCGCAACAATCGAATCACACGATTTTTTCTAATATTAAAGTCATCAATGCAAATTGGGGCAAATCTGAATCACAAGATTTTTGTCTCGGTGTGATTGAATTAATGAAAAGTAGATCGAAATCCTTAGTAGAACTCATTGAGCAGTCAGATTATTATTTTAATGATCCAATTGATTTTGATGAAAAATCCGTTCGGAAAACTTGGAAAAATGAAACAGGGATAATTGTTGAAACTGTCCAATCAATTTTAGAAAAACATGAAAATTGGACAACTGAATCATTAGAAGAAACATTGAAAACATTTATGGCGGAAAACGACTTGGGATTCGGTAAGGTGATGAACCCGATTCGACTGGCACTTTGTGGAACTGTAAATGGTCCATCTCTTTTTTCAATCATGAGCTTAATTGGGCAGGATACTTGTTTTCGAAGAATTAGCCATGCATTAGGCACATTATAAATAATATGATTGAAAAAACAACAGACTCCGTGAATTTTATTCAAAAAATCATTGATGAAGATAATGAATCAGGGAAATGGGATAACCGTGTTCACACTCGATTTCCTCCAGAACCAAACGGTTACCTACATATTGGTCACGCTAAATCCATTTGTTTAAATTTTGGGATTGCGGACAAAAATGATGGCAAATGTAATCTTCGATTTGATGATACGAATCCGACGAGAGAAGAGAATGAATATGTTGAATCCATTATTGAAGACGTGAATTGGCTGGGATTCGATTGGGAAGACCGCCTGTTTTATGCATCTGATTATTTTGATCAACTTTTTGAATTTGCGATGCAATTAATTAAATCTGGAAAAGCATACGTTTGTGATCTTACAGGTGAAGAAATTCGTACTACTCGTGGAAACCTAAAAGCTCCTGGAACAGAAAGTCCTTTTCGAAATCGATTTATTGAAGAAAATATTGAATTATTTAATCAGATGAAATCAGGAAATTTTGAAAATGGCGAAAAAGTCCTTCGAGCAAAAATTGATATGGCTCATCCAAATTTAAATATGCGCGATCCTGTTATGTATAGAATCCTTCACGCATCACATCATAGAACCGGTGATGAATGGTGCATTTATCCCATGTATGATTGGGCTCACGGATTAGAAGATTCGCTTGAAAAAATAACCCATTCGATTTGCACATTGGAATTTGAAGATCACCGCCCACTTTATGATTGGTATTTGGATCAATTAGATGTATTTCATCCTCAACAAATTGAATTTGCTAGATTGAATTTGAACTTTACCATCATGAGTAAACGAAAATTGAAAAAACTCGTGGATGAAAACCATGTGGATGGATGGGACGATCCTAGAATGCCAACCATTTCTGGATTAAAACGGAGGGGCTATTCACCTGAATCTATCCTGAATTTTGCTGAGGATGTTGGGGTTACTAAACGAGATTCGATCATTGATGTGGTCCGATTAGAGAATGCACTCCGTGAAGATTTAAACAAAAGAGCACCACGCGTTTTAGGGGTATTGAATCCACTTAAGGTAGTCATTACAAATTATCCAGAAAATCATACCGAAATGATGGAAGCGGTAAATAATCCAGAAGATCCATCTACTGGGAAACGAGAGATCCCATTTTCTAAAGAACTTTATATTGAGCAAAACGATTTTATGGAAGATCCGCCACGGAAATTTTTTAGACTGGGACCCGGACGAGAAGTTCGACTTCGTTATGCATATTACATTACCTGTACGGATACGATTAAAAACGATAAAGGCGAGGTAGTGGAACTTCGTTGTACTTACGATCCTGAAACGAGAGGAGGCTCATCACCTGATGGAAGGAAAGTAAAAGGGACGATTCATTGGGTTTCTGCGAATCACGCTGTAGATGCACATGTGAGATTGTATGATAGACTATTTTTGAAAGAAAACCCCGATGATGGAGATAATTTTTTACAATATATAAATCCAAACTCATGTACCTTATTGGAAAATGTTAAACTCGAACCTAGTTTGGCAATTCCTGAAAATATAACTTACCAGTTTGAGCGGAATGGCTATTTTGTCAAAGATGAAAAAGATTCATCCGAGAATCAACTTATTTTCAATCGCGCAGTCTCATTACGGGATTCTTGGGCGAAATTCTTAAAACAAAGTGGACATTAATTCTATATGATTTTGGGCTGGATTAAACCGTTGAATACCCCTAAATTGACTTCATGAAACCGACCCCACGGATGCGGAAAATCCTTTTATATTTACTATTTTTCTCTACACTTTTTGGAAGAGACTCCTACACATATGTGTATCTTCTTCCTTTTGACAATATCCAAAATGATCCTGCGGTTGAGTGGATTGCTGCCGGATTAACCGATATGGTTTCCCAAGAATTGAATAATAATTATGGGATTCGGTTGAAAACAAAAGATGATTTAGAAATCATTATGAATGACAGGGCGCTTATGTTAAAGCAACCGCGTGGGTCCAGAAATCTTCTTGTTCTTGGGAAATATAATCGTCAATTGGATAATATTAATGTTTCAATACAGATTGTTGATGTGGCCACTTGGGAAGAATTAGGTACCAGACAAATCACCGAAGTTTATACACAGATACCATCCTTGAACAAAGCTGTGGGAACTGTGATTAATCAACTTATCTCACCCTATCTTCCAACGCCACCGGTTGCAAAAGTTTCACCGTTCCCCACATTCTCTGAACCTAAAGTCACTAATAAACGTCATCCAATTTCTGTTCAATCAGAAAACGTAGCTTCAAATCTGGATCAGCAATTAGCAGACTTAGAAGCTTCAATGGATATTCTTCTTGGAGCAAGGCAACGGAAAAAGGAGAATGTTCGAACAGTAAATTCTCCAAAATTTAAAGCGGGTGAATGGTCCATGGATTTTGATGTGGATGAGAAAGTTGAAGATAATCCTGAGAATGCTGGAAATACTCGAATGCTTTCTAGTGTATTGGATCAATTATTATCGAATCCTTACGATGTTGAATTGCAAAGACCAGAATTTGAATTTCACGAAGATGATGAATTATATATGACAGTTCGTTTTCCGGTTGTTTATAAATTGAAAGACAAAATTATTAAAGATATGTTGGAAACATTACCTTACACTGGATTAGAGCAAAATGGGTCATTAACTATTTTTTATTTTGACAAAACATCCTTTAATTTTCCTGAAAAACATGTAGAGTCCATAAAGTCAGGAACCTTCAGAATTGTACCCATTATGAGAATTTTTGATCAAAATCGAAACACGTTAATTATTGTGGCTGATACACCTGAAAGCTATTGGCATTCGAGAACAAGTGATAAAGTTTTATATAGCCCTCAACACCAATTTTCACCGCTAATTGATTTCGCCGTGGGAGGGTGGTCTATGCAGATTGCTATGGAAACTGTAGAAATTCAGGCTATTTATGAATTTATTCTACCTGTGTCTGAAGTTGAATCTTTGAGTAATGTTAGTTTGAAGTTCGTTAATGAAGATGAGCTAAAGTTATATCTCGATCCAATTTTATAAATATAAAAAACAAAATGAATTTTGGAGACATAAACTCATGAGAAAAATATTTTTATTATTAATGCTTTCATCCATTTTTGCCCAAAGGCTTGATCCGGTGGATTTGGCAATGCAAGAATTGCGGACCACTGTTGAAATTGCATCTCGATCATCTATGAAAGTGTTTGTAGAAGATTTTACGGGACTTAACTGACCATACTGTCCTTCCGCGAGTTTCGCGATTTCAGAAATGTTAGATGAGTTTCCAGAAACCTTAGTTAATATTGAATGGCATAGCCCAAGTTACACACCAGGCGGATCAGATTTTGATCTTCCATCTCTATATAGTCAAAGAGGAAATATGTATGGTGTTGGTGGAATTCCTCATTCACAATGGCAAGGTGTCGAAAATACAGTTGGTGGGTATCCAAACGCAAATTGGAGCCCAATGTATAATGCTTTTCTTCCTATTTATAACTCTTTTGTTGGGAATAGCACTCCTTATGACATTACTATCAATGGATTTTATAATACCGATGAAAATGAAGTATCATATGAAGTAACCGTATCTATGGATGAAGATATGAGTTCCACTCAACAAAAAGTTGATATTTTTGTGGTTGAAGATAATATTTGGTCCTATTGGGGCGCAGTTGGACAATATCATAATGCAAGGAATGTTGCTAGGGACTGGATCACAAATGATGGTTTAGGTCTTGACATTAGTTTAAGTGGTGAAACTCAAATGTTTACAGGTTCCTTTGATGTCAGCAGTGCCTGGGATTCTGAGAATGTACAGATTATTGCTGTTGTCCAGAATTATTCTACACCTAAGCAAGTTTATCAAGTGGCACAAGTCAATATTAATGATATGGATCCTGATGTTGACGATGATGGTATTATGAATGGCGATGATAATTGTATGAATACTTATAATCCCTATCAATCAGATGTGGATGGAGATGGTGTTGGTGATGCCTGTGATGAGTGTAATGATATTGTTTATGTATTGGGGAATATTAATGGAGATGCAGACATTTCTGGTGACCCCATTGTTGACATTTATGATATTTTAACATTATCTGATGTAATCGGTAGTGGCGAAACGAATCCATGTATGGAAGGCATCATGAATATTAATGGTGATGGATCTGTTAATGCTGTGGATGTTTGGTTTCTAATCCAAATAGTCATTAACGGAACCAATTAAATTATTTTTGCAAAAAAACACTTTACTAAAAGCCGGTGGCAACATCGGCTTTTATCATTAATCTTCTCCTTAAATAAATTGAGTAATTTTTAACTCATTCCCGTTAAAATTACAAAGGAAATCAATTCCAATTAATCATACGTACAGGTCTTGTTTATGAAAAAATATTTCTTCACTTTTTTATTTTTATGTTATGGTGTGCTTTTTGCCACTGATAATGTAGTTGGAACAACCATTCCAGATTTAAAACTAAACCTACTAGATGGAGAGCAAACATCAATTCATGAATTATTAAAAGACGGACCAGTCATGATTGATTTTTGGGCCACATGGTGTAAACCATGTAAAAAAGTAATGAGATATTTGGATCAGTATCACCAAGAATATTCTGAACAAGGGTTTAAAGTCTTAATGATTAATCAAGATACTCCCAGATCTATGGGGAAAGTAAAATCTTATATACGTAGCCAAAAACACGAGTTCATTGTTGCGCTTGATCCGAATCAACAAATTGCTAAAAAATTGAATGGTCAAGTTATGCCCACCTTAATTCTTGTAGATCAA
>JABHAX010000050.1 GCA_018674095.1 Fidelibacterota bacterium
CTTATTCCCGGGAATAACATCTTCAGCAATCACTTGTCTGTAATAAACTGCGCCACTGAATGTCAGAACTTTAAAGAATACACCTGCGTCAATATGAAAACCACTGGTTTCAACTGCATTATCTTTTAAATAATCTGTTACAGCAGTATAATCATATTCGCCATTTTCAAGTTCAGATGCTCCACCAAATACTGCTTCAAGCATTTCCTGATTCACCAATGGGGTTGAGACATTTTTATTGATACCCAAACCACCATAAAGTTTTGCTTTGGCTAAAAACGGGATGCCTAAATCAAAAACCGGTTTTTGGAGCGTAATAAACATACTTCCTGCAGCAAAGGCGAATTCCGATGTTTCTGATGGTGTAACTGCATTCTTGAAGGTAAAATCATAGACCTGACCTGTAAAACTATATTCGATATCTAAATCCACTACTGGGATTATATCCAAATAAAGGTAAACGCCTATTCCACCACCGTTTTCAAACCCATCATAAGAAAAGCTTCCTACATTAAGCCCCTCAACCATCAGGTCCGATGAGCCGGCATCAACAGAAAAGGAACTTGAATTAACACTTAATCCTAACCCGCCGATAGCAAAGACAGTTGATGATAAAGCAACGATTATAATTCCAATTAAAAATTTCTTCATTTTGAACTCCTCGTAATTGTATTAAAATAATTTTGCGAGTTTACATAAAGTATGAGTATGAATCAAATCACTCATTGAAAAACCCTATAAGATTGGAATAAATTATAACTTATTATTTATTCCATGAATCATCACTTCATCTCATTCGTTTTATTCTTGTCTGCTGGATTATTCAGCCAAGACATCCAATGGCCAACTCAGGTCAGTCGAACCTTTTCATCCAATTTTGGTGAAAACAGGGACGACCATTTCCATATGGGCTTGGATATCAAAACGAACGGGCGAAGCGGAGAAAAAATAATCGCTGTGGAAGACGGCTATATCCACCGCATGACGTCTAATTACAATGGATATGGGAAAGCACTTTATCTTACAAGTATTTCTGGACATGAAGTTGTCTATGGACATTTGGATAAATTTATGCCAATCCTTGAAAAAGTTTGGCGACTGCAACAAGCTAAACGACGAAGCTATAAAGTTGATGCCCATTTTTCTCAGCGAGAATTCCAAGTAAAAAAAGGAGACGTAATCGGATATTCCGGAAATACAGGGAATTCATTTGGGGCACATCTTCATTTTGAATATCGTACAAGTAAAAGTGTACCATTAAATCCTCTAACCATGGCATTCGATCTTCCAGATCATGTTATGCCCATTCCCAAGAAACTGGCATTGATTCCTATTTCTCAAGGTTCCATGATTAATGCAAGTCAACTGATACAAACGATGCCTTTGTTCAGAGATAAATCCGGGATTTATCATTTTGCTGATACAGTCAGTGTTTTTGGTGAATTTGCTTTTGCCATTGAAGCGGTGGATAAACGAGAAGGTGGAAATAATATTTATCAATTCCACCGCGTAGAACTTATCATTGATGGAAAAATGAAATTTGAATTAGATTATTCACAGATTCCATTCAAACATGGTAAAGCAGCCAAAACCGTTATTCAATATGATTTGAAAAGAAAAAATTTAGGCGAATTTCAGAAACTGTATCGTCTTGAAGAACACCCCAAGATTTCTATTCATACTTTAGAAAATTCAGGGATTCTTCAACTCACACCGGGCTTCCATTCAGTTGAAATCAATATTTTTGATGCAAAAGAGAACAAGGCTGTTATTCGAGGTATGGTAATTGGCACCTTCCCTATGTCGCTTCAAGCTAAAGAAATTCTAAGAGATGATAAAGTTATCACATTGGCATTATCACCGATTCGAGGTGGCCTTCCTATTCGTGATGCGGTTGTTTACTCGTTTACATCTTATGGATTTCCAGATGAAAAAGTAAAAATCATCCACGCAGAACAAGTTAAAAAAGATTTACATATTACACTTCCGATTAAACCATTACATAATCGAATATTACAAATTATCGGTATTAATCAATTGGGTGGCATGGTATCACCTTACCATTGGACTGCAAATAAACCCCGTTTAAATGTGATAGATATTCGACCTGAATTAAAAATTGCTAATACAGAGAGGGGATTATTTTTTCAAGTTGAGATGGACCAATATGCTCCAGCTCGAGCAACGTTAAAATTAGCGAATGATAACACATTCATGTCTTACGCATTGAATCAAATTCGTCCTAATACATTTTTAACAGAAAGATTATCTCATCATGTTGTGAAGGATATGAAATATATCGATGTTGAATTATCACATGAGGGAAAGACCCGTGAAACACGATTCCATTATCAATTCACACCCACTGGCCCAGGAGAAGAATCGTTTGTGATTTCTAATGATCAAAATTGTTCTATTCAAACGAAAAAAAATACATTCTTTCAAACTAATATAATTTGGATAGAACAATCGAAAGAGTTTGTTCCTGTAAAAGATGGTTTTCATATGTCTCCTGTGTATCAATTACAGCCTTATGATATAGCTTTGAAAAATAAATTTCGCGTTGGAATTCGGTACGAAAAAGATTTGGTCGCTCATTCAAACCTTGGGATTTATTATTACGATCCAAAAGCAGAAGATTGGATTTATACACCCACAGAGAATAGCCGACAGAAACAAATTCTCACAGCGGAGTTAGATCACTTGGATGCAGTAACTGTCATCCAAGATTTAGACTCACCCCTGATTAAAAGGATGTTCCCAGATAATAGCGGACGCTATCATATCAAAGATGTGACCCAAATAAAAATACTGGTGGATGATCTCATTTCTGGTATAGAGCCTCAGGAATCATCCTTTGACCTCTTGTTAAATGACTTGCCGGTTTTTGCCGCTTATCAACCCATAAAAAAAGAGATCAGTTATCGAATTGAACAACCTTTAACAAAAGGACAACATAAGATAGAATTTAAAGTTCGAGATCGGATGAATAATGAGTCTGCCGAAACCATCTACTTTGTTGTCTTTTAATGTTTTTTCCGTATCGAGATGATAATCCACGGATCCTATTCCCGATTGTAACGTTTGGGATAATTGGGGTCAATATTGCCATTTTCCTTTTTCAATTTTTCGGAATTGGAAATAATCCAGATTTGGCAAGAAATTTCGTTTATACATTCGGTTTTATTCCATCAGAGTTTAATTTTTTGACTCTTTTTTCATCTATGTTTTTGCATGGTGGTTTATTTCATATTTTAGGGAATATGTGGTTCTTCTATATCTTCGGGGATAATGTTGAAAGTATTTTAGGTCATTCAAAATTTTTACTTTTCTATTTAGCTTGTGGCGTTGGCGCAGGTTTAAGTCAATTTTTCATGGACCCCACATCCACCATTCCTATGGTCGGTGCTAGCGGCGCAATTGCGGGAATATTGGGGGCTTACATGATTCGGTTTCCAAAAGCTCGTGTTCATGTGTTTGTTTTTATTTTTATTTTTTTTACTACAATTCAAGTACCCGCCCAAATCGTGTTGGGACTCTGGTTTTTAATGCAGTTAAGCAGTGGGTTTGGTAGTTTAGGCATTGATACAACTGGCGGAGTGGCATGGTTTGCTCATGTGGGTGGCTTTATTTTTGGTATTTTAACTTTAAACTATTTTCAACAATTCCGAATGGAAAAAATATGAATCGTACACTTATTGAAACATCAAATGACATGAGAAAACGTTCACATGCACCTTATTCAAATTATAAAGTAGGTGCCGCAGTTGAAACCGAGTCTGGGGAAATTGTGGGTGGATGTAATGTTGAATCATCAAGCTATGGATTAACTTGTTGCGCGGAACGAACTGCACTTTTCCGTGCCATTGCTGAAGGACATACTTCGTTTAAAGCATTGGCAGTTTCTACAGAAAATGGTGGATCTCCGTGTGGTGCATGTCGCCAAGTGATTTGGGATTTATGCAAAGACATACCTATTCATATTTGCGATAAAAACGGATTGGTAAAGACCCTTTCATCTTCGGAACTTCTACCTGAGGCATTTGACGATTCACATTTATTATGAAAAAAATTATTATTGGTATCGCAGGGGGAACCGGTTCTGGAAAAACTTCTCTTGCAAAAGGAATCCTGAGTGAATATGGACAAGGTGAAGTCGCTGTAATTGAGCAGGATTCTTATTATAATGATTTATCCCATATTATGTATGAGGACCGAGTTAATCAGAATTACGATCACCCTGATTCTATTGATATCGACCTTTTTGAATCACACTTAAAAATGTTATTAAACGGAAAAAATGTTGAGATACCAACCTATGATTTTTCAACACATGTTCGGATGGATAAAACCACGTCAGTTAGCCCTCATCATGTTATTGTTGTAGAAGGGATTCTTACACTACATTATTCTCAATTAAGAGAATTATTTTCAATCAAAATCTTTGTAGATACTCCACCGGATATACGATTTATTCGTCGATTAACTCGGGATATTCATGAACGTGGACGAACACCGGATTCGGTGAATAAACAATATTTGTCAACTGTACGACCCATGCATGAACAATTTGTAGAACCATCAAAATACTACGCTGATCTGATTGTACCTGAAGGTGGCGAAAATAAAGTTGCTGTGGACCTGATCCGGACTAAAATAAATTCTATTTTAAAAAAACTATGACATTAACACCCATAAACGCTGGTTGGATTGAAGTAATCTGCGGTAGCATGTTTTCTGGAAAAACAGAAGAATTGATTCGAAGACTTCGGCGAGCCCAAATCGCAAAAATGAAAACCATTGTTTTTAAACCAAGGATTGATTCACGTTATAGTGATTCACATATTGTAAGTCATAATCAAGTCAAACTTGAATCACATTTAGTTGACACGCCGGAAGAAATTTTGGAATTATCAACTGATGCGATTGTTGTGGCGATTGATGAAGCCCAATTTTTTGGTGACTCTATATTGGAGATTTGCAAAATACTCGCCAATAATGGAAAACGTGTGGTAGTTGCAGGCTTGGATACTGATTATCGTGGCATGCCATTTGGACCTATGCCTCAACTTATGTGTGAAGCGGATTATTTGGATAAATTAAGAGCCATCTGTGTACAATGTGGGAATCCAGCCACTTACACCCAACGCACATCTACTGACGCTGAGCAAGTGGTTATTGGGGAACTAGATAAATACGAAGCACGGTGTCGAAATTGTTACGAAAAACCTAAGGATAATTAATGGAAAAATATACTGGACTTATCGGAATTGTGGCCCTTCTTGGAATTGCAGTTGCAATTTCAAATGATCGCTCAAAAATAAATCTTAGGCTAGTAGGATGGGGATTAGGAATTCAACTCACTTTTGCTATTTTTATTTTAAAAACACCTTTGGGTAAACCAATCTTTGGGTTTTTAGATAAAGCGATTTCAAAGCTCATTAGTTTTTCAGATGCTGGAAGTGATTTCTTATTTACATCCTTTGTTCCTGGAGTGGGGTTTGATGTGGCTCTCATTAATTTTGCTTTTCGAGCTTTGCCTACCATCATTTTCTTTTCGGCACTTATGTCCGTCATGTATCATTTTGGTGTTATCCAAATTGTAGTAAAATGGATTGCAAAAGCCATGCAAAAAACAATGGGAACCAGCGGATCAGAAACATTGAGTGTTTCTGCCAATATTTTTGTGGGACAAACTGAAGCCCCTCTGATGATTCGCCCATTTATCAACACAATGACAAAATCTGAGCTCATGGCAGTCATGGTTGGAGGGTTCGCAACTGTTGCTGGTGGCGTCCTTGCAATTTATGTAAAATGGCTTACGGATATTCCTGGGATTGCTGGACATCTTTTAGCCGCATCTGTTATGTCTGCACCTGCAGCCCTCGTAATGGCAAAAATTATTTATCCTGAAACTGAAGAATCCGAAACAATGGGTGATTTGAAAATGGATATTGAAAAAACCAGCTCAAACGCCATGGAAGCTCTGGGAAACGGTGCCACTGATGGATTAAAATTGGCGGCGAATGTTGCTGCCATGTTAGTTGCATTTCTTTCCATTGTTGCCATGATTAATTTCCTTTTGGGATTTGCAAATACTTCCATTGATGAATTATTGGGTTTATTTTTTCAACCTTTAGCTTGGACAATGGGCGTTCCATGGGATGAATCTGCAATTATGGGAACCCTTATGGGGAAAAAAATTGCCTTTACAGAACTTATTGCATATGGCGATCTGAAAGGAATTATTGCATCGGGTCAAATCTCAGAAAGAACAGCAATTATTGCCAGTTATGCTCTATGCGGATTCGCAAATTTTGGATCAATCGGAATTCAATTGGGCGGAATCGGTGGCATGGCGCCAGACAGAAAAAAAGATTTAGCAGCTTTAGTAACAAAAGCAATGATCGGCGGAGCATTAGCTTCGTGGTTAACAGCAACTATTGCTGGAATATTAATTTAATTAATACATAGGTAAAAATATGAAACTATTGATCATGGGACCGCCAGGTGTGGGTAAAGGAACACAGGCTGACCGTATCAAAAATGAATTGAATATTGAACATCTTTCCACAGGAGATATATTACGGAAAGAGGCGAAAGCAAAAACCAATGTTGGAATGGATGCAAAACTTTATATGGATATGGGACGGCTTGTTCCAGATCATATTTTAATTTCTATTGTGAAGGAACACATTTCAAAATCAAAATGCGAAAATGGGTATTTATTGGATGGGTTTCCTCGTACACTCCCTCAGGCTCAAGGTTTAGATGATATGATGCATTCTATTGGACACGATTTGGATTGTGCCATCAGTCTGTTAGCGAATGAAGATGAATTAGTAAATCGGTTAATTAAACGAGGGCAAGAGTCTGGACGAACAGATGATACACCTGAAGTGATCCGAAATCGACAGCAAATTTATTGGGAACAAACAGCGCCATTATTAGACTTTTATAAAAGAAAGAATCTTTTAAAAGAAGTAGATGGTCTTGGCGAAATCCCTGAAATCACTAAACGAATATTAAACATTCTAAAATAATATGTTAAAGATTGGACTCACAGGAGGTATCGGATCTGGAAAAAGTTCTGTTAGTGATTTATTTAAAGAATGGGGTGCCCACATTTTTGATGCAGACACAGAAGCAAAACGTATTCTCGATACAAATACAACTGCACAAAGTGAACTTATTGCTGAATTTGGCACAGATGTTCTGAATGCCAATAACCAAATTGATAAAGCAAAATTAGCTCGGATTGCATTTTATGATGAAGACCATCAACAGAGACTCAATATTATTATCCATCCTTATGTATTTGATGTTATAGACTCAACTTTCGATAAAGTGCTGGCATCAGGGAAACATGAAGTTTTTGTAGTGGATGCCGCGTTAATCTATGAATCCGGTGCTTATACACATATGGATTATGTTCTTGTGGTTACATCACATTTAAAAATCAAGACAGAACGTGTGATGACCCGCGGTGGATTAACTCTTGATCAATTTCTTCAAAGAGTAAACCTCCAATGGCCAGATGAAGACAAAATTCATATGGCAGATTTTGTAATCCATAATAACGGAACATTAGACCAATTAAAAGTGGAAGCAAAAAAGACTTATGACCGGTTGCTCTAATCTGATTATTTTCTGTTTGAATAAATTAGAAGTCGTTATTCATTTCTCCATTAAAAGTGGTTTCAATAAGATCAATAACTCATAAAAAATGAGTACCCCCCCCGCCGCTGAATCTTGGATTTACAATATTATTATAAATGGATCCAAAAGAATAAGAGAATCCGATAGAAGCAAAATAAGTGAATTGTGTCTCCAATTCGGCTCGTTCCAGTAAAACATCTTCAATAAAATAATTTCCTTTCGGTATGGAAAGTTGATTATGAACCATAGACCCGGATCCATTCAAATTCAAAGATAATCCTTTAATTAAACGCAGAGATAACCCCGTATTCAATGAAACAATATTTTTTGAAAAATCATGGAAATAATGGTTTCGACTGATGGATGTATTGATGGAGCCCCAAGGTTTTAAAGTGTTATAAGAAACGGAAGCACCTTCACTAAATAAATTTTATTTCGTCTTAAAATAGATTGTTGTATTGGTGTAACCCACCTGTTTTGCCGACAAGGAATATTGTAATCTCAAGGATTGCTGATTCGATTCTGAATATGGATATAGGTTATATTTAAATTTAGGCGTTATCGCTAATCCCATATCCGTATTTCCATAAGACGAGTTCCATGCCGATGTCCAAAGTCCTGCTGACATATGGTCCGTTAATGACATAATCGCAGATCCGCTGAACCGACGGCAATAATTCCATGAACATGGTTCGGTATTATAAGGAACTTTACCGTAATGCCAGCGGTTTATCCAAAACTTCTTTTAATATGATAGCTTTTTTAAGGGATTTTTTGTTTTCAAATAATTCAGATCGAAGTGCATGTTTTGTCTTCCATTTTTTGCCAAGA
>JABHAX010000051.1 GCA_018674095.1 Fidelibacterota bacterium
ATACAATCCTAGGGGGAACAATTACGTTAAATACAGATAATTTGATAACAGTTCAAACCGTTACGGGGCATTGGACTCTTTCTACACCATGAAAAATTCATCGCCAAATTCTGGTTTTACTTTAGTGGAAGTCATGATTGCTCTTCTTCTTCTTTCGGGTGGATTTATTATTTTGCTCCAGGCATTGAACACGGGCAATGTAATGAACGCTAAGGCTGAAGTATTAACACAACAAGCTGTTTTGCTCAATAATAAAATTCAAGAAATTCGCAGTCGTCGTTTTGATGAGAATACCACAGCACCTTGGTCATCTTCCTTAGGGAGTGACAATCCCACGGATACTTATCTTTCTTTTGACGGAGGGAATGATTATGTAAACATCCCTTCTTTTGTTGCCCCAGGAGGAAGCTCTTCAAGAACACTAACCGCATGGATTAAAAGAGGAAATGGTTCTAGTAGTTATGAAACTGTAGCTGGCTGGGGTAATGATTTATGGAATAACTTATTTGATATTGCTGTAAAAAATAATGCATTATTTTTTCATGGTTACGGAGGTGACTTTGGTGGTTCAATTACAGTCAATAAAGATATATGGCATTTTATCACTGTCACATACGATGCTAATACTGTCAAATTATATGTTGATGGAGTTGCTGATATTTCTCAGAGTAGAACATTAAATACAAGTACTGGAAACTTTAAAATTGGTAAACAACCAGACTTCCCTGGCCAGTGGTTTGAAGGATTGATAGCTGAAGTTAGTGTGTGGAATATTGCCCTAACTCTATCACAAATTCAATCCTATATGACTACATCTCCCACGGGCAGTGAAACTGGCCTGGTTGGCTATTGGAAAATGGATGAAGGGACCGGATCATCATCAGCTATAGACCATAGCGGAAATGGGAATAACGGTACTATTTATGGTGCATCTTGGCAAACTATCCAATCATCGTCAGAAAACTCAATTTTAACTTGGGATGATATTGATGATTTCAACGGATATGTTATTTCAGAGATTCCTAACTATCCAGCCTTTGGATGTGCTATTAAAGTTGACTATGTTGAAGCATCCAGTGGGTTTCACTCAGCCGTTACAGGCCCATCGGATTTTAAACGTGTCATGGTTGAAATTAATCATAAAACGTTACCCGCATTACGCGATACATTTATCGTGAGTCCAGGGTTATAATGAAAAAATATAATTCAGTTAAAAGCCAAAAAGGTTTTTCCTTAATCGAAATACTTTTGGTTATCCTAGTGCTTGGCATTATTAGCACCATGGCAGCTTCTATGTTAGCACATGGTGCTGATATTTATAAAGAAACAATCTATCGACAAAGTTTTATTGGGCAAGCTCGAAGTGCCTTTTGGCGAATGAGCCGCGAAAGCGGACTTCAAAGATCTGCGAGCAATTTTACACTTTCTGGCCCAAAATATCTTTATTCAAGAAATGCACATAATGAAAATGTCGAGTTTTCATTATTAAATGTAAGCGACTTGAATTATACTGCAATTTCAGGGACAACTTATCCACTTTCAAGTCAACTAAAGACATCTGAATCACTATTCCGATATTATAATCAATCTTTTACGGAGATCCAGTTGAGTGAAAATCAAACACTAGGTTCTCAAGCTGAAACAGTGCAATTATTACAATTGGATATGTCATTTAAACAAGATGATGATTCAGTGCGGTTTTCATCTTACATTTATCCAAATAATTTCCGTTATGGAAAAAAAATGTCCTATCATGATTAGAATAAAAACCATATCAAAAAAAATGGGGTCTGAATCGGGTGCTTTACTCATGGCATCCACAATGGGTATTTTTATTCTACTCAGTTTATTCGCATTTTATTTATCCCGTATGGTAATTTTAGAATCTCGAAATTCAGGGTTTCATGCTTTAGATATTAAAACTCGGAATTTGGCATTATCCGGATTAGAGCATGGCATGCAACTGACAAAAACATCTTATTCTTCCCTCGTACCTCCATCTGCAGTCTCAGGCAATTTCAACACAGGAGCATATACCGTCCAAGTTGACAAAAATAATGATGAAACTGGCTCTTCTCTGCCCTACAGCCACTATCATCTCCTGAAAAGCACAGGAACGATCGGTGATGTGAAGCGTTATGTGCGAATTTTAATAAGCTCTTATCCGGATGCGTTTAACCCAGGTTCTTTTGATGGAAACAATAACACCACCAATGCTATTTTCCCCACATTCGATGACACATACTTTCAAAATCTTCTGGGTCAGATACCGGAAAATGGACCCAGCGGACATGTGGTAATCAACGAAGTATATACTGGTGC
>JABHAX010000052.1 GCA_018674095.1 Fidelibacterota bacterium
AAATTGAATCAAAAAGAGATTCTTATTCGTCGAGCGACCACAGGTGAATCGCTAACAACTTTAGATGAAGCAAAGCACACTTTAACAGACACTCATTTATTAATTACAGACGGAAAAACGCCGATAGCATTGGCAGGTGTTATGGGCGGACTTGAAACAGCCGTCTCTGCCAATACCACAACTGTATTAGTAGAGAGTGCATACTTTGATCCTGTTACTACACGAAAAAGTGCGAAATCACTACAAATGAGTACGGATGCATCCAAAAGATTCGAACGTGGTGCAGACCCGGAAGGGAACGTTGCAGGATTTTGGAGAGTTATTTCATTATTAATGGAATTAGCCGATGGAGAATTGTCATCAGAAATGATTGATATTTACCCTAACAAAAAAACGCAAAGTGAAATTAATTTAAGACGTTCGGAACTGGATTTGGTATTAGGGCATCATGTTGAATGCAAAGAAGTTGATCGAATTCTTGCTGCAATTGGATTTATATCTACTTATACAAAAATAGACTGGACATGTGTTCCGCCTTCTTTTCGTCCTGATATTGAACGGGAAATTGATGTGATTGAAGAAATCGCTAGAATGATTGGTTATGATTCAATACCTGCTGATGAAAATATTTACGGACCCTATAGATATGATGAACCGGATCCTGAAAAAAAGATAGACCCAATTCGGACAACTCTATCAGGATTCGGGTTTAATCAGATTTACTCCAATTCTTTGCAAAATGAACACCTTTCAAATCTTTCTGGAAATACACCTATTAAAATGATGAATCCTTTGAGCCAAGAAATGGCTTTTTTAAGAACATCATTATTACCTGGACTCATGAAAGCGGCTGATTTTAATTTAAAAAATGGTACATCAAGTCTACGATTATTTGAATTAGCAAATGTCCATGCTCAAAAAGGTGATGGATTTGAAGGTATAATTGAATATCGTAATTTAGCCGGAATAATTTTGGGCGAAGCAAGAGCTGGTTCTGTACATAGCGATTCTTTGAATGAAGATCTATTCACATTAAAAGGCCATTTATCCGGTCTTTTTAAAGACAAATATCGTATGCGATTTGAATTAAAACGAGAATCTCATCCTGGATTTGACTATGGACAAACCATACTAATAAATCGACAATCTGTGGGAGCTATGGGTAGATTATCCCAAGATTGGATCAATCAAATGGATTTAGACATAGAGAATGTATTTGGTTTTGAACTAAATCTTGGTCCTTTATTAAAAATGATGAATGGGAAAAAACAATTTAAAACAGTTTCTCTTTTTCCAAAAATTCAACGTGATTTAAATCTTGTCATGCCAAAAACTCAAAATACTGGTCCGGTAGAAGCAATGATATTGAAAAAAGGGAAAAATATTATTATTGAGGCAAAACCCATAAATATATTTATTGATGAAGATGCATTAGGAGAAGGCCTAAAAAGCGTTACTTTTTCTATCGAATTTCAGCATACTACTAAAACACTTGAAGATAAAGATGTAACTCCTGTAATAAACGACATTATCCGTATTGCCGAGAAGGACTTTCTTGCTAAATTAAGGTCATGAAAGATATATCCTTACTTAACGAACTTGAACTAAAAATTCGAGAATTGGTTTCATCCCTTGAACGTGAGCGGGAAAAAAATATTGATTCTGAAAAATCAGTTCAGGAATCCCAAAAATTATCCTTAATTGAAGAAAAGGTCAGAAACCTAATTAATTTGGTTGATCAATTGGAGCAGAATTAATATGAACGAAGAAAGTAACCAAGTTTCTATATCCATTTTTGGACAAGAATACTCTGTCAAAGCACCTGCGGATCCAGAATACATTAAAAGAATTGGGGAATATTTAGACGGTAAAATGCGAGAAGTTCAATCGGGCTTTTCAACAACACAATCTTCTACTCGCATTGCGATTTTAGCCGCTATGAATATTACAGACGAATTATTTAATGCGCGTCAATCTGGCGATTCTGAAGATACCGAAGTCGAACAAAAAATTTCTTCACTTATCGAACTTATCGACGAATCTGTTTAAGCTCATTCATTAGCCACTAAGTTCACGAAGAAAAAACAAATAAAAATTAATCCGGCTAAATAAATTTTCTATGAAAATTTCTATGTCCATTTTTTTATTTTCTATGTTCCTTTCCATTCTCCCTAGCGAAAAAACAAGATTAACTATAAATCTTTTTATCTATGTCTAATCCATTGATCCTTTCCGGTAAGGATGTTAGCCTTTACGTCTATGATAATCTAAAAAAACGAATTTCATTCCTTAAGGAAAATGATATAATTCCAGGGCTTGCAGTTATTCTCGTTGGCGAAGATCCTGCTTCCCAAATTTATGTCCGCACAAAGGCAAAGAAGTTTAAGCAATTAAATTTATTGACGGAGTCGTTCCCCCTTAATTCAGAAACATCTGAACGTGATTTATTAACTCTGATTCATGAATTAAATCAAAATAATAAATTTCATGGAATTCTCGTACAGCTTCCTTTACCAAACCATATCAATTCACAAAAAATTATTGAAGCCATTGATCCTATAAAGGATGTGGATGGATTCCATCCTGAAAATGCAGGTCTTCTTTCTATTGGGAATCCAAGATTTATTCCCTGTACACCCAAAGGGATTATGAGATTTTTAACCCATTATTCTATTGATTTAAAAGGAAAGCATGTGGTTGTGGTGGGCAGAAGCAATATTGTTGGACGACCCATTTCTATATTAACAAGTTTGAAGCAGAAGGGAGCTAATGGCACAACGACAATTTGTCATTCCGGAACTCCCAACATTTCTGATTTTACAAAATTGGCTGATGTTGTCATAGTCGCCTTGGGCGTTCCAAATTTTCTTACTGGTGAAATGATTAAAGATGGAACAGTTGTAATTGATGTTGGCATTAACCGCATTGATGAAGATACGGAAAAAGGATATAAACTTGTGGGTGATGCAGATTGGGAATCAATTCAAGATAAAGTTTCTGCTGTAACGCCCGTTCCGGGGGGAGTAGGACCTATGACGATTGCAATGCTTGTTGAAAATACCATTGAAGCTGCAGAGATTTCAGTATCACAAAGAATTTAGCCTTTGTAAATTTTCATCCATATTGCGCCCGTAGCTTCCCGATAAATCGGGACAGGCAGCTTCGCTACAGGTTCAGATTTTAATCAATTTTTATTGCGCCCGTAGCTCAGCTGGATAGAGCGCATGCCTCCGGAGCATGAGGTCGGAGGTTCGAATCCTCTCGGGCGCACTCGAGAATAATACCAAGTGTCTCGTCTGAAAAGCCTCACTTAATCGTGGGGCTTTTTTGTTTCATCTTTAATCATATTTATTCATACATACCCA